>QKAK01000100.1 GCA_003247225.1 Spirochaetota bacterium | reverse complement strand
GTCGAGCGCCGCGACGTCGTCATGGGTATGAGCGTCTATGAAGCCGGGCGCGACGACCGCCCCGGCGGCGTCGATCGCGGCGGCGCCAGGGGGCGGGTTCGGTATCGCGCCTATAGCCGCGATCCGGTCGCCATCGACCAGTACGTCGGCGCGCCTCGCGGGCGCCCCGGTACCGTCGACGACCAGGCCTCCGCGTATCAGCGTCATCGGCGCGGTAGCCCGTCGAGGTAGGCCAGGAGCGAGCGTTCGTCTGCGAAGACGCGGTCGAGAGACGCGGCGAGCATCGGATTCAGGGCGGCGTCCGGGAACGCGGCGCGGCCGTCGGTATGGAGCCCGAGGAGCAGCCGATCCGGCCGTCGCGCCGCCTTGTCGGCGTAGGCTATGCCGAGAGCGACCGCGGCCCCCTCGTCCGGTACCCTGCCGTCGAGCAGGTAGAAGAATATGTCGGTAGCCTTGATGCGTTCGAGGTCAAGCTCGAAGATGACCCTTGCCCGCCGCATGGCGGCGTCGCCGCCGTCGTCCGTCTCGGAAGCGCCGACCACGCCGTCGCGTTGCGGCAGGAATACCTCGAAACCGAGGGATTCCACCTTCCCGGCGAGGTCGGCGTTATAGCGCCGCTCGGCTTCGCAGAACAGGGGAGCGGCGAAATAGAACTTCATAGTGCGTCCTTAAAAAAAGGCCGGGGCCCCAGGAAGGCCCCGGCGTATCGTTAGCAGCCGGATGAGATCAGGTTACCGACCGCGAGCCATGGATCGGAGCGCTGGCGTCGCTACGCATAGGCGCCTCCTTCCGTGTTTCTAGGCGGTATGATACGCCCGATGCGGTCGAGGCGCAAGCCGAGGCCCGCAGCTACGGTCACAGCGCGGCCAGGATCTCTGCGGCGTGGCCCTCGGGCGATACCTTAGGGAAGGCCTTGAGTATGACGCCGTCCTCGCCTATGACGTAGGTCGAGCGGACGACGCCCATATACTTGCGGCCGTACATCGACTTCTCGGCCCAGACCCCGTAGGCCTCGAGCGCGCGGTGCTCAGGGTCGGCCAGCAGGACGAAGGGCAGGCCGTACTTGGCCTTGAAGCGCGCGTGGGAGCCGCTCTCGTCCGGGCTGACGCCGACGACCACGGCGCCCTTCTCGATGAACGAGCCGTAGGCGTCGCGGAAGCCGCAGGCCTCCTTGGTGCAGCCCGAGGTGTCGTCCTTCGGGTAGAAGTACAGCACGACTTTCCTGCCCCTGAACGACGATAGGCTCACGGGCTTCCCGGCGTCGTCGTCGAGCGTAAAATCGGGCGCTATCGATCCTTCTTCGAGCATGTAGGCCTCCTTATGGCCGGATCGGTCCGTCGGTCAGCGCGGGGCTCTCCCGCGTCGAAAGCGTCGGCTTCGTACCGCGTACCGCGTATCGACAATATAATAAGCGATCGTTCGGCCGGCATAGCGGTGATAGTGTTACGAACTTTATGGGTCCGTCGATCGTACTTCGTCAACAAGGTTCGTAACACGTAGCGTTCAGGAACGGCTAGGGTTAGGGCGTCCGCGAAACGACCCGAGAGGCAAGCCGCCCTACGATGCCGCTCGGCGGAGCGCCACGCATCGGCTTAAGGGGCAAGCGACGCTCGAGGCTAGCTCCCAGCCCGCCGATCCGGCTACTCCGAGGAAGGCGTCGAGGCCGCGCAGCCTGGCGGCGGTGCCGGTCGCCTCGTTTACCGAGCCGGCGGGCCCGGCCGCCTCGCTTACGGTCCCGACGACGACGGCGTCCCGGGGCGCGAAGTCCCGTACGGCGTCGAGGTTCGCCCGTATCGCGTCGTCGGACGCGTACTCGAACAGCCCTCCTTCCGACGCTATCACCGCGCCGACGCTATCGTCGTCGGAATCGGCGATGGAGCGGAGCCGGCGCGCTAGCGACGCGGCGTCGTTCCAGTCGTAGGGTCGGCGCTCCAGGCTGACGCGGAGCCCGGCGAGCGGCCCGCCCGCGGCCGTCAGCGCGTCCAAGGCGCTGACGGCGAAGCCCGGCCCCTCGTCGTCGGCGTCCAGGATCTCTATAGCGACGTCCGCGCCGTCGAGCGCGCCGGGTTCGCGCCTGCGCGCTAACATCAGCGCATTGAGGGTATCCGCCGACGGCCCTCCGGCTATGTTGACGATACGCAGCCGGGAACGCCCGCCGCGAGGCCTCAGGAGGGCGAGGATAGCGTCCGCCTCGAGGCGGGCGGTTAGTTCCAGGCGCAGTCGGGCGGACAGGCAGGGCAAGGACGAGGCGATGGCTCGGTCGATCGGCTTGGCCCATCCGTCGCCCAGGTTGCCCGGTCCGAGCTTCAGCATATAGGTGCCGAGGCCGCTCGCGCAGCCGCCGCCGGCGCCGGAGATAGCGTTCGCCAGCATGGACCCTCTCAGCATCGGCCGCATCATCATGGCCTGGATACGGGAAGGCTTCCTCATGGCGCCGGGCCGCGTCGCGGCCTCGAGGGCGGCCGGGTCCACCGTGAACGCCGGGTGCTCGACGTCGATGACCGGCAGCTCCAGGCCGTTCGGCGCGAATGCGTACATTACGCCTGGTTTCTTATTCGGTTCGGGAACGGAACGCGCGTCGTCGATGGTACTCATGCAAAACTCCTATTCGATGAAGGGAGATTTGCCTCGCCGCGAGAAGATGATGGTCTTGTTCGGGTAGGCCATTATTATTACACGAAAACGGCCAGGATTTCAAGGCGGCGCCCGGTCCCGGGAGCCTCCGCGCGCCGCTATCGGCGCTTCCGTTCCGGCGGATATCGTGCGATACTGCCGGTAGTAGCCGGCGCGCGGGGATGCGCGGATGGATCGCGGCCGCCCCGACGGCAGAATCTCGAAGCGCGGAAGGCGCGTCACGGAGGTATCGCTGAATGGACGGCGAGCGCGACGGAACGAACGATACCGCGACCATCGCGGGCCTCGCGGGCGAGCTAAAGGACAGGCACCTGAGCCTGGCCGACCACCTCTGGTCGCTGACGATGGAGTCGAACCTGACCGCCGACTTCTTCGCGGAGACGATACGCGCCAACGCGGCCAACGTGGAGGCGGCCCGCGCGATAGGCTCGGACTTATCGTCCCTCGAGGCCGGATCCATCGCGATCGCCGGCTCGGCCGCAGAGGCCGGAACGTCGCTCGACGCGGCGGACGGCGCGTTCAGGGCGTCGCTATCGTCGCTAGCGTCCGGAAGCGCGGCCCTGGAGCGCATGGACAGGAGCGTAAACGGCTTCCTGAACGTCTATCGCCGCCTCGCCGAGGCGATCGACCGCATCGAGGGCACGCTCGCGTCCATCGACGAGATATCCGAGATGACCAACCTGCTGTCCATGAACGCCGCGATCGAGGCCGCCCGGGCCGGGGCGCACGGCAAGGGCTTCAAGGTGGTCGCCGACGAGGTCAAGCGCCTGGCGGGCACGAGCAAGGAGCTGACCGACGCCGGCTCGGGCGTCCTCCGCGAGCTGCGCTCCGGGATGGCCGACGCCGAGGCGGGGCTGGAGACGATACAGGCCGCCGAGGCGGAGCTCGCCGACCGCATGACGGCGTCGCGCGAGGAACAGGGCCGCAGCTCCGACGCCATGGCCGGCGCCGCGGCCAACATGCGCGACATCCAGGCCGCCCTCGAGGGGCAGACCCGGAGCGTCGGGCATATAACCGCGTCGATGGCCAGCCTGACCGGCGCGACGGACCTCCTCGCGGAGAGCTCCGAGCTGATCATGGGCACGCTGGAGCGTCAGCGCGCGTCGGCCGACGAGGTGCTCCTCGCCTCAGGCCGGCTCAAGGAAGCCATCAACGGCGTCGAGCGCGCGCTCGGGGGCCCCGCCGGATCCGCCGAAGACGGCGCTATCGCGATCGGCCACGACGTCACCTATCCGCCGTGGGCGCATATCAAGGGAGGCCACTCGGCGGGCATCGCCATCGACGTAGCCAGGGCCTTCGCCAAGAGCGCCGCGGCCAAGGCGATATTCAGGCCGGGCCAGTTCGCCGCGGCCCTCGAGGACCTGTTCTCGGGCGCCATACGCATGATAGCCAACGTCGGCTGGCCGAACGCGTTCTTCGACGGCAAGCCGGTGCTGCCGACCGCCCCGATCGCGTCGTTCAAGCCGACGGTGTTCGCGCTCCGTCGGGACGTAGCCGGCTACGCGAGCCTGGCCGACCTGCGCGGGAAGCGCGTCGCCGCCCAGGAGGGCTCGTACGTGAACGACTGCCTGAAGGGAACGGGCTGTAGCGCGGTCGTCGTGGCGAACGACCTCGAGGCCTTCGCCGCTGTCGTATGGAAGCGCGCGGACTGCGCCATAACCGAGCGCCTCGTCGGGTCGTTCCTGTCCGATTCCCAGTTCTCCGGCAGGCTGGTGCCCTGCTTCCAGGCGGGAGCGGAGACCTCGGTCGTGTTCCTGCTCCGCGCGGGGGACGAGGGCCTGCGCGACCGCATGGACGCCTGGCTCGCGCTGCCCGGCACGAGGTCGATGGTCGAGGGCCTGGTCAAGGTCTGACGCGCGCGCCGGGCCGCCCCGCCTATCGCTCAGGCCTCAGTCGTCGCTCGGATCGTCGCCTTCGCCCGGGTCCGCGTCGGCTTCGCCGTCGTCGTCGTCGTCGTCAGCCGAGAAGTCCGGCACGTAGCGGGCGCGCGGGTTCGGGGGCCGCGAGCCGAGGTCGGGGTTATGCACGAGGTCGCGGGGCTTCGAGCCCTGGGCCTTGCCGACGATGCCCTTCTCCTCCATCAGCTCGACGATGCGGGCGGCGCGGTTATAGCCTATCTTGAGCTTGCGCTGGAGGAAGCTGGCGCTCGCCTTGCCCTGGGACAGCACGATCTCGAGGGCCTTCTCGTACAGCGGGTCGTCGTCCTCGTCGTCGAACAGCGAAGGCCCCTCGTCGTCGTCGTCGTCGACGAATATCTCCTCGTCGATGTAGTCGGGCTCGCCGAGGGTCTTGACGTGGGCCACGACGCGCTCCACCTCGTCGTCCGAGACGAAGGCGCCTTGCATGCGTACGGGGAAGGCGTCGGTAGAGCCGGAGAACAGCATGTCGCCGCGCCCGAGGAGCTTCTCGGCGCCGACCATGTCGATGATGATGCGCGAGTCGAACTTGCCGGCGACCATGAACGCGATGCGGCTCGGGATGTTCGCCTTGATCAGGCCGGTGATCACGTCGATGCTCGGCCGCTGGGTCGCGAGCACGAGGTGGATACCGACCGCGCGGCTCATCGCCGCGAGCCTGGCCAGCGTCGACTCGAGCTCCTTGCCGGTGGTGGCCATCAGGTCCGCGAACTCGTCGATGATCACGACGATGTACGGCAGCTTGTCGGTGGCCATGCTCTTCTCGACGATCTTCTTGTTGTAGCTCTTGATGTCGCGCACGCCCATCGCGTCGAGCAGGCTGTAGCGCCGCTCCATCTCGCAGATGCAGTACTGGAGGGCCTGGAACGCCCGCTTCGGCTCGGTGATGACCGGGGTCAGGAGGTGGGGTATGCCGTTGTACAGCTTGAGCTCGACGATCTTCGGGTCGATCAGGATCAGCTTGACCTCGTTGAAGGAGCGCCGGTACAGGATGGACAGGATGATCGAGTTGACGCAGACGGACTTGCCCGAGCCGGTGGCGCCGGCTATCAGGAGGTGCGGCGTATGGGTCAGCTCGACGACCTGCACGTCGCCGGTGATGTCCTTGCCCAGCACGACCGGGACCTCCATCTTGGCGTTCTTGAAGGTCTCGCTCTCGACGATCTCCTTGAACGACACGATGGCCCGGCGCTCGTTCGGCACCTCGATGCCGACGGCGTGCTTGCCCGGTATCGGGGCGACGATGCGCACGCTCGAGGCGGCGAGCCTGAGCGCGATGTTGTCGCAGAGGTTGGCTATCTTGGAGAGCCGCACGCCCGGCGCGGGCAGTATCTCGAACATGGTGATGACCGGGCCCTTGCGTATGCCGGTGACCTCGGCCTCGATGCCGAACTCCTGGAGCGTCTCGCGGAGGACCTCGGCGGCTTTCCTGGTCTTATCGTCGATGATCCAGTACTGGCCGTCGGGATAGTCGGTCAGGATGCCCTCTGTCGGCATCGAGTACGCGACGACCGGCTTGCGGCCGGGCAGGCGGGGCTTCGCGGCGGCGGGCTCGCCTTCGGGCGGCGCGGCGGCCGGCTTGGCCGGCGGCGTCGACGACTCCTCGGGCACGGGCCTGGCCGCCTTGACCAGCGTCGCGGCCGGGGTCACGGCGGCCGGGTCGAAGTCCCGCCTGGCCTCGCCGTTCGTTCGCAGCGCCTCGGCGTGCTCGCCGTCCTGGAACACCTCGACCCTCGGCAGCAGGGACGGCCGCCTATCGTCCGGGGCGTCGTGAGCGCGTCGGTCAGCGGCGGCCGGTTCTTCGGCCGCTAGCTCGTCGGCAGCCGGATCGTCGGCCGCGGGCTCGGCGTCGACGAGGCCGGCGTCGGCCCAGAAGTCGGCGTCGAGGGCGGGATCGCTGGCGACCAGGTCGGCCCGGACGTCGTCCCTCGGCTCGGGCCGGCCGAACATCAGCGGTATCGGCTCGTCGGCCTCGGGATGGGCGTCGTCGAGGTCGACGAGCAATTCGGGCTCATCGTCGCCCGCGGCGCCGTCGTCGCCCGAGGCGCCGTCATGGCCCACGGGCGCGGGCTTATCGTCGAGCGATGGATCGGCCATCCCGGAATCCGCGGCCTCGGGAGCCGGCTCGGGGGCGGTCATCGACGCCAGGAAGGGCACCGGAGGCAGGTCGGGATAGCTCAGGTCGAAGGTGCGCGTCTCGAAGTCGTCGTCGGCCGTATCGGCCGGCGGCTCCGGCGCGGCCTTCGCGGCCGCGCGGGCGGCCCGATCCGCTTCGCGGGCCGCTTCCCGCTCGGCTCGCGCCCCTACGCGGCGCGACGCCGGCGGGACCGCCGGAGCCGGCCTATCGTCGGCCAGGCCCTCGGGCTCGGATTCCGCGGCGCCGAGCGCGACGGATCGCGCGCGGGCGACCGCCAGGCAGGCCAGGGCGCCTGAGCCGAGGGTCAGGCAGAGCCCGGCGACGGCGACGCCGAGTATGCCGAGAGGCTCGAGCGCCGGAAAGGAAGCCAGGGCGCGCGTCGGATCGTCGAGGAAACGGGCGGTGGCGGAGAGCGACGCGAACGGGAACAGGCTCAGGAGGAGCCCGATCAGCAGGTCGTACCTGAAACCGGGCATCGCGATGATCACGGCGCCCAGCCATGGGTACGCCGGTAGCGCGTACGCGGCCCACGACAGGCCGTCGAGCAGGAAGCCGCCGAAGCCGTCAGCCGCCCCGAGAGAGGCCGCGACGAGCGACGCGAACAGGGCCGCCCCCGCGAGCGCGAGGCCGAGCGATGAAACGATTATAGTCGGTCGAGAAGCGTGAACTCTATCCAATGACGTAGACTCCGATCCTTATTTACCTGTATCGGCTAAACGTCAAAGGATAAAAAGCCCGATGAGTCCCGCGGGTATCAGGTAGGCGGCGAACCAGGCCAGCTTGCCCTTCCTGACCAGCGGCATCAGCAGGAGGAGCGCCCCGACGCCGGCGGCGAAGGCGACGATCGAGCCGACGGCCAACGGCAGGGCAGCGACGCTGCCCGCCATGGCCGGCAGGTCGTCGAGCTTGAGCGCGAGCGCGCCGAGGATGGCGGGTATGGCCAGCAGGAACGAGAATTCGCCGGCGGCCTGGCGCTCGAGCCCGGAGGCGAGGCCGGCGCTGATCGATATGCCGGAGCGGCTGATGCCGGGCAGCACGCCGACGCCCTGGGCCAGGCCGACGATCACGCCGTGCCTGACGGTCATGCCGCGGAAGCCGGTCGAGCCGGGCTTCAGGCGCGAGCCCGCGATCAGGATCAGCGCGGTGACGATCAGGAGGCCCGCGGCGACCTTAGGGCTGCCCGAGAAGTCTATCCTGTCGATCGCCAGCCCGAGGGCGCCGGTCAGCGCCGTCGCGACGACGGCCGGCACGACGATGGACAGGTTCTCCGCGTCGCCGTCGCCGTGCCTGCGTACTATCCAGCGGGCCACCGACGCGATGATGCCGCCGACGCGCCTACGGAAGACCACGACGATCGAGCCGAGCGTCGCGACGTGCAGCGTCACGTCGAACAGCGCCGGGACCTCGGCCAGGCCCATGATGTCCTTGAATATGAGCAGGTGCCCGCTCGACGAAATGGGAAGGAATTCGGCGATTCCCTGGAAAAGCCCGAGGATAGCGGCCTGGATGAGTGTCATGATGCCCTCCGGGAGCGGACTATAGCACCATCCCGACGGGCCTTCAACGCCGGATGCCCGTTCTTTATCCTACGCTACTTGAAAATCTCCATTCCAATAGGTACCCTATCATAGACGATAAGGCGTTCCTTTACGGACGTGATATCCTGGAGCTTCCAGGCAGGGCTTAGCCGCTCTAGACGCATCATGGTTCGCATCGTTCCGTTCGGCCCCGCCCGTCGATACACACTCTCTCTTTGTAAGGATGGCTACATGGAAATCCAGAAGGATCGCGTCGTCTCGATAGACTACATGCTCAAGGACGACCAGGGACAGATCATCGACCGTTCCGACGGCGAGCCGCTCACCTACCTCCACGGCAACGACAACCTGATCCCCGGCCTCGAGCGCGAGCTGCACGGCAAGGTCGCCGGCGACAGGATCAGCTGCGTCATCGCCCCGGCCGACGCCTACGGCGAGCTCGACGAGGAGATGATCTTCAAGGTCGCCAAGAGCGATTTCGCCGAGCCCGAGAAGATCGAGGTCGGCATGCAGTTCCAGGCCCAGGACGCCAGCGGCGCCCACATCGTCACGGTGGTCGGCATCGAGGGCGACGAGGTCAAGATCGACGCCAACCACCCGCTCGCCGGCAAGTCGCTGCACTTCGACGTGACCGTCAAGGACGTGCGCGAGGCCAGCCCCGAGGAGCTCGAGCACGGCCACGTGCACGCCGAGGGCGGCTGCGGCTGCGGCGACGGATGCTGCGGCGACGGCGACTGCGACGACGAAGGCGGATGCGGCTGCGGCGGATGCCACTGATCCGACGCGCCGGCGCGCGAGGGGGCCGCGGGGGGTTCAAGGTCAGGTGGCTCGACGCCCTGATCGTGGCGCTCTCGGCGGCCCTGTTCGTATGCCTGGCGGTCTCCGTCTACGGGGGGCCGCCCTCGTCCGTCCTGGTCATCACCTCGGGCGGCGATGAATGGATATACCAGTTGAATCAGGATAGGGTCATCGAGGTTCCGGGCCTTATCGGCGTATCCATAGTCGGTATCCATGACGGCGAGGCCCACATCGACGACTCGCCGTGCGCGAACAGGACCTGCGTCGCCTCCCAGCCGATCCGCCGGCCGGGCGAATGGGCGGCCTGCCTTCCCAACGGCGTGTTCATCCGGATCGAGGGCGAGGAAATTCAAGATGAGTTCGACGCGTTCGTACGCTAGGCCAGCCCTTCCCGACGGCGGCCGCAGGCTCGCCGCCTTCCTGGCGGCGCTGGCCTTCTTCCTGTCCACGGTGGAGTACATGCTGCCGAGGCCCGTGCCCTTCATGCGGCTAGGGTTGGCCAACCTGCCGCTCCTGCTCGCCGTCGACCTCCTGCCCTTCGGTTCGTATATCGCGCTCGCCCTGGTCAAGGTCGTCGGTATGAGCGTGCTGACCGGTTCGCTGTTCTCCTACGTCGCGCTGTTCTCGCTCGCCGGCACGCTCGCCAGCGCGCTGGTCATGCGCGGCCTCAGGGCCCTGGCAGGGCCGCGCTCGCTGTCGTACGTCGGCCTCTGCGTCGCCGGGGCCGTGTCGTCGAACCTGGCCCAGGTCGCGCTGGCCAGGGTGTTCGTCTTCGGCGACAGCGCCAGGTTCATGGCGCCGGCCTTCGTCGGGCTCGGCCTGGCCTCGGGCCTGGCCCTCGGAGCCTTTACCCAGGCCTTCGCGTCCAAGTCGGCCTGGCTGGCCGGTATACTCTCCTCGCCGAGCGCCGCCGGGGCCTCGGCCGGAGGCGCCGAATGAGCCGGCCGGGGGCGGCCGGGCGGGCCGCGCGACGCGAGCGCTGGGAAGGGGCCTTCGACCCGGCCAGGCTGGCGATGACGGGGGTACTGCTGTCGGTCGTCCTCCTGTTCCAGCCGACGCTGTACGGCCGCCTGGCCATGCTCGCGGCGGCCGCCGCGGCGGCCTGGGCCTCGGGCCGCAGGCTATCGCCCATCACGACGGTCGTCGTCATGGCCGGCATCGTCGCGGCGAACCTGCTCGTGCCGATAGGCAGGCGCCTCGCGACCATCGGCCCCCTCGTGATTACGGAGACGGCCCTGCTAACCGGCATAGAGAAGGCCGTGACCTTCGAGGCTCTGATGTTCATCTCCAAGGCCTGCCTCGGACCGTCGCTCAGGCTGCCGGGACGCTTCGGCTCGTTCTTCGCCGACGCCCTCCGCGGCTACGACCGCATCCTCGAGCGCAAGGGCTCGGTCAAGCTCGAAGGCTTCATGAAGAGCATCGACGAGATCCTGATTTCGGTCTATGATGGGTTCCAGTCCGGCGGCGATCGCGCCGATACTGGATATAGGGGACGTCCGACCTCGCCGAGGCGCGGCGATCCGGCCCTAGCCGCCGTCGCGCTCGCCGCGGCGGCGTCGCTGCTCATCAGATAAAAAGCGGCCCGACTTCTCCGCGGGCGACATCCAGGTACGCAGAGGTTTCACATGGCTTTTTCTCTGAGAAACAAGCTGCTCGTGCTCATAATCGTGCCGCTGGCCATAGTCGCGGGAATGGGCGCCCTGCTCATACAATCGTCGATAGGGGATAAGAACGCCGTCGACGACGCCGAGTCGAACCTGGCCATCATGAAGTCGCTCAGCGCTATGCTATCGGCCGCCCAGGACGAACGCGGCATAGCGTACCTGTACCTGTCGGGTACCGCGGCCGCCGATAGGATCATGTCGACGCGGAACGGGACCGGTAGCGCCTGGGAAGCGGTGCAGGAGACGTTCGACGCCGTAGAGGCGCCCGAGAGCCTAGAGACCGTCCTTTCCTCGGCCGTCGCGCAGTTCCAGCAGCTGCGCAGGCAGGTCGACGAACGCTCGATGATGGCCCAGTCGGCCTACACCGGCTACTCGGAAGTCCTCGACCTGATCATGGCCGAGTACGTGGCGCTCTCCGACACCGAGGCGGCGGAGGCGTCACGGCAGCTCCAGTCCATCGTGTTCCTCGAGAAGGCCAAGGAGAACGCGTCCCGTATCCAGTGCCTGGCCAGTTCCATCTTCTCGCTCGACCTGGGCATCCAGTACACCAAGACCATAGAGCTGATAGACACGAACGCCGGCATCGCCGTGAACCTGGCTAACGCCGGCGAGCACTGCGGCGAGCTCGCATCGGTATCGCTGTCGGAGCTCGAGCTCAGCCCGGAGTGGTACGAACTCCAGGACGCGGTGCTGAACATCCTCGGCAAGGCCCAGTACGGCGGCTACGGCCGCGACGGCCTCGAGTTCTACAACGCCACCGCGCCCGTCTCCGACAAGATCCAGGAAACCATCGATATCGTGATGAACGAGACCGACGCATGGTTCGCCGAGCGCGCCGCCAGCTTGACGAAGCGCATCGTGCTGATCATAGCCTCGCTCGGCGCCGCGGACCTGCTCGTGCTGGCGATATCGCTGCTGATCCTGTCGAACGTGACGGCGCGCATGCGGGAGGTCTCGTCCGGCATGCAGAACGTCTCGTCAGGCGACGCGGACCTGAGCAGGCGCATCGAGTCGCGGACGCAGGACGAGCTCGGGCAGATGGCCGGCTTCTTCAACACCTTCGTCGACAAGCTCGCGGGCATCATGGTGCGGGTCAAGAAGGAGATCGGATCGCTCGGCGACGGCATGGTCCAGCTCGCCTCGAACACGGAGGAGACCGCCGGCGCCATCAGGCAGATCACCGCGAACATCGAGAGCCTCAAGCTGCAGAGCATCAACCAGAGCGCGTCGGTCACGGAGTCGAGCGCGACGGTCGAGCAGATAGCCAAGAACATCGAGCAGCTGTACCGGCTGATCGAGCGCCAGTCGGAGGGCGTATCGTCGTCGTCGAGCTCCATCGAGCAGATGGTCGCCAGCATCCAGTCGGTCACCGCGAACATCGAGCGCATGGGCTCGTACTACGAGAAGCTGCTCGGCAAGTCCGAGGCCGGCCGCGGCGCGATCGAGACGGTCGTTACGCAGGTCCGCGAGATCGACGCGCAGTCCGAGAACCTGCAGGCGGCGAACCAGCTGATAGCCGGCATCGCGGCCGAGACGAACCTGCTCGCGATGAACGCCGCCATCGAGGCGGCCCACGCCGGCGAGGCGGGCATGGGCTTCGCGGTCGTGGCCGACGAGATCCGCAAGCTCGCCGAGAACGCCGCGGTGCAGTCCAAGACCATCGGGCAGACGATCAAGGGCATACGCGGCGTCATCGACGCCGTGGTCTCCAGCTCCGGCCAGAGCGCCTCGACCTTCGAGGAGATCCTGGAACAGATCCGGATACTCTCGAGGCTCGAGGAGGAGGTCAAGTACTCGATGCAGGAGCAGAGCGCCGGCTCGTCGCAGATACTCGAGTCCCTGTCGAGCATCAACGAGGTGACAGCCGACGTCAGGAACTCGGCCCAGGAGATGCAGGAGGGCTCGAACGCGGTACTGACCGAGATGCGCCAGCTCCTGCAGCTGGCGAGCGAGCTGGAGAACGGCATGAGCGAGATGGCCGCCGGGGCCGAGGAGATACGCCGCGCCGCCCAGGACACGAACGAGCTGACGATAGCCGCGTCGGCGAGCGTCAAGAACGCGTCGGCCGAGGTCGGGCAGTTCAAGACCTGATCGCCCCGGCCGTTGTATACTCCGTCCATGAAAACTCTATCGCGATGGCTCGCGGCGGCCGCGCTCGCGCTGGCGGCCGCGTTGCCGGCCCTGGCCGAGCCCGCCCCGACCGCCTCCCCCTACAAGGTCTCGCTCATAACCATACTGCCCGGAGAGGCCCTCTATTCGTCCTTCGGGCATTCGGGCCTGCGCGTCGTCGATACGCGTTCCGGCCGGGACCTGTTCTATAACTACGGCCTGTCGGCCCACCCTTTCGACGCCAAGTTCGCGCTCGGCATGTTCGCCGGACGCATGGAGTTCATGGTCGGCGCAGGCTCCACCTCGAGCGTGCTCGGCTTCTACAGCGGCGTCGAGAACCGCACCATCGTCGAGCAGGACCTGGGTCTCGACGACGCCCAGGCCGCCGCGCTGGTGGCCGCGCTCAGGCACGACGCCAGGCCGGAGAACCGCGTCTACAACTACCGATACTTCAGCGATAACTGCACGACCCGCGTCGCGGTGATGCTGCAGAGGACGGCCGGCGAGGATCCGGGCTCCAGGGCGGTCGATCCGTCCATGACGGTGCGCGCCTCGGTCAACGGCACGCTCGCCGGCAGGCCCTGGCTGACCTTCGTCGTCAACCTGCTGATGGGGCCTACCGTCGATCGCGAGGCGAGGACCGGCGACCCTATCTTCCTGCCGGGGCACCTGATGGACTGGGCGGCCGACGCGTCCAACGGCGGGGCGGCCGAGCCTTCGGAGCGCTCCGAGCCCTTCGTCTCGGCGACGAGGACCCTGTACGAGGCCAAGCCGACGGCGAAACGGACAGGCCTCGGCCCTAGCGCCTTCGCGGCGTTGCTCGCGGCCGCCTCGATAGCCGTTACCGCCCTCCGAGGCCGGCTCAAGCCGCTCGCAGCGGCCTTCGACGCGGTTTTAGCCTCGATGGCCCTCGTCGTCGGAGCCGCGATCCTGCTCTTCTGGCTGTGCGCAGACTACGGCGAGGCCGCCTGGAACCTGAACCTGCTCTGGGCGAGCGCGCTGCCGCTCCTGGCCCTGATACTCGGCGGCCGTCGCCTGCCCGCAAAGGCGCGATCGGCGTCCGCGGCGCTGTACGCGGTCTCGGCCGCCTGCGCGGCGCTCGTGGCCGTAGCCGGCGGGTTCGGCGCCCAGTCGGTCCAGCCCGCCGCCCGGCTCGTCGCGCTGGCGCTCGCGATACGCTGGGCCGACAGGGCCGGGGCGCGGGCCGCGGCGGAGCGGCTCGTTCGCCGTCCACGAGCAAAAAAAAAGGGCCGCGGGTAACAGCTACCCGCGGCCTATCGTCGGGCCGAATGGATCTAGGGGCTCGGCTACGAGGTCTCGCGCCTTAGCGTCTTCTCCATGTATACGATCCCGAAACTCTTGCCTAGCTTCAGCCCCACGCGGCCCAAGCGGCCGTACTCGGTGAATCCGTTACGCCTATGGAAGCCGATGCTCCGATCATTATCGTCGGAAACGTTCACGACGATCTTCCCGATCCCCATTCGCCCGGCGTCTTCCTCTAGCCTATCCAAGGCCTTCTTACCGATTCCCTTACCGGTATATGCGGTATGAATGAAGTACGTCGCCTCCGCGGCCGCGCTGAACGTCTTGATAGGCATGAACGCCTCGAGGGTACAGAACCCGACGACCGTATCATCCTGATCGATCATCGCGTACCCGGGATAGTCCTTCGCGTCCTCGAGGAAATTATCGTAGAACCCGTAGTCCACCGGTTCCGCCCTGTAGGCGGCGGTAGAATTCTCAACGTAGTAGTTGAAGATATCTATCACCGGCCTTCTGTGCTTCTCGCTCAGCGCCTCGAAACGAATAGTCATCGACGATCCCTTATGGAACAGCTCAGCTCCGCCTACCTGACCACGAAATTGACCAGCTTGCCCGGCACGACGATCGTCTTGACGACGTCCTTGCCGTCCAGGTGCTCTGCTACCTTGGGCACGGCGCGGGCGGCCTTCTCGAGGGCGTCCTTGGCGGCGCCCTTGGCGGCCTTGAAGTCGCCGCGCAGCTTGCCGTTGACCTGCACGATGATCGTGTCCTCGTCGTCCTCGCAGAGGGCCGGGTCGTAGGCGGGCCAGGCGGCCTTGACGAGGCTCTCCCGGTGCCCGAGCCTCTCCCATAGTTCCTCCGCGAGGTGCGGGGCGTACGGGGCGAGCGTCAGCACGAGCGACTCGTACGCGGCCCGAGGCAGGGCCTCGAGCCTCGCGAGCTCGGTGGACAGCACCATCATCGCGGAGATCGCCGTGTTGAAGTTCAGGCTGGAGGTGTCGGCGTCGACCTTCTTGACGGTCCTATGCATCAGCTTGAGCAGGTCCGCGGACGGCGCCGCGTCGACGACGGGCTTCTCGCCGAGCGCGTACATCCGCTCGAGGAAGCGCGTCACGCCGACGAGGCCGGCGGTCATCCAGGGTTTGGAGACCTCGAGCGGGCCCATGAACATCTCGTAGAGCCTGAGGGCGTCGGCGCCGTACTCGGAGACGATATCGTCCGGGTTGATCACGTTGCCGCGGCTCTTGGACATCTTCTGGTTGTCCTCGCCGAGTATCATGCCCTGGTTCACCAGGCGCTGGAACGGCTCCTTGGTGTTGACCAGGCCCAGGTCGAAGAGGACCTTGTGCCAGAACCGGGCGTACAGCAGGTGGAGCACCGCGTGCTCGACGCCGCCGACGTAGAGGTCCACCGGCATCCAGTAGTCGATCTTGTCGCGGCCGACGAAGGCGTCCGGATTCGAAGGATCGAGGTAGCGGAGATAGTACCAGCAGGAGCCGGCCCACTGGGGCATGGTATTGGTCTCGCGCCTGGCCGGGCCGCCGCAGGTCGGGCAGGTCGTGCCCACCCAGTCGTCGATATTGGCCAGCGGGCTCTCGCCGGTGCCGGAGGGCTCGTAGCTCGACACCTCGGGCAGGGTCAGGGGCAGCCGGTCCTCGGGTACGGGCACGACGCCGCACTTCGGGCAATGGACCACCGGTATCGGCTCGCCCCAGTAGCGCTGGCGGCTGAACAGCCAGTCGCGGAGCTTATAGTTGACGGTGCCCTTGCCGAGGCCCTTCTCCTCGAGCCAGGCGGTCATCGCCTTCTTGGCGGCCTCGGTGCCGAGGCCGTCGAGGAAGCCCGAGTTGACCGCGACGCCGTCGGCGGCGGTGCACTCGGCCGGCTCGCCGGCGCGCGGCGCGGCCTTGCCGTCGGGGCCGGGCTTGGCGACCACCTCGACGATGGGCAGGCCGAAGGCCTTGGCGAAGTCCCAGTCGCGCTCGTCGTGGGCGGGCACCGCCATGATGGCGCCGGTGCCGTAGGACGCGAGCACGTAGTCGGAGATCCAGATCGGGATCCGCGCGCCGTTGACGGGGTTGATCGCGTAGGCGCCGGTGAAGACGCCGGTCTTGTCCTTGGCCAGGTCGGTGCGCTCCAGGTCGCTCTTCTTGGCCGCGCCGTCGACGTAGGCCTCGACCGCGGCCTTCTGGCCGGGGCTCGTTATCGCGGCGACGAGGGCGTGCTCCGGCGCGAGCACCATGTAGGTGGCGCCGAACAGCGTGTCGGGCCTGGTCGTGAACACCTCGAGCGCGTCGCCGCGGCCGTCCACGGTGAACACGACGCTCGCGCCCTCGGAGCGGCCGATCCAGTTGCGCTGCATCTGCTTGACCGGTTCCGGCCAGTCGAGGCCGTCGAGGTCCTCGAGCAGGCGGTCGGCGTAGGCGGTGATCCTGAGCATCCACTGCCTGATGCGCTTGCGCGTCACCTTGGTGCCGCAGCGGTCGCACTCGCCGTCCTTGACCTCCTCGTTGGCCAGGCCGGTCTTGCAGGACGGGCACCAGTTGATCGGCGCGTCCGACTCGTAGGCCAGGCCGCGCTTATACAGCTGGACGAAGATCCACTGGGTCCACTTATAGTAGTCGGCCTCGCAGGTGGATACCTCTCGGTCCCAGTCGTACGAGAAGCCGAGGCTCTTGATCTGCTTCCTGAAGCGGTCGATGTTCGCGCGGGTCGTCACGGCCGGGTGCGTGCCGGTCTGGATGGCGTAGTTCTCGGCGGGCAGGCCGAACGAGTCGAAGCCCATCGGGTGCAGCACGTTGTAGCCGTTCATGCGTAGGTAGCGGCAGTAGATATCGGTGGCCGTATAGCCCTCGGGGTGGCCGACGTGCAGGCCGGCCCCGGACGGGTACGGGAACATATCGAGCACGTAGCGCCGCTTCTCCTTGGGGAAGGAAGCGTCCTCCTCGGCCCTGAAGCTATGGTGCTCCTCCCAGTGCCTCTGCCACTTGGGCTCGATCTCGCTGAACGGGTATTTAGCCATACGCTGTCGCTCCGATGCTTGAATGCGACGAGGCGGACCCTCGCGGGACCGCCTCGTCGTCAGGTTGACGCTATACTATCGCAATACGTAGAAACGAGACAAGCGCGGAGCCGCGGCGACCGCGCCAGCCCGCCCTGGCGAGCCGCCTAGAAGGTCGGCTCGGGCGTCGCCTCGTCGGCCGAAGGCTCTGCCCTCGGCGCCTCGTCGGCCGTCTTGAATACCTCGCAGAAGCCGTCGTCGCCCTTGGCCATCGCGGGCACCGACACGAGGAACATATCCTCGCCGAAAGCCAGTCGGAAGCTCGCCTCGAGGCGCTCGGCGCCTTCGTTCGTCTCTATCCGGATCTTGTGGCCCTGCCCGCGCACCTTTATCATGTCGCGGTCGCGCGCGTACAGCTCTATCGGGTCATGCCGGTCGACATAGACCTTGACGCGCCTGAACGCCGGCGCCGAGCCGTCGGCCAGCGCCTTGTTGTCCAACAGGAGCGTATGCTCGCGGCCGCTGAGCATCACCCACGCGCCGACGGCGAGGTACAGCGCGACCAGGCAGGCGCGGACGACGAGGCGCCTGCGCCTGAGCGCCGGCGATATACCGTTGGTCCCGTTAGCGCTCATGCCTGGCCTCCCTTGGCGTCCGGGCTGACGGTATTCCGCCTGAGCCCGGCCCGGTCGATCTCGACGCCGCGGCGCTTACGCCAGGCGTGCAGCACGAGGGCCAGCGCTATCGCGCCGTAGCTGAACGCGTCGCGGAAGTACTCGCCTATCTGCGCGGAGCCGAACAGCTCGGCGCCGGCGCGCGGCATCACGATGTACATCAGGTGCAGCAGCACGACGCCGACGAACACGTTCGGGATCGTCGCCTTGGTCACCGAGGCGCCGCCGACGAGGATGGCGGCGACGGCGAAGAAGCCGGTCTGCCGGTGCGCGTTGTAGGTGGCCATGTTACCCATGTTCTGGAGGAAGATGATCTGCCCGACCATCGCGAGCACCGTCGATACGACGATGGCGATGATGCGCGTCTTCTCCACCGGGATGCCGGAGGCGTTCGAAACGCCCTGGTCCTGGCCGATCGCGCGCATGTCCTGGCCGAGCTTGGTCTTCCTGAACCAGACGATGAACACGCAGAGCGCCGCCACCACGAGATAGGTGGCCACCGGTACGTTGAAGCCGAAGACCTTGACCATCGCAAGGTTGTCCAGGCTCTGCCTGACGGAGTCGAGGTTCAGGGTGTTGCGGATGCCGTAGCCGCGCGACAGCGTGATCGCGAGCGAGCGCATCGGTATCAGCGAGCCCATCAGGTACAGCACCGCGAACTGGTACACGCCGTCCATGAAGAAGCCGATGATGTAGCCGGTGGCCATCTCGCGGCCCTTGGCCCGGTTCAGTATGGAGCCGCAGAGCCAGCCGAGGGCTACCGCTATCGGCAGGCCGACGAGCGACGCGAAGCCGAGGCCCCAGACGCCGGAGATGCCCCAGTCGACCGCGAAGATCAGGCCGATCTCGCCGGCCATCGCGCCGAGCACCATGCCGAAGTTCAGGCCCATGCCGGCCATGACCGGCAGGATCAGGCTGAACACCAGGAACGAGTTGCGCCCGATGCGGGTGATGATGTCCTGGATGATGTAGTTGGCCGACAGCCCCGAGATCGGGGTCGCGATGGCCGTGAGCACGAGGAAGATGACGACGACCACGTTGTCGGCGACGAACCTCTTGAAATCGAACCGCTTCGTCATTTCGACACCTTCGTCTTTCTGGTCAGCGCGTACAGGATCATGCCGTTGGACAGCACGATGCGTATCACCTCCGACATGTCGGTCTGCAGGATGCTGTTGATGACGCTCGGCGTCATCGTCAGGATGCCCTGGAACAGCAGCGTGCCTACCACCACGTTGATCATCGAGGCCTTATTGACGCTGGCGCCGCCTATCAGCAGGGCGGCGACGGCCGGGAAGGCCATGTACAGAGGGGCCTGGTAGAGCTGGATGAAGCCGAAGCTCTGCTGGTAGACGAGGATGCCCACGCCGCCTAGCACGGTCGACAGCATCACGCTGACGGTACGCATCTTGTCGGAGGACACGCCGCCGGCTCGCGCGAAGTCGGGATTGGAGCCCACGGCCGTCATCGCGGTGCCGGTCTTGGTCCTGAAGAACAGGTAGACGAAGAAGGCGCACAGGGCGAAGAACAGGATCATGCCGGTCGGGAAGACGAAGCCCGAGCCTATCCGTACGGCGAGGAAATCGTTGAGTATCTTGCTCCAGTAGTTGTCGAGCGTGATCGTCGTCCGGAGGCCGGCGCCGCCGTAGCCCCAGATCATCGCGGGGTTCGAGTACGGCAGGAGCAGCCACAGGATCGAGAAGAAGGTGACGATGGAGAAGCCGACGTACATGGCTATCGTCATCTCCTCGCCCTTGACCTTGTTGAGGAGCTGGCCGTAGAGCCAGCCGAGCAGCAGGCCGAACGGCACGCAGATCGCGACGGCGCCGATGAAGCCGAGCCAGCCGGTCAGGCCGAGCTGCATCGCTATCGTCGAGCCGAGCAGGCCGGCGATGATGCCTACAGGCAGGCCGAAGTTCAGCCCGCAGCCCGACTGGACCATGGGCACGAGGGCCAGCACCAGTATCGCGTTCTGCCCGAAGCGGTTGAGGGTGTCCGACAGCGACCGGCTGATCGACACGCCGACGAAGGGCGCGACGATGAACAGCGACACGAGGAACAGGAAGATGATGATGCGCGGCCAGCCGAAGTCGGCCGCGAATTCCTTGATCTTACGCACGCGCGGCCTCCTCTTTGACCTCTCCGGCCATTAAGAGGCCGAATTCCGCTATGTCCGCGTCGGGCGGCAGGATGCCGGCGATGCGGCCCTCGTCGACGATCGCGACGCGGTCGCAGATGGACCGCAGCTCCTCGAGCTCGCTCGAGACCATCACGATGGTCGTGCCGTTGTCGCGGTTGTAGTGCCGGAGCGACTTGAGCACCAGCTCCTTCGCGCCGACGTCGATGCCGCGGGTCGGCTCGCTGACGAACAGCAGGTCCGGCTGCATCGCGAACGCCTTGGCCAGGCAGATCTTCTGCTGGTTGCCGCCGGACAGCTCCTTGGCGAACTGCTTCGGGCTCGTGCACTTGATCGATAGGAGCTCGATATACTCCTCGGCCAGCTTGCGCAGCCCCGCCTCGTCGCGCAGCTTGAGGAGCCCGCCGAGGTAGCGCTTGAGGTACTCGCCGCGTATCTGCATCGCGGTGAAGCCGATGTTCCACTCGAGGCTCTCGTCGAGGAGGAGGCCGACGCCGCGCCTATCCTCGGAGACGAACGCCATGCCCATCGCGAGGGCCGCCTTCGGGTCGTTGAGCGGCACGGGCTTGCCGTGCAGGGTCACCGAGCCGCCGCCGGCGTAGAGGCCCATGATGCCGTTCGGCACGCCGAGCTTGCCCTGCCCGGCCAGGCCGCCGATGCCGAAGATCTCGCCGGAGCGCACGGAGAACGACACGTCTCGGACCGTCTCGCCGGGCATGTCGACCCACAGCCGCTCGACCCGCAGCGCCTCCTCGCCGAAGGTCCGCGACGCGAGGTCGGGGCGCTTCGTCTCGACCGAGCGGCCGACCATCCAGGCGGCTATATCGCGTACCGAGGTACCCTCGGACGGCGCGCTCTTGACGACCTTGCCGTCCCTCAGGACGACTATCGTATCGGCGACCTTGGTGATCTCGTGCAGGCGGTGCGAGATGAAGATGATCGAGATGCCCTGGGCGGCCAGGCGCCTGAGCGCCTCGAGCAGGATCTCCGCCTCGCTCTCGGTCAGCACCGCGGTCGGCTCGTCGAGGACCAGCAGCCGGACGTTCTCGCGTATTATCTCGCGCGCGATCTCGGTGAACTGCTTGTGGCCCACCGGCATCTCGGAGACGAGCGTCTCCGGGTCGAGCTTGACGCCGAGCCGGTCGATGGCCTTCTCCGCGACGGAGCGCATGGTCGCCCGGTCCAGGACGCTCATCCTGTCGCCGAAGACCTCGCAGGCGAGGTTCGCCTTCATCGGCTCCCGGTTGAGCACGATGTTCTCGGTCGTCGTGAAGCCGGGAATCAGCGAGAACTCCTGGTGCACCATGCCGATGCCGGCGTCGAGCGCGTCGAACGGCGTCTTGAACGATACCGGCGCCCCGTCGAGCTCGATCTGGCCGCCGTAGCCGCCGGTCTCGGCGATCACGGGCATGCCGAACAGGATACGCATCAGCGTGGTCTTACCCGCGCCGTTCTCGCCTACGAGGCCGACGATCTCCCCGGGGCCGACGTCGAAGGATACGTCCTCCAGTACGGCGTTCCCGTAGAAACTCTTAGATATATGCTTTAATGAAAGCAAGGGTGGTGGTTTGGGCATGTATCCTACCTTTTTTCGCGCGAGGTCGGCCGTCATGCGACGTCGGCATCGCTGGCCCTGACTGGATCGGCGGGCCCCGCGGGCCCGCGCGCGACAAGCATGATATACGATGGTTCCCTTATTGTCAAAAATAAAAGGGCCGCCCCGAAGGGCGGCCCGGTTTCAAGCGGCGAGAGCCTTATTTCTTGAACTTGATCGAGAAGTACTTCTCGGGCACCGTCTGCTTGGTGGTGGGCAGGTAGCCCTTGCCGAGGATGTAGGTGTCCATGTAGACGAGCAGGTGGTTCTTCGCGCGGACGCCGGTGTTGGCGTCGATGTAGTAGCCGCCGTTCCAGTTGGCGCCGGGGGTATAGACGGCGAAGGCCTCGAACAGGCCGTCCAGGCTGTCCTTCGTGGTCTTGCCCTCGATGACGTTCTTGGCGAACTCGCCGAGGCCGGCGGTGACGGTGAAGCCGTAGCTATAGGCCCAGGTGCCGAAGCGGCCGGCGCCGCCCTTGTCGACCACGGCCTGCTCGACCTTCTTGAGGATGGCGGGGAAGTTCCCGGCCTCGGCGGTCAGGTCGACGCCGAGCGCTCCCGGGTAGCCCATGAGCGGCGACGGCAGGTCGGCCTCGACGAAGTATCCGCCGTACTGGAGCAGCTGCTTGAGGAGCGGCTCGGTGTGGGCGTCGTTGGTGCAGAAGAACGCGGTCTCCTTGCCGTACTTCTCGATCCAGGCCGGGACCTTCTCGAGGATGAACTGCTGGGCGCCGGCGACGCCGACGTCGGAGGTCGGGTCGGGGGCGGTCTCGAACGCGAAGGTCAGGCCGAGGTCCTTGCAGGCCTGCTCCATGATCTGCCTGCGCAGGCCGAGGGTCTCGTACGACATATGGCGCGGGAAGGAGATGTGGACGAAGGTCTTGGCGCCGAGCTCCTTGGCGGCCCAGATGATCGTGTAGCCGCGGCTGATGAAGTCGCTGTTGAGGGCGAGGTCGGCGGCGGCCTCGATCACGAGCGGATCCTCGTGGGGCTCGCCGGCGAACAGCAGGATGTCGGAGCGCTTCTCGCGGACGCGCTTGAAGCCTTCGGCGGCGCCGGGCACGGCCTGGTTCATCACGATGGCCTTCATCAGCGGATCGTCGGCGAGGGCTACGATCTGGGAGATCGTGGTCTCCTGCTGGTCCATGAAGTTGTCGGGATAGGTGATGTGCTGGATCATGCCGCCGTCGGACACCTTGCCGTAGCGCTTGATCAGCTCCTCGGCGCCGCGGAGGTCATCCTCGGACTGCGATACCGTGCCGGTCACGACGCCGATGTGGAAGGCGGCCTTGGCCGGTTCGGCGGCGGCCGCGGGCTTCTCGGCCTTCTGGCAACCCGCGAATACGATGACGGCCGCGAGCAGGATCGCGGCGGAGATTCGGGACAGTTTCATGAATCCTCCTTGTTCGTCGGCGGACCGACGATCCGCCCATTGTAAACCATTGAAGGCATACGTCAAGTGTATGCTATACTCCGCCCATGCTGTACAGACGTTTCCCCAAGATACCCGACCTGGACGTATCGGCGCTCGGCCTCGGCTGCATGCGCCTGCCCACCCTCTCGGGCGACCGTGCCGCCATCGACGAGCCCGCGGCCGACGCCCTGCTGTCCGACGCGCTCGACGCCGGCGTCAACTACCTCGATACGGCCTGGCCCTATCATAAGGAACGGAGCGAGCGATGGCTCGGCGGGGCAGTCGAGCGCCTCGGCTGCCGCGACAGGGTGCTCATCGCGACGAAGGCCCCGACCTGGCTGATCAAGGAGCCCGGCGACTGGGAGCGCTTCCTCGCCGAGCAGCTCCGGAGGCTGCGCGTCGAGCGGATCGACTTCTACCTGGCCCACGCGCTCAACCGCAAGCGCTGGCAGACGATGCTCGAGACCGGGGCGCTGGAGTTCCTGTCCGAGGCCAAGGCCGACGGCAGGATAGGCCACGTCGGCTTCTCGTTCCACGACGACCTCGGCTCGTTCAAGGAGATCGTCGACGGCTGGCCCGACTGGGAATTCTGCCAGGTCCAGTACAATTACATGGACGAGGAATACCAAGCCGGCGACGCGGGCATCCGCTACGCCGCCGAGCGGGGCCTCGGCGTCATCGTGATGGAGCCGCTGCGCGGCGGCGTGCTGGCGAACGTGCCCGACGGCGTCCGCGAGGCCTTCGCCTCCTACCCGACCCCGAGGATGGCGGCCGAGTGGGCGCTGCGCCACGTGCTCGACAGGCAGGAAGTCGTGACGGCGCTCTCCGGCATGGGCGCGTCGTCCCAGCTCTGGGAGAACGCCGCGGTCGCCTCGTCGGCGCGCGCGAACTCGATAACGAAGCCGGAGCGCGCCGCGATAGACGCCGCGCGGGACTGGTTCCGCGCGCGCATGGCGGTGCCGTGCACCGCGTGCGGCTACTGCCGCCCCTGCCCCAGCGGCGTCTCGATCCAGGGCGTGTTCGGCCTCTGGAACGACGCCTCGATGTTCGACGACCTCGAAGGCGCCCGCGGGCAGTACGCGACCGACCTAGCCGGGCACGGCGCCGACGCCTGCGTCGAGTGCGGCGAGTGCGTCCCGAAATGCCCCCAGGGCATAGACATCCCGGCCATGCTCAAGAGGGCGGCCGGGGCGCTGGGCTGAGCCGCGGGCTGGAGCCGTCCGGATGAGACGGGCCAATCGGATCATCACGCGCTTCTTCTCGATCCTGGTGGCGGCGATGCTGCCGGCGATACTGGTCTTCTGGGTCGTGATCGGCGGGCTGTTCGCCGAGGCGGCCGCTACCGGCGCGAACAGGACGCGGGCGGCGCTGATGAACCAGGCCGACCGCCTGGCCTTCGACCTCGACCTGGAGCTGACCCTGCTCGACTCGTGCTTCGCCGCGGCCACGGCCCATGTATCGCCGTCGGACGGCGCCGCCGCCCTCGGATCGGCCATAGCCCGCGGCCTCGAGGCGTACAGGGCCGCTTCCCGCTGGCCGCTACTCGTGGCCGCCGTCTACCAGGTCGGGGAGGACGACGGGCCGTACCTCGACGGCGAGGCGACCCACGCGCTCCGCCTGGCTCCGGGCAACGGCTCGGAGAGCGGACGGAGCATGCTCGTCGCCGTCCTCGACCAGGACGTGCTCGCCGGTACCGTCATCCCCACCCTGACCGAATCGTATTTCGGCGCCGACGCCGGATTCGGCGACTACGCGATTACGCTGCGAGACCCAGCCGGCGCGCGGCGCTTCTCGAGCGGCGCCGACGACGCGATCGAGGCCGACTTCGAGCGCCCGCTCTTCAGGGATCCGGAGGGCTTCGACGTATCCGGCTTCTACGAGGCGTTCTTCACGGGCGACGATCGCTGGCCGATGGGATACAGGGCCTTGAGCGCGCTCGACCCGCTGCCGTACCCCCTCGAGCCGCCCGCGCCTAGGGCGCAGCCGCGGAACGACGACCGGCCGGAGGAACAGTTCCCGATCGACAGGTTCAGGTTCCAGGAGGGCGGCGAGCGAGGCCGATGGACCATATCGGTATCCGGCAAGAAGCGCTCGCTCGTACGGGAAGCCAGGCTCCAGGCGGTCGGATGGTCTATCGCCTCGGCCGCCTTCCTCGCCCTGCTCTACGGCAGCGTGATCATGCTGTACTACGCCGTCAGGAAGTCGGCGCGGCTGACCGAGCGGGAACGGGACTTCGTGGCCAGCGTCACGCACGAGCTCAAGACGCCCGTCGCCGTGATCCTATCGGCCGGCGAGAACCTCGCAGAGGGCATCGTCGGGCAGCGGCGCGTCGCGGAGTACGGTTCCGTCGTCGCGAAGGAAGCCAGGCGGCTGGCCGAGACCGTAGAACGGCTCCTGGTCATGTCCGGCCTCCAATCGACCGAATCCGTCGCCCGCAGCGAGCCCGTCCCGGCGGCCGGCCTCGTCGAGGCGGCCCTGGCCAAGCTGCGCGCGACGGCGCTGGCCCGCGGGGCGACGTTCTCGGTGGAGATCGAGGGCGAGCCGATGATAGAAGGCTCGGCCCTGCTGCTCGAGTCGGCCCTCGAGGGCGTGGTACGCAACGCCGTAGCGTACGCCGGCGGCGTCGTGAGGATACGGTCCTACGAGAAGACCGTCGGCAAGCGAGGCGTGGTAGTGATAGAATGCCGCGACGACGGCCCGGGCGTGCCGAAGCCGGAGAGAGGGCAGCTCTTCGAGCCGTTCTACCGCGGCGACGCCGCCATCGCGGCCGGCACCAAGGGCACGGGCATCGGCCTCTACCTCGTGCGGCGCGTCGCGCGTATGCACGGCGGAGACGCGAGGCTGAGGTTCCCGCCAGAAGGCGGGACCGTGGCCGAGCTTACCTTCAGGAGCTGGCGATGAACGATACCTCGATTCTGCTGATCGAGGACGAGCCGGGCCTCGTCCTGACCCTGACGGACCTGCTCGCGTCCAAGGGCTACGCGGTCACGAACGCGGTCGACTTCGCCTCGGCCAAGGCGGCCGTCGCCTCGGGCGGCCATGACGTCGTCATACTCGACCTGATGCTGCCCGGAGGTTCCGGCCTCGACCTGCTCGAGGGCATGCGCTCCGGGGGCGACGCGACGCCCGTCCTGGTGCTGACCGCCAAGGCGGACGTGACCGACCGCGTCGCCGGCCTCAAGATGGGCGCCGACGACTACCTCGGGAAGCCGTTCGACTCGGCCGAGCTCCTGGCCCGCATCGAGGCGCTCGTGCGCAGGACCAAGGACGGACCCGCCCGGCGGGATCGGCCGAAGGCGATCGTACGATTCGGGGACGTGGAGCTGGATCGGGAGCGGGCCGAGGTCCGCAAGGCCGGCGTCACGGTCACGCTGACCGTCCAGGAATTCAGGCTGCTGGAGTTCCTATCGGAGAACGACGGCCGCACGCTGTCGCGCGCGCGCCTGCTCCAGGAGGTATGGGGCTACGACGGGACCACCGCGTCGAGGACGGTCGACGTCCACGTATCGTCGCTCAGGCAGAAGCTCGGCGACGATCCGTCCGACCCGCGCTGGATCGTCACCGTCCGCGGCTTCGGCTACCGCTTCGAGTCCGCGCCGGAGCGGTAGCCCCGAGGGGAACCCCGAAGGGAACCCCGCTAGAGCGCCCCGCCCGCCAGGAACGGCAGCGCGATGAAGTTTCCGAGCGCGCCGCCGAGGCTCGACAGGAAGAAGACCAGCAGGATGTGCGTGACCTTGTTCCGGTAGAAGCCCTTGAGGCTCGACACGTCCGTCGACAGGGTCTGGAAGTCGGATACCTGGGGCTTGCGCAGCCAGGCCTCGACGATTCCCGAGAAGAAACCGACCGCGACCAGGGGGTTCAGGGTGGCTATAGGCGCCGCGGCGAACGACACCAGCACGGTCAGCGGATGGGACAGGCAGAGGACGGAGCCGACGGCCGCGAGCGTGCCGTTGAGCGCCACCCAGCGCAGCAGGAGCCGCAGGCTGGCCTCGGCGCCCGAGGTGAAGAACCCGAGGACTATGAAGCCTACGATCAGCGCCGGCACGAGCCAGCCGGCGCTCCTGGCCAGGATACCGGGCGGGGGCACGCGCTCGAGGTCGGACACGTCAGTCGAGGGCGCGTCGCCGCCCGCCGCGCCGTTGCCAGGCGCGCCTTCGGCGAAGCGGGCGAGCCACGCCTCGACGCCGGGCGCGTGCCCGGCCCCGATCACCGCGACCAGCTTCTCGCCCGGCATCGTCCAGATCTTCGCGGCGATATAGCGGTCGCGCTCGTCGATCAGCACTTCCTTGACGCTCGGCAGGTAGTCGGCCAGCTCTCCCATCATCTCGTCGAGCTCGGAACGCACCTTGAGCCGCTCTATCTCCGCGGCGTCGGGCTTCTCGTTCGAGAAGGCGGCCGCGACGAGCTGGGCCAGCAGCTTCGACTTGTTCCAGAGGTTCGACTTGCCCCAGGCCCTGCGCAGCGTCGTCTGGACGTCGCGGTCGCAGAAGGAGAACGGGATGCCGGCCGCCTCGGCCGCGCGGATGGCGGCGACCATCTCGGCGCCGGGCTTGACGCCCGAGTCCATGCCCATCCTGCGCTGGAAGGACGACAGCGCCAGGTTCGCGAGCAGCAGGAAGGCCCTGCCCTCCTTGATCACCTTGACGATATCGGTCTTCTCCCAGGCGTCCGGCGCGGTCATCGAGCGCCAGCGCGCCTCGTCGAGCTCGACGCACACGCCGTCGGGCGCCTCGTCGCGTATCGTCGCGGCCACCTCGTCGACGCTCTCACGGGAGACGTGCGCGGTACCCACCAGCACTATCCTGCGCCCCGATAGCTCGAGCGCCTTGATCGTATCAGACATCGTTACTCCGTTCGTTCGGGTTCAATCGCCGGCCGCAAGCCGCGCCAGGTCCGCCTCGGCCATACGGCGCTCTATCGTTCCGACGCGCTCGGCGTCGTACGACAGGCGCAGGTACTTGAGGCCGAGCTCCTGCCTGCCCTTGGCTATCCAGTAGGAGCCCAGGTAGAACAGCGCTCCGGCCTTGGCGTCGAGGCTCTTCTCGGCGCCGATGGCCAGCTCCGCCTCGGCGGTCATCTCGCCCTGGTCGTAGACGAGGCGCAGCGCCAGCCATTGGAGCTGATGCTTGGAGCGGTCGATGAGCGGCAGCTTCCTGCCGGCGTACTCCTTGGCGGCCCTCGCGTCACCGCCCCTGTACAGCGACAGGGCCGCGGCCACGTAGTACTCGGGATGCGCCTTGGTATAGCCGGCCGCCCCGTCGAACGACTCGAAGGCCGTCTTCCAGTCGCCGAGCCGGTACGCGAGCACGCCCATCGACTCGAACGAGTACCAGTACTCCGGGTACATCCCTGCCGCCGCCCTGTAGTCGGCGAGGGCCGCCGCGTCGTCGCCGGCGTTCTCGCGTATCGACGCCCGGTAGACGTAGGGCAGGAAGTAATCGGGGTTCAGCCGGATGGACTCGGTGAAGTCGGCCTCGGCCAGCTCGAGGCGGCCGGTGTCCATATAGAGGCGGCCGCGCTCGACGTAGTTCCAGGACGAGCCGGGGGCGAGCTCGATGGCCTTGTCCATGTCCGCCTCGCACTCGGCGTAGCGGCCGAGCTCGTAGAGCGCGCGGCTGCGGTCCAGGTAGGCGAGCGCGTCGTCCGGGGCGGCCGCTACGGCCTCGTCGAGCAGCGCGAGCGCGCCCTTCGCGTCGTCCCTGCGGAACCTGACCCTCGCCAGCCCCTTGAGGGCCTCGACGTTGCCCGGTTCGGCGGCGAGCGCCGCGTTATACGACTCCTCGGCCTTGCGGTAGTTCTTTCCTTCGTAGTGGATATCGCCGAGCGAGGTCAGGGCGTTCGCGTCCCCGGGCCGCTTCGCGACGATCGCCTCGATCGCGGCTCGGTGGGCGTCGGCGTTCCCGGAGAAACGCTCGAGCTCGGCCAGCGCGTACATGGCCTCGACGTTATCCGGGTAGGCGGCCAGCTCGGCATCGAGCAGGGCCCGCGCCTCGTCCGCGCGCCCGAGCGATAGGCACAGCGCCGAGCGCAGCGCCGGGTAGGATCGGTTGCCTGGGTCCAGCTCTATCAGGTCGACCAGTCGCCCCAGGGCGGACTCGTAGTCGCCCGACTCCATCGAGCGGCCGAGCGCGTCGAGCGCCATCCGCTCCTTCTCCTCGGCGCTCAGCTCGGCCGGGACGTTCGTATCCGCGGCGGCGCCGGGCAGCGACGGAGGTTCCGCCGGCCCGGGGCGGCTCCCTAGGCCCGCGCAGGAAGCGAGGAGTATAACGGCTAGGGCGGCGGCAGGGCGCGTCGCCGTTGAAATTCTCATGCGTCTCTCCGGTCGAAGGGTCGGATTCCGGCCATGGTAGCCGGTTTATAGCGCTTTAGCAAGCGACGGAGCGATGGAGCGGCCGCCGGGACGGGCTCCCGCGGTTGCGCAATAGAACTGGCAACGTGTATAGTCCCATCGGTATGAGAATAAGCGCGTTCGGAAGGGCCGCGGCGATGGCCTTCGTCTATATCGCCGTCTTCGTGGTGCTCGTGATGGTCCAGTTCCCGTCGGGCGGGCCGATCACCGAGATATCGGGCGGCGTATCGTTCAAGGGCCTTCCGGACGGCGACGGCGTCCGGTCCGCGGAGCTCGTCGCGAACGGCCTCAGGCTCGTCTTCTCGGAGCGCCACCCGCTGACGCTGAGCGGGGGCGTCGGCCCGGACGGCGTCCTGTACCCGGTAGCCTACGAGGCGGTCGAGGACGGCTTCATCGTCCGTTTCGACGACGGCACGAGGCTGGTCGTCAACGCCGACGACGAGGGACGCGCCTCGTGGCGGCTCGACGCCAAGCGCGCCAAGAAGGCCGCCGCCACGATGTACTACGAACTGGCCTACGGCGCGTCGCTGCTCGCCCCCGGCGACGACGGCTCGATCAGGCTGAGCTTCGGGGACGCCACCTACCGGGTATCCGGCGTATCGACCGGCTCGGAGCCGCGGACGCTGTCGCTCAAGGCGACCGGCGGGGCGTTCAAGGCCTTCGCGTCGATCCGCGAGAACAAGGACGCGCCGGAGGCCCCGGCCCAATTCCTGGCCCAGGCGCCGATGGACCCGGCCGTCTGGTCGAGGGAGCTAGGCGCGTGGCGCGACAAGGCCTGGGACTCCGTATCGGGCGCCGGCTTCGACGCGGCGAGCGCTACCTGGTCCGGCGCGTTCGACGAGCCGGCCTTCATCCTCTACATGGCGGAGGCCATGCGCCGCGACCAGCGCGACGCGGCCGCGGCCCTGGTCGCCGCGGCGCGATCGTCGCACGCCGACGGCCTGAGCTGGAAGAGCGCGCCGTTCGCCGGCAAGACGGCCACCTCGATGGCGGCCTTCGAGGCGGCCAACCTGGCCGAGGTCAAGGCGACCGAGCGGCTCGTGCAGGCCCGCGCGGGGACGATGTTCTATCGCCGAGGCATCGTGCCGCTCCTGTTCGACCGCTCCCCCTACTCTCTCGCCCAGGAGGCGATGTCGCTGGCCAGGTCGACCGACTTCTCCAAGGCCGACGCCACCCAGGCGGTAGCGCTGCTCGAGGCCTACCTCGACGCGGCCGGCTACCTCGACGAGGCCGACAATCCGTTCGTCAAGGCGGTGGAGCTCGTCGACAGGACCATAGCGCCGGCGATCAAGAAGGCCGAGGGCGGATTCTTCATGCAGACCGACGGGGACGGCCGCTGCGACCTCCTGACCGGCCTCTACGCCGGCAAGGCCCTGATCCGCCTGTCCCAGTCGTCCGGCAAGGCCATCTACGAGGGCATAGGCCAGAGCCTCGTGACGAGCGCCGTCAAGCTCGCCGCGGCCGACGGGTCGATACCCGCCTCGGTCACGGTCACCGGCGGCATGCTCACGAAATCGCCCGAGCGGCTCGCGGCGGCCGCCGTCTACCCGGTCGTCGTCGACTCGCCGTACTACCCGCGGGCCGTCAGCCTGTACAGGCAGCTCGGCCCGGGCGCCTGGGCCTGGACCTGCTCGCCGTCCGTCGAGGCCCAGTCGAGCCCAGAGCGCACCGTGATCACCGTCGACTACCCGGTCGGCTCGTCGCACTATATTGCCCTCTACGGCGTGAAGCCGTACGTGAAGATCCAGCTGTACGGCCTCGACTACAACATGGACGCGAGCTTCGAGAACTACAACGCCTCCGGCTACTTCTACAAGAAGGCGGCGGGGGCCATGTACCTGAAGATGCGGCATAAGGTCCAGGGAGAAGAGATACGGCTATACTACTAGGAGGGCGTCCCCTCCCCTCGACCTTCCGGACCGCCGGCGAGCTCGTCTACCTCGTCGAGGGCGATAGCATCGACGCCGTCGAGGCGGCCGTGGCCCGGGCCGCCGCCGGCCGCGTGGCCCGGGCCGCGATAGCCTGGGCCGGCTCCCCCGACGAGGCCTTCTCGTCCGCCGCTGGCGAGCTCTGCGTCGAGGTCCGCTCCGACGCGCTAGAACGGGCCGGGCCCGCCGTAGGCGACGCCTCAGGCGACGCCGCCGGAGACGCCGCCGAACGGATCGGCTATCTCGTCGCCGTAAGGCGCGAGGACCGCGAGCGATTCGAGGAGACGACGCGCGGCCTCCGGGCGCGCTGGATAGGCGAGACAATCCGATGGCGCTAATCGAGATGCCGACGTATACTACGGGAAACGTCCATATTCAGAATGCGAGAGATCATATGGCTAGCGACGACGCCGCGCGTATCCGAGAAGAATACGAGAAGCAGGTATTCGACCTGAAGCAGCTCCTCGAGGTATCGAAGAGCCTCAACTCGACCCTCGACTACGGCATCCTGATAGAATCCATCCTCTATACGATCATGGGGCAGATGAAGGTGCTCAAGGCCGCCCTCTACGCCAAGAAGGGCATAGACTCGACCCGCTTCAACCTCCACCGCAATTATAAGGGCTTCGAGATCGAGCACGGGCACGATTACAGCATCCCGGAGGACGCGCCGGCGATGCGCGCCTTCGCGCGGGAGACGAGGTGCTGGACCATGGCCGAGCTGCGCGAGCGCTTCGGCGACCTCGGCGGGCTGGAGCCGCTCGAGCCGATGTCGCCGACCCTGATCGTGCCGCTCAAGGCCAAGGGCGTCGTCAACGGCCTGATCCTGGTCGGCGAGCAGATCGTCAGCGAGGACTTCTCGGACTACGAGAAGGAGCACCTCCTCAACATAGCCATCCTGGCGTCGATCGCCATAAACAACGCGTTCCTGTTCGAGATGACGACGACCGACATGATGACCAAGCTGCGGATGAAGCACTACTTCTACACGGTGCTGCTCGAGAAGATGGAGGAGAGCGCCTTCTGCGAGAAGCCGCTGTCGGTGATCATGGCCGACATCGACTCGTTCAAGCGCTTCAACGACACCTACGGCCACAGCTGCGGCGACGAGGTGCTCAAGGGCGTCGCCAAGCTGATCCAGAGCCAGACGCGCTCGGTCGACGTGGCAGCGCGCTACGGCGGCGAGGAATTCTGCATGCTCCTGCCGGACACGGACGCGGCCACCGCGCGGCTGATCGCCGATCGCATACGCCGCAGCGTCGAGGGCATGGGCTTCGACTACGAGGGCCAGAGGATAGTCGTCACGCTGTCGCTCGGCATAGCCCAGTACGACCAGGACCGCGACCTGACCGGCAAGTCGGTCATCGACAGGGCCGACAAGGCGATGTACGCGTCGAAGCAGGCGGGCAAGAACCGGGTGTCCGTATCGCCCTGACGCCCGGACGGAGGGGAGAGCGATGATAGACAGGAACCGCCGCGACTGGTGGCGAGAGGCAGTCTTCTACCAGATCTATCCGCGCAGCTTCATGGACTCGAACGGCGACGGCGTGGGCGACCTGCGCGGCATCGAGTCCAGGCTCGACTACCTGGCCTGGCTCGGCGTCGACGCGCTGTGGATCAGCCCGTTCTTCAAGAGCCCGATGCGCGACTTCGGCTACGACATCTCCGACTACGAGGACGTCGACCCGATCTTCGGCTCGCTGGACGACTTCAGGTCGCTGCTCGACGCGGCCCACCGCCTGGGCGTCAGGATAGTCGTCGACCTGGTCGTCAACCACTCGTCCGACGAGCACCCCTGGTTCAAGGCGGCGCGCTCGTCCAAGGACGACCCGAAGCACGACTGGTATATCTGGAAGCCGATCGAGGGCAGGAAGCCGCCGAACAACTGGATCAGCCTGTTCGAGCAGCGCTCGGCATGGTACCCGAACGAGGCGACCGGCGAGTGGTACCTGGCCACCTTCACGCGCAACCAGCCCGAGTTCGACTGGCGCAACCCCGAGCTGCGCGAGGCGATCTACCGGGTAGCCCGCTTCTGGCTCGACCTCGGCGCCGACGGCTTCAGGATGGACGTGGCGACGGCCTACTTCAAGGACGCCGAATTCCGCTCGAACCCGCCGAGCCCCGTCCTCGTGCCGGACCTGCTCCAGCGCCACCTCTACGACCGCAACCGGCCCGAGGTGCACGGCGTCTTCAGGGAATTCAGGGCGATCGCCGACTCGTACGGCGACCGCATGCTGATAGGCGAGACCCACGGGCAGGACCCCGCGCTCGCCGCCTCGTGCCACGGCGAGCGGAACGACGAGCTGCACATGGCCTTCAACTTCGACTTCCTATTCCGCCCCTGGGGCGCCGAGCCGTTCCGGCGCTCGGCCGAGCGATGGTACGGGCTATTGCCCGACGGCGCGTGGCCGAACTTCACGCTGTCGAACCACGACCAGAAGCGCCACTACTACCGCTATCGTTCCGGCGCCGACTCCGACGCCCGTGCCCGCGTCGCCGCGGCGATGCTCCTGTGCCTCCGCGGCACCCCCTTCCTCTACTACGGCGAGGAAATAGGCATGAGCTGCGAGCGCATCCCGAGGAAGGCCCTGCGCGATCCGCTCGGCCTGTCCACCTGGCCGCTACCGCTCGGCCGCGACGCCGAGCGCACCCCGATGCAGTGGGACGCCTCGCCGAACGCGGGCTTCAGCGGCGCGGAGCCATGGCTCCCGGTCAACGGCGACTATAGGGCCAAGAACGTGGCGGCCCAGCGCGACGATCCCGGCTCGCTCCTCAACTGGTACAGGCGCCTGATACGGCTCCGCGCCTCGGAGCCCGCCCTACGAACGGGCGAGCTGCGCTGGCTGGACGCGCCGGCCGGCGTGATGGCCTTCAGCCGCTCGTTCGGGAGCCGCGAGATCGACGTATGGCTTAATTTCGAGCCGAGGCCCAAGTCGGCGGCTATCCGGGGCGGCTCAGTCCTGGCCGCCTCGGGCGGACCGACGGCGGCCGGAGAGGCGATAGCGGCGGGCGACCGCGAGCTCGGCCCCTACGGGATACTGATCGCGGCGACGGAGGCATAGATGGACGAGCTACGCGTAGGTCTCACCGGACGGAAGGAACTCACGGTCGAGGAACGGCATACCGCCAGCCATCTCGGCTCCGGCGGCGTACCGGTCTACGCCACGCCGATGATGGTGCTCGCGATGGAGGAGGCCGCGCTGTCCGCGGTCGATCCGCTGCTCGGCGACGGCCGGGCCACCGTCGGGGTCAGCCTCGACGTGCGGCACCTGGCGGCCACCCCTCTCGGCATGCGCGTCACGGCGACCGCCGAGCTCGTCGGGATAGACGGCCGCATGCTGACGTTCCGCGTCGAGGCGCGCGACGACGCCGAACTGATAGGCGAAGGCACCCACGTACGGGCCGTCGTCGACCTGGAGCGCTTCAAGGATAAGCTCGCCAAGAAGGCTTCTCGTCCCTAATCGCTAGCCGCGATTTGCCGACCGGCCGCGGGCTCCGTATACTGAGGATAGCGGTAACGCGTCATCTTCAACCATCCAGGAGCGATCATGGCCGATCTGAGCGTATCATTCATCGGGCTGAAACTGCGGAACCCTATAATAGTCGCCTCGTCCGGGCTGACCTCGACCAAGGAAGGCGTCCGCAGGGCGGCCGAGGCCGGCGCCGGCGCAATCGTGCTCAAGTCGCTGTTCGAGGAGCAGCTGCGGGCCGAGATAGCGCCGATAGCCGGCGAGACCGAGTCCCATCCCGAGGCCGAGGCCTTCCTGGCCGGCATGGGCTTCAGCGAGGGCGAGGACGAGTACGTCGCCCTCGTCAAGGCGGCCAAGGCGACGACGGACGTCCCGATAATAGCCAGCCTGAACTGCTCCGGCGACTCGCTCTGGCCCGAGCTGGCCTCCCGCGTCGCCGCCGCCGGCGCGGACGCTATCGAGCTCAACCTCGGCGTCGTGCCGATGGATCCGGCGACGCCGGCCGCCGCCATCGAGGATAGGCTCGTCGCCCTCGTCGAGTCGGTCGCCTCGCGGGCGCGCGTGCCCGTCTGCTCCAAGATAGGCGCCTCGTACACCAACGTCGGCAACCTGGCGTCGCGCCTGGCCAAGGCCGGCTCGCGCGGCCTTACCCTGTTCAACCGCTTCTACCGCATGGACGTCGACCTCGAGTCGATGAGCCTCGCGGCCGGCCCGACGAGGAGCAGCCCCGAGGCCTACCACGAGAGCCTGCGCTGGATAGCCGCCCTCGAGGGCCGCGTCGGAGCCGAGCTATGCGCCTCGGGCGGAGTCTACGACGGCGCCACGGCGCTGCGCCTCGTCGCCGCGGGAGCCCAGGCTGTGCAGATGTGCTCGGCGATCTACGCCCGCGGCTACTCGGCCGTCACGGGAGCCGTCGACGAGATGGGCGCCTGGCTCGACGCGCACGGCGTCGCGAGGCTATCGGACCTGAGGGGAAGGCTGGCGCGCAGGAATTCAGACGCGCCCGAGCTATACGGGCGCCTGCATTACGTCAAGGCGCTGACCGGGCAGGCCTAGGCTATCCGTCGAAGCCCAGGAACACCCTGTCGACGAGGTCGCCGGGCCTATAGCTGACGCTCGAGGCGATATTCCCGCACATGGTCAGGCCGAGGCCGTGCCAGCGGCCCTCCCGCTGGTCGAATCGCGGCCTCGCGCCGGCATGGTCGCCGACGCTCCTGGCGAATTCCCCGAACTCGCGGTGGCTGTCCACGAAGAAGGCGAGGGTCAGCCCGCTCCGGCGCCGCCTGACCAGCACGCAGACGCCGGCGGCGCTGATCTCGCCGTGCGTGATCAGGTTGTCGAGCACCTCGTCTCCGGCGACGATCAGCATCGCCGACTCGCGGCCGCGCAGGAAGCCCAGCGAGCGGATGAAGCCGTCGTACTCGTCGAAGATGGCCGCGCAGGGGTACAGCCTGACCCTGGACCTGGCGGTCCGCTCGGCCGCGGTCGGTTCGTGAGGCGTCTTTCGTCGGCTCGGAGGCGCGATCAGCGGCATAGGGGGCGCTCCGGCTAGACCGGCAGCTCCTTGATCGACGGCAGGGTCGGGAAACGCTCCGCGAAGCCGGTGGACTCGATCGCCAGCCTTGCGACCTCGGACGGGGCGATCACGTAGAAGCGCTTGCCGGCCGTCTCGGCGTCCTCGATGGCCGCCAGCAGCACGCCGATGCCGGCGCTGGTCATCGAGCTGACGCCCGACAGGTCGACGGCCATGTCGACGCGGCCGGCGTGCAGCGTCGTCTTCTCCTGCAGCTCGTTGAACGTATAGCTATTGATGGGCCCGTGCACCGAAAGTACCGTCCACGCCCCTCGCTCCGTCGCCTCGACGCTGATTCCTGTCATCGTTTCTTCTCCTTGGGGATGCCGACGTAGTCGATGGCCACCACCGTGATATCGTCGTCCAGCCGCCCGCCCGCGAAGGCGCTCGCCGACTTGACGACCGCTTCCACCGTCTCGGCGGCG
>QKAK01000153.1 GCA_003247225.1 Spirochaetota bacterium | reverse complement strand
CGCCAAGTTCTACGAACAGTCCGGAGCGGGCTGGAAGCTCAAGAAGAACAGGCAGCCGGACTACGAGTCGCGGCCGTCCCTCTGGATCATGCTCGAGGACGCCGGCTACGACGTCAAGAACGCCGAGTATAAGACGTCCAATAGGCTCAGGCCGGTCGTCATCCTGTTCAAGGTCTCGGCTCCTGGACCGGACGGTACGCCGACGCTCGAGGCGGTCCATATCGAGACCGGTTCGGGTATATCGACCATCGACGACGACGTGCTCTACGGCTTCAAGAAAGCCGAGTTCTCCAACTCCGGCGTCGATCTCGGGCCGGTTCACGTACAGGTTCTAGCGATCCGAGCGATTTCGGCTTAGGCGGCCTTGCATCGCCGCCTAAGCCGGCCTATGCTGATAGGGTAGCCGGAACGTAGCATGAGAACGATCGTACTAGTATCGCTGGTCGCGTCGATCCTACTCAGCCTCTTCATCGGCCTGGCTGGCACGGTGCGCTCGATCCGCAAGCGCCGGCCCTTCTCGTTTCCGGCTATGTGCTACGCTATCACTGCCTATTCCTTCGTCTATATGCTTGAACTCCATCAGGAAAGCCTGGCCGGCGTCCTGCTATGCCTACCCTTCGAATACGCCGCCGTCGCCGCCCTGGTCCTGTCGATGGTCCTCATCATCATGGACTACGTCGGGTCGTATCGCGCCAAGGCATGGCAGGCCTGGCTCTTGGCGCTGGTCCCGTCGCTCTCGATAGCGATGGCCGCTACGGCCTCCGGTAACGGCCTACTCTACCAGGACATGTCGGTATCGCTGCGCGACGGGTTGGCCATCCTCGAATATCGCTCGGGTCCCTGGTTCTACGTCCATCGGGTCTACGTAACGGGGATCTTCCTGTTCGGGGCGGCCGTCTTCGCCAAGAATTCGCTGATAGGAACGAGCTCGCGACGCTTCCAGGCTACCCTGATGCTCGCGGGCACGCTGATCCCGCTCGCGGCCAACGCGGTGACGATAGCCGGGGTCCTGCCGATACCGCTCGACCTGGCCCCCATCGCGTTCGCGCTGACCGGGCTGCTCTACGGCGCCGGATTCTTCAGGTACCGCCTGTTCAACCTGCATCCTATCGCTCGCGACCTGGTCTTCGAGCACATGAGGGACGCGGCGATAGTCTTCGACGACGAAGGCTCCGCCGAGGACTTCAACCGGGCGGCGGCGGCCCTGTTCCCGGACCTCGGCGCCGAACGGGCCCCGAAGCTCGAGGGCCTGGCGGCACGCTGCCCCGGCCTGCGCGGCTTGGCCGACGGCTCCTCCGCCGGACCCGCGACCGTAGAGGTAGACGGCGACGAGCGGCGCTTCGAGGCCCACCTGTCGCGCTTCAGGATAGGCTTCGGCGACGAGCTCGGTTCGCTCCTGATACTGCACGACGTCAGCGCCCAGGTCAGCCTGCAGGAGAAGCTGAGCCAGCTCGCCTCGCTCGACGACCTGACGAGGGTAGCCAATCGCCGCCGCTTCTACGAGGTCGCCGAGGCAGAGCTCGAGCGGGCCAGGCGGCACGGCCGGCCGATAGGCTTCGCCATACTGGACATGAACCGCTTCAAGGGCATCAACGACGGCTACGGCCATCAGGCCGGCGACGAGGCGCTGAGGCTCGTCGCCGGGCTATGCGTCGACGAGCTGCGGTCATGCGACCTGGTCTGCCGCCTAGGCGGCGACGAGTTCGCGTTCGTGCTGCCGGAGACCGACGAGGATGGCGCCGCGGCCGCCGCCCGGAAGCTCAGGCGGCTCGTCGGCGCGGCAACCATCACGGCCGGGTCGGCGACGGTGCGGCTGTCGGCGGCGGTCGGCGCGGTTGGCTGCTCGGGACCGGTCTACCCCGACCTGGCCGAGCTCCTCGTGATAGCCGACCGGCGCATGTACGCCGACAAGCCGAGGTTCGCCGCCGCCAGGGCCGCGAAGGCGGCCAAGGCGGCCGCCGCCCGCTAGCCCTTCCTGCCCAGGTCGGCCAGTCCCGCGGCCGGCTTGGTCATGCCCTCGAGGGCGGCCGCGACGATATCGTTGCGGGCGGCCGCCACCGCGTTCGGGTGGATCGCGGAGATCGGTTCCCGGTCGCCGCCCGAGCCGGTCACCACCGAGACGTGGTCGGTCGGATAGAGCGCGAGCGTCTTGGCGAACGGCTCGAACAGCTTCTCGAAGTTGTCGATGATCCAGGCCCGCCTCGCCTCGGTTCCGGCGGACTTCATCGTCTCGAGCGTCACCGCCAGCTGCTCCAGCTCCGCCTCGGCCACCTCGCGCCAGCCGGCGACCTCGGCCTTCGCCTCGAGTATCGCCTTCTCCTTCTCGGCGAGCGCCGGCGTGACGATCTCGGCCCGGTAACGGTTCCTGAGCATCTCGATGTTCTGCTTCTCGGCCTCGAGCTCGGCCTTGTAGCCCGAGACGCGCGCGCGGGCGCCGGCCGACTCCTGCTCGACCCCGACCTTCTGGCGCTGCGCCTCCTCGGCCAGCTTCACGCGGACCTCGGCCTTGAGCCTCGTCAGCTCGTTGCCCAGGTTCTTGACCTCGGTCTCCGCGCGCCTGGCCTCGGCCTGCTCGGCGCTGGACGCCCGCGCCTCGGCCTGCGCCTTGCGGGCCTTGGTCTCGGCGTTGGCGGACTGGATGCGCTTGAGCAGGGCGATGTACAGGTCCGGCTCCTCGACGCCCGGCAGCCGGTGGTCGTCGACGTCGGCGATGTTCATCGTCGTTATCTCGAGCCCGATGTTCTCGAGGTCGTTCTTGCAGACGTTGATCATCTTGGCGACGAGGATGTCCTTGTCCTTCATCACCTGCTCGGGGGTCATCGACGCGATGGAATCGCGCAGGTGGCCCTCGATTATGTCGCCGGCTATCTTGGTAAGGTTCTCGCGGTTGGAGGCGATGTCCAGGATGCGCGTCACCGCGTACGAGCGGCCCGTGTCGTTGCCGGCTATCGCGAACGAGACGGTCGCCTTGACGTTGAGCGGCACGATGCCGGCCGCGATCGCCGAGTCGACGACCACCTCTATCGTAATGGGCGTCAGGTCGAACTTGCTGAAGCGCTGCAGGAGCGGGATGATGAAGGCCCGCCCGCCGGACAGGGTCCTGAAGCCCTTGGCGCCGCCGGAGCCGGTCACGATGCCGAGCTCGTTGCCGCCGACGATCTTCATATTGGTCAGGAGCTGGATCAGGATCGTGACGCCTACCAGCCCGCCCAGGGCGATTACGAACGCTATCATTTCGACACCCCCTCGGAGGCGGCGGCCCCCGGCATGGCCAGCGAGCGCACGTCGACGCCGAACGCGTCGGCGAAGGTGCGCAGGAAGTCGGCGAAGGCCCTCGGGCCGCGGTTGACCGCCCCCGAGAAGCCCTCCTCGTCGTTCATCACGACGAGGTTGTCCACCGCCCCGGACTCCGTCGCGGCCATGTAGGCCTCGTACAGCTCGGGCAGCTTCTGCTGCAGGAACATGACGCTCGACGCGTCGTCGCCGTAGGCGGCCAGCAGCCCGGACTTGGACTTGAGCACCTCGTTATGGGCCGTCTGCCGTATCGATACGGCCGAGCGCTCGCCCTCGGCGAGTATCCTGGCGGCCTCCTCGCGTGCGGCCGCGACCAGCGTGACGGCCGACTGGTTGCGCAGCTTCTGCAGCTCGACGAGCTGGGCCTGTACCGCCGACTCGCCGGCGTTCCTCGCCTCGGCTATCGCCTGGTCGGCCTTGAGCTTGGCCTCCTCGATCAGGCCCGACGACTCGCGGCGGTACACCTCGAGCTCCTGGCGCGCGCTGATGATCGCCTCGTCGGCCTGGCTCTTGGCCACCTCGATGCGCTTGCGCGCCTCGCTCTCGGCCTGTTCCGCTATGGCTCGCAGCCTCGACTCCTCTATCTCTACCGCCTGGCGCTTCTCGGCCAGCGTCTTCTGGGCCAGGTTGGCTATATAGTTCGAGGTATCCCAGATCTTCTGGAGCGACACCGAGACGACCTTCATGCCGAAAGAGCGCAGGTCCGAGTTGATATCGGCGAACAGCTCGGCGCGGAACTGCGCCCGCTCCCCGAGGTCGGCCGGCGCGTTGCCGTCGTCGGAGTTGACGTCCTCCATGCCTATCGCCTGGAGCGGCGTGGCCTTGTTGAGCGCGCCGCGGAAGTTGCCGACGAGGGTCTGCTGGATCTGCTCGTGGATCTGGCGCACGTCCTTGCCCATCAGGCGCTCGACGGCGCTGTAGAGCATCGCCTCGTCGTCGTCGTCGATGCAGACGCAGGCCGTGGCGTCGGCGCCCATCGTGATGCCGTTGGCGCTGTTCACGCCCTCGACCCGCACGTTGATCGGGAACACGCCCAGGTCGAGCGTGCCGACGGCCTGGAAGTAAGGAATGACCACCGTCCGGCCGCGGTCGACCGTGAAACCGAACTCGCGGCCGTGACGCTTGGTCTTCCTGCCGGTCACGACGAGTATGCGGTCCGGCGAGGCGACGCGTATGGTCGCCTTGAGCAGCCCGACCAGGGCCACGAAGGCGACTACGCCGAGGCCCCCGAACAGTACGCCCCGGAAGCTGGAGAAGAATTCGCTGAGCATCCCTGCCCCTCCTTTTTATCTAACCGTATTCATATACGCGTATAGACTATCACGCCGGCTCGATCCAGTAGCAGTCGTCGTCGAAATCGACGATGCGCACGGCGCTGCCCTTCGGGAAGGCCGCGGCGGCGTCCCTCGACCGCACGTACAGCTCGGTCTCCTTGCCGTAGCTGCGGACCGTCGCCTTTCCCATCTCGCCGGGCAGCACAGGCACCGTGACCACGGCCTCGTCCATGATGAACTCGGCGGGCTTGATCGACGAGTCCAGGTCCTTGCGGATAAAGGCGCGCAGCGCCTTCGAGAGCGCCGCGATGAACAGGCCGGCGCCCGCGCTCCAAGCTAGGCTGGCGACGGGCCGCTGCCCGGTCAGCAGGGCGAACAGGCCGGTCGGTCCGGCGCCGAGCGAGAAATAGACGCCGAGGCGCAGGGTCCCGATGGCCTTGGCGACCGCCCTCGTGCCGGTCCCCGCGGAGGCGACGACGGAGCCGCCGCCCCTGCCGTCCGCGTGTCCGGCATGATCGCCGCCCGAAGCGTCGTCGCCGCCGGATGCGTCGTCGCCGCCGGATGCGTCGTCGCCGCCGGATGCGTCGTCGCCGCCGGATGCGTCGTCGCCGCCCGAAGCGTCGTCGCCGCCCGCGTGCTCGAACACGCCGAACATGTCGACGACGGTCACCCCGACGCCGAATACGGCTAAGGCCGTGTATAGAACGAATAGACTATTCATGATGGTCTCCAGTATCGGCTAGATTCGCCGAATCGGCAAGGAAGCCGTCGGGTAGCGGCGCCGAGGCGTCGAGCAGGGCCCTGGCCGGGGCGAAGCCGGATACGGCCCTCAGCGCCGCGTCGCCGGGCGCGCCGTCGACCCGGTACGCCCCGTCCAGCTCGGGCAGGAACCGCTCCCGCGGCAGGGCCCTGCCGCCGAGGGCCAGCTTGTAGTCCATCGCCATGCCCAGGTCCCAGACCCTGACGCCAAGCTTGGCGAGCAGGCCCCCGAGCGCCGCGAGCTGCACCGTGCCGGCGCCGGATCGGGCCGTGTAGCCGGTCAGGCTGGCGTAGGCGCGGCCGACCGCGTAGCCTATCTCGCCGGCGACCGGGTCCGGCCCGCCATCGTCCGCGGCCCATAGCTCGACGGATACGAAGGCGACGCGACGCCGGGATCGCTGCGCGTGGAGGGCCGTGAAGGCCCGCGTCAGGTCGCCGACCAGCCAGTCGGCGCCGTGGGTCGCCACGCACGACGACAGCACCGTCCCGAAGGCGCGGTTGACGCTCAGCGAGTATCGCCGCGACTCGCGCCGGGCGGTCGCCGTCACTCGCGTATCGCGGGGGTCGAGCAGGCAGCGCTCGAGGTGCAGCTTCGGCAGGAACAGGTCGCGGCGCCGGCCGTCGAGCTCGAGGCTCAGCCCCATCGGCATGAAGCGGCCGAGCGCCGCCCGCTCGACGGCGTCGGGGTCGATGAACGGGAAGAAGGCGAATTCGTCGGCCCCGGACGCGGCCAGGCGGTCGGCGCAGTCGTGGAAGTCGTCGGAGGGTTCTATGAGCGGATAGGAGCCTTCTTCCTGGAGCATCTATATCCCTCGCGACACGATCGGATACGGCCAGTATATACGATATACTATCGGCCATGGAAACCATACGCTCGTACCTCGGCGGGCGCGTCGAGGTGGCCGTCGGGGATATCACGCTGTTCGAAGGAGACGCCATCGTCGACGCCGCCAATTCGGCGCTCGCCGGAGGGGGAGGCGTCGACGGCGCGATCCACCGCGCGGCCGGCCCCGCGCTGATGGCCGAATGCCGGGCGCTCCGCGCCGGCCCGTTGCCCGAGGGCCTGCCGGCCGGAAGGGCGGTCGCGACGGGAGCGGGCAGGCTTCCGGTCAAAGGCGTGATCCACGCCGTCGGGCCGATCTGGCGCGGCGGAACAGCCGACGAGCCGGCCATCCTCGCGTCGGCCTACGCGGATTCCCTATCGATCGCCGCGTCGCGCGGCTGGGACCGCGTCGCCTTCCCGGCTATCTCCACCGGCGTCTACGGCTACCCTAAGGCCCTCGCCGCGAAGGTAGCCTACGAGGCCGTATCGTCGTTCCTAGCCTCGCGGGATAGGCCCCGCGTCGTCAGCCTGGTCTTCTTCTCGAGGGCCGACGCCGAGACCTTCATTCGGGCGGTCGGGGAGCCCGGGCGCGCATGAGGAAGCCGTCGACGGCGAGCGTCCTTCGCCTGAGCCGCTCAGACGCGATCGGCATCGCGTACAGGGCCAGGTTCCGCTCCGATAATCCGTCCGACGCAGTCGAATCGGCGGCCGCCCAGCTGCGGTCGCTCGGCTACGTCCAGATAGACACCATCTCGGTGGTCGAGCGGGCACACCACCACGCGCTCTGGAGCGGGGACCGCGCGTATAGGCCCGAGTGCCTACCGGCGCTGGAGCGCGCGCCGAGGCGAGCGCTCGAGTACTGGGCCCACGCGGCGGCCTACCTGCCCATCGAGGACTACCGATACTGCCTCCCGCGGATGCGGCGGATAGCCGAGACCGGGCACCAGTGGTTCCCGACCGACCCTAAGGTGGTCGAGGCCGTGCTCGACAGGATACGGGCCGAGGGCCCGCTGAGGTCCTGCGACTTCGCCGCCGGCGACGGTCCCCGTGGCCCCTGGTGGGACTGGAAGCCGGCCAAGGCCGCGCTCGAGTACCTGTTCATGTCCGGCGTCATCCTCGTGGCCGGGAGGCCGGGCTTCCAGAAGCTGTACGACCTGGCCGAGCGCGTCCTACCCCCCGGCGTCGATGACCGCTTGCCGAGCGACGACGAGATGGCCGATTGGTACGCGCGGCGCGCGGCCTGCGCCTACGGCGTCTTCTGCGCGGCCGACGCCGCCTACCAGCGGAAGGACGCCACGGCCGGGGTCGGCGCGGCGCTGGAGCGGGCCGCGGAGTCCGGCTCCATCGTCGAGGCCAGGCTCGAGGGCGACGAGGCTAGGCGTTATTGGGTCTCGGCCGATGCGCTGGAACGACCGCCCTCGCCCGACGATAGGCCCGTCCGATTGCTGTCGCCGTTCGACAACTACGTCATCGACAGGAAACGGGCGCGCCGGCTGCTCGGCCTCGAGTACACGCTCGAATGCTACGTGCCCGAGAGCAAGCGTAAATTCGGGTACTTCGCGTTGCCGGTGATCTGGAGGGGCCGGCCCGCCGGCCTCGTCGACGCCGCGGCGGACCGGAAGCGCAGGGCCCTCGTCATCAAGCGCGCCGACCTGCGCCCTCGGCCCGAGGAGATTCCCGGCGCGTCCATAGACGAATTCCGCGCGGCGCTCGGGACGGAGCTGCTCTCGTTCGCCGCCTTCAACGGCTGCGACGAGGTCGTCGGGGCGCCGGAGATTTGACAAACCCGGGACGAGCGTTTATCGATATAGTGGACGGTACGGAGAGATAGATGAAAGCACGAGCGCGGCATTTCGCCCTGCGGGTCGCCGGGATCTACGCGGCCATAGCCTTCCTCTGGATAGCCTTCTCCGACAAGCTGGCAACGCTGCTCGCCGAGGACTACGCCCGCCTGGCCAGTTTCCAGACCGCCAAGGGCCTCTTCTTCGTCGCGGCCACGACCGCCCTCCTGTTCTTCTTCTCGAAGCGGCAGTTCGAGACGATCGTATCGGTATCGGCCCAGCGGGAGCTCGACGCGCGGGACAGGCTCCGCGAGAAGGAGACGCTGCTCCGCGAGATCAACCATCGGGTCAAGAACAACCTGCAGGTGATCCTCAGCCTGATGAGGCTGACCCCGATCGACGAGCGCGGCATCGCCGACCTCGACCGCAAGATCCGTTCGATAGCCCTGGCCCAGGACCTCCTGAACTCGTCGCCCGACATGTCGTCGATCCGCGCGGGCGACTTCGCCGCGAGCCTGGCCTCGACCTTCGCGGCCGGGTTCATCCCGTCAGAGCTGCGCCTGAGCGGATCCGGCGACGACACCCCGCTCAGCGCCGACGCCGCGGTATCGTTCGGCATCCTGGCGGCCGAGGCCTGCTCGAACGCGGCGAGGTACGGCCGGAGAGGCGACGCCCCCGTCTCGGTGTCCGTTTCCATTAGGTCGGTCGACGGGTCGATCACGGTCGCGGTACGCGACGACGGGCCGGGCTTCCCGCCCGAGGTACTGGCCGGCGGGCTGCCCGCCGACCAGTCGCTCGGGATATCGCTGATGGAGGCGCTGGCCGTCCAGGTCTCTGGCGCGCTGTCGCTACGCAACGAGCCGGGCGCCACGGTGGAGCTGCGGATCCCGCGGCCCGGCCCCGCGGCCTGACTCAGAGCGGTCGCGCGTCCCAGTCCCGGACGATATCGTTCACGGCCGGCGCCCCGTCCCTGGCGCGTCCGGGGTCGTCGACCGCGGCGGATAGGGCCGACTGGGCCTCGGCGAGGGCCGCGTCATGGCCGGCCCTGGGCCGTCTCCATAGCGATCGCGTCGCCGCCCGCCTCGCCTTCCAGTAAGCCTCCCCGCCGTCGGAGCCTTCCCGGTAATCGTACTCGGTCCACAGCGGGACGAATTCGCCTCCCGAGAGCAGCACCGGCTTGAACAGGTTGGCGCAGGCGTACGAGGCCCCGGTGAACCACAGCACGGTCGCGTCGGCGCGGTACTCGACCAGCATCGAGCCGGTGGTCGGGTTGCCCATGATGTCCCGGTCGTGGTCGCAGACGTTGCGCGTCCTCGACGGGCGGTCCGGGTCTATCGCGGCGTGCGCCCTGAGCGCGGCCATCGCCGCCTTCCTGTCGCCGGTCCCGGCGACTGCCGTCAATAGCGAGCCGAGCGCGCGGCGCCTCGCGTCCCCGGCCGAGAAGCGGCTCATGAAGCGGTCCTCGACGTAGGCCTTCCATGATCCCTTCTCGCCGATCCGCCCGGCGTCCGCCTCGTCGAGGCAGGCCATCCGCTCGTTGACCGGGGCTATGGCCTTGCGCGTCTCGGCGTCGAGGCGCTTATAGTCGTCCGTTATGGAATAGGAGTTCGACAGGGCCGTCGGGCCGGAGGCCTCCTTCCAGGCCCAGCGCTTGGCCGCGGTCTCGAGGACGTAGGCCCCGTCGGGCCCGACGACGAGGTAGGAGTTATTATAGACGAGCCTTCCCTTGTAGGCGCCGTTGCCGCCCTGGCTGTAGCGTTCCGTCAACGATATCAGCGCCTCGAGCGCCTCGCGGGCGCTCGACGACGAAGACAGCGCCGCGCGCACGAAGTCCATGCCCAGGACGCCGTCGGGCGCCGCCTTGAAGCGGCTGAACACCGCCTCGTTGCCGATCGCCACGCCCGCGCCGTTCAGGCCCATCTCCGCGCCCGGCATCCAGCACGGGCAGGAAAGGGCGAGCGCGTGCCCGGCGTCCGGAAGCTCGAACGACCGTCCGCCGAAGGCCACGGTCGACGACGGCTCGCGCCCGGGTACCAGGCGCAGCGCCTGGGGCTCGGCGGCGCGCCGGTCGGAATTCTTGCCGAAGAACGATCCCCGCGAGGCGGGCAGATAGAAGCTATCGCACATGGTTCCCTCCGCATATCCGGAACTATAGTAAGGTTTCGCCGATACGGCAAATGGCCGCGGCGCACTCGGGCCGTCGGCCGCGCGTCTTGACCTCGAGCCGCGATACGCGTATCCTTCCGGGCGTATCGAGAGGGGAGTAGTTGCATCGTCCGGATCAACAGCCGGCGCCCGAGGACGGGTTAGCCTGGTCGGACGGCCGCCACGGCCTTAAGGGGGCTTCGGTGGAAACAAGACCTTTCGCATGCGCCCGTTACGCGGACCCATGCGAAAGGCCTTTTTTTTAGGCGCGACCGCGCCTCGCGAAGGAGAAACGCGCATGAAATACCTGGTACTCGCCATCGCCGTCGTCATGTACGGCCTCGTGATAGCCTTCCCGCACAAGAAGGCCTGGTTCACGCTCGGCGCGGCGCTCGCGGTCGCCGCGCTCGGCGTCGTATCGCCCGCCGTGATCTTCGGCGAGCTGATCAACTGGAACGTGCTGCTCATCTACGTCGGCAGCCTCGTCATAGCCGACCTATTCATCTACTCGCGCGTGCCGTCGCGGCTGGCCGACGGCATAGTCACCAGGGCGCCGAACCTGGGCTGGGGCGTCGTGTTCATCCTGATCATGACGGGCCTCCTGTCGGCCTTCGTCGAGAACGTCGCCACCGTGCTCGTGATGGCGCCGATCGCGCTGGCGCTCAGCGATAAGATGAAGGTAGACCCGCGCCGCTTCATGATGGGCCTCGCGGTCATGTCGAACCTCCAGGGCACCGCGACGCTGGTAGGCGACCCGCCGTCGATGATCTTCGCCGGCTTCGCCGGGTACTCGTTCAACGACTTCTTCTTCAAGGACGGCAAGGCGTCCATATTCTTCGCCGTGCAGATAGGTATGCTCGTAGGCGCGGCGTACTTCTATTTCTTCTACCGCGGCATGAGGAACGACAAGGTCGACCTGCCGGACGAGCGGGTCAAGTCGTGGTTCCCGACCCTGCTGCTCGCGGCCCTCGTCGTCGGCCTCGCCGTCATCTCGTTCCTGTTCGAGGGCTTCTCGATACTGTCGGGCGGCTTCGTCTTCGCCCTCGGCCTCGTCGGCCTGGCCTGGTACGTCGGCGTGATGAAGGAGGGCCGCGCCCAGGCCTGGCGCCTCGTCAAGTCGCTCGACTGGGAGACGATACTCTTCCTGGTCGGCATCTTCGTCGTCGTCGGCGCCGTGTCCGAGACCGGCCTGCTCGAGGACCTCTCCGCCTTCCTCGCCAGGCTCGTCGGCGACAGCGTGCTGGCCGGCTTCGCGGTCATCGTGCTCGTATCCGTCGCGCTATCGGGCTTCATCGACAACGTGCCGTACATCATCGTGATGCTGCCGGTAGCCGCGGAGCTGGCCTCCGGCATGGGCCTGCGGCCGGAGCTGTACATGTTCGGCCTGCTCGTGGGCTCGTGCCTCGGCGGCAACCTGACGCCGTTCGGCGCCTCCGCCAACGTCGTCGCCGTGGGCATGCTCAAGAAGCGCGGCGCCGCGGTGAGCTTTCGTGAATGGCTCGCGGTGGCCGGCCCGTTCACCGCGCTGACCACGCTCGCGTCGAGCCTGTTCATCTGGTTCGCCTGGCGATAGGGCCGAGCCCCGGCCGGGCTAGGCGGCCCCGGACGGGCTGGCCGGGAGCAGGACCCTGAACGTCGTACCCGCGGGGCCGGTAGCGAAATCGATCTCGCCGCCGTAGGCGGACACTATCGCCCTGCAGACGTCCAGGCCGAGCCCGATGCCCTCGCCCGTGCCCTTCGTGGTGAAGAACGGCTCGAAGACGCGGCCGCGGACGGCCTCGGGTATGCCCGGCCCGGTATCGGCGACGGCCGCGACGACGCGATCGCCGTCGCGCCGTACGGATAGGCGCAACGAGCCCTTGTACTCCATCGCCTGGAGAGCGTTCCGTATCAGGTTGACCGCCACCTGGACGAGCCCGTCGCCGTCTACCAAGGCCGCGACCCCGGCCTCGTAGTCGCGCGTCAGCTCGACCCCGTACCTGAAGCCGTCCTCGAGGAACGATACCGCGGCGTCTAGGCAGGCGGCTGGATCGACCGGCGCGGCCGGGCGGCCGACAGACGAGCCCGAGTACGAGCCCAGCGCCCGCACCGTCATCGCGGCCTTGTCGGACGCGACGGATATGATGTCGGACGAATTCTTCATCGCCGCCAGCTCGCCTATGGCGGCTATCGCCCTACGCCCCCGGTCGCTCGACGCGAGCAGGCGCAGCTCGTCGCCCGATTCGTGCAGGCCGAACTCGGCCGCGATCTCCAGGGTCGCGCCGTCGGCCCCGGCCCCGAGCGCGGCCTTAGCGGCTTCGCGGTCCGGCCTGACGGCCTCCGCCAGCTTCCCCGGAGCCTTGGACAACGCGCGCGCGAGGATACGCTCGAAGGCCCCGGCCTCGTCGGCGCCGAGCGACGCGTAGGCCGTCATGGCCCGTTGCGGGCACTCGCGCAGATCCGCCTCGATCGAGGCGGCCGAGCTCGTGATCGCCCCGAGCGGCGAGTTGAGCTCGTGGGCTAGCCCCGCGACGAGCTGGCCGAGCGATGCCAGCTTCTCGGACAGCGCGAGGCGGGCGTGCGTCTCGGCGAGCTCGGCCATAGCCGCCTGCAGGCTGCCGTTGCTGGCGCTCAGCTCGGCCGTACGCTCCGCTATCCGCGTCTCGAGCGTCGCGTTCGCCTCCTCGAGCCGCTTCCTGGCCTCGACGAGCTCGGCCCTCGTGGCGGACCTATCGTCGGACAGGCCGAACATAAGGCCGACGGCCAGCGTGGCGGGCGTATAGACGAGGGCCGTCGGCGCTACCAGCGTCCGGATCACCTGCATGGTCTCGGCGAGGTCGACGTAGAGCAGCAGCGTGAACGCCACCGCTACCTGGATGGCCGACGCGGCCGCCCCTAGCAGGGCAAGCGTTCCTATCCTACGCCACCCGGTCGAATAGAAGGAGCGTCGCCTCATCCAAGCGCCGACCGCGACGCAGAGCGCTACGCCGAGGGCCCCGCCTAGCGCGCCCATGCCTCCGACGGCGAAGCGCGCCGCCCCGGCGATCGCGACGGTTACCAGGCCGGCTATCCAGCCGCCGTAGAAGCCGGCGAGCGCCCCGAGTATCATCTTCGAGTCGAGCAGGACTCCCGTCCACACCGGCACCGAGAGGAAGATGGAGATAGCGGTGGCGGCGCCGAAACCCAGGCCGAGCGTAACGCCCTTCGCCGCGCGCCCGCGGAACGCGAAGCGCTCGCGGACGGTGTAGTAGAAGAACACCGCCAGGATCACCACGGAGTAGTTATACGCGACGCGCTCGACGACGAGTCTGTCCATGGTCACAGTATAAGGCGCGCGAACGCTTCGGTCGAATACAAATAGAGAGGCCGCCCCGTAGGGGCGGCCTAGTCAGGTCGACGGCTCGAGCTCGCCCGTCAGCGAGCGGCCTTGGCGGCCTTGAGCTCCTCGACGAGGGCCGGTACCACCTTGTTGATGTCGGCGACGATTCCGACGTCGGCGTACTCGAAGATCGGCGCCGCCGAGTTCTTGTTGATGGCGACGATGAAGTCGGAGTCCTCCATGCCGGCGACGTGCTGGATCATGCCGGAGATGCCGCAGGCGAAGTACACGTCGGGCCGCACCGTCTTGCCGGTCTGGCCTACCTGCCTGTCCTGCCCGACCCAGCCGGCGTCGACCACCGCGCGCGACGCCGATACGAGGCCGCCGAGCTCGTCGGCTACGCCCTGGAGCTTGTTGAAGTTGTCCAGGTTCCCCAGGCCGCGGCCGCCGGAGATCAGCACGTTCGCTTCCTCGATGTTCTTCTTGGCCGCCTTCTCGACGACCACCTCGAGGATCTCGACGTTCTTATCCTTAGCCTCGATCTTGACCGCCAGCTTCTCGACGCTTCCCTTCCGGGAATCGTCGCGCTCGAGGCGGCGCATCACGCCGGGGCGCACCGTCGACATCTGCGGCCGGTGCTCCGGGCAGACGATGGTGGCCATGATGTTGCCGCCGAAGGCGGGCCGCGTCATCAGCAGGTTCCGGGTGCCGTCCTCGATCTCGAGGCCGGTGCAGTCGGCGGTCAGGCCGGTCCTGACGCGGGCGGACACGCGCGGCGCGAGGTCGCGGCCTATCGTCGTGGCGCCGGTGAACACGATGCCCGGCTTGTAGCGCTCTATCGCCGCGGTCATCGCCTTGGCGTACGGCTCGGTCATGTAGACCTCGAGGGCCGGGTCGTCCACGACGACGACCGTGTCGGCGCCCTGGGCTATCAGCTCGGCGGCGGCCGAGTCGGGCAGGCCGTGGCCCACGAGCAGGGCTAAGAGCGGCTCCTCGAGGGTATCGGCTATGCGCCGGCCGACGCCGAGGAGCTCGTAGGCTATCTTCTGGACCGTCCCGCGCCGCTGCTCGGCGAAGACCATGACGCCCTTGTAATCGGATATGTTCATTGCGTTTCTCCTGTCGTACGCCGCCTTAGATGACGTACTTCTCCTTGAGCGCCTCGACGATGATCCTAGCGCCTTCCTTGGCGTCCACCTCGTAGACCTTGCCGGCCGACTTGACGCCCTTCGTGAAGGACTTCTTGACCCTGGTCGGCGAGCCCTTGAGGCCGATGTTGTCCTGGTCGACCTCGATGTCGGCGAGCCCCCAGACCTTGACCTCGCGCTTGTAGGCGTCGAAGATGCCGGCGACCGACATGTAGCGCGGCTTGTTCATGTCCTTGAGCGCGGTCAGCAGGCAGGGCAGCTTGACCTTGATGCGCTGGTAGCCGTCCTCGAAGACCCGCTTTACCGTGACCGCGCCCTCCGTCGCCTCGAGCTCGCTGACGTAGCTGACGTGCGGGAGGCCGAGGTGCTCGGCTATCTGCGGACCGACCTGGGCGGTGTCGCCGTCTATGGCCTGGCGGCCGCAGACGATCAGGTCGAAGCCGAGCTTCCTGAGGGCGGCCGCTATGGTCGTCGAGGTGGCCCAGGTGTCCGCGCCGCCGAAGGCGCGGTCGGACAGCAGCACGGCCTCGTCGGCGCCCATCGCGAGCGCCTCGCGCAGCGCCAGGTCCGCCTGCGGCGGCCCCATCGACAGTACCGTCACCTTGGCGCCCAGCTCGTCCTTCAGCGCGAGCGCGGCCTCTAGGCCGCCCTTGTCGTCCGGGTTGATGATGCTCGGGATGCCCTCGCGTATCAGGGTACCGGTGACCGGGTCGATCTTGACCTCGGTGGTATCCGGGACCTGCTTCATGCAAACTACGATATTCATCTCGTTCGTTCCTTCCGTCTCGCGGCTCTTACTTGAGCATGTTCGCCGAGATGACCATGCGCTGCACCTCCGAGGTGCCCTCGTATATCTCGGTGATCTTGGCGTCGCGCATCATGCGCTCCACCGGGTACTCGCGGGTGTAGCCGTAGCCGCCGTGGAGCTGGACGGCCTTGGTCGTCACCTCCATCGCCGTCTCCGACGCGAACAGCTTGGCGGTCGCCGCCTCGACGCTGTACGGCAGCTTGGCGTCCTTGCAGCACGCGGCGCGGTACACGAGCAGCCTGGCGGCGTCGGTCTTGGCCTGCATGTCCGCCAGCTGGAACTGGGTGTTCTGGAACTGGCCTATCGTCTTCCCGAACTGCCGGCGCTCCTTGACGTAGGCGACCGTCTCGTCGATGGCCCCCTGGGCCAGGCCGAGCGCCTGGGCGGCGATGCCGATGCGGCCGCCGTCCAGGGTCTTCATCGCTATGCCGAAGCCCTTGCCCTCGGCCCCGAGGAGGTTCCCGACCGGGACCTTGACGTTCTCGAAGATCAGCTCGCAGGTGGACGAGCCGCGTATGCCCATCTTCTCCTCTTTCTTGCCGATGGAGAAGCCGGGCATCTCCTTCTCGACGATGAACGCCGAGATGCCCTTGGTGCCCTTGGACTTGTCGGTCATCGCGAAGATGATGTACACGTCCGCGTAGCCGGCGTTGGTGATGAACAGCTTCGAGCCGTTGAGCAGGTAGTGGTCCCCCTTGAGCTCGGCAGTCGTCTGCTGGCCGGCCGCGTCGGTGCCGGCGTTCGGCTCGGTCAGGCCGAAGGCCCCGAGCTTCTCGCCCCTGGCGAGCGGGGGCAGGTACTTGGCCTTCTGCTCGGGCGTGCCGAACTCGTAGATCGGCGCGGCGCATAGCGAGGTATGGGCCGACAGGATCACGCCGGTCGTGCCGCATACCTTGCTCATCGCCTCTACGGCCATGATATAGCCGAGGTTGTCGCCGCCCGCCCCGCCGAGTTCCTTAGGGAACGGCATGCCGAGCATGCCGAACCGGGCCATCTTGGCGACCGTCTCGGTCGGGAAGCGCTCGCTCTCGTCCACTTCCTTCGCCAGCGGCTTAACCTCGGCCTCGGCGAAGTCCCGGAGCATGGTCTGGAGCAGGGCGTGCTCCTTGTCGATTAGAAAATCCATGATTTCCCCTGTCTGAGTCGTTGATCTGTCGCGAATAGGCGATAGGGCCGCGGCCCGGAAGGCCGCGGCCGTCGTTCTAGTTCGTGTAGTCGAAGAATCCCTTTCCGCTCTTCCTGCCTAGCAGGCCGGCGCGGACCATCTTGCGCAGTAGCGGGTGCGGACGGTATTTCGTATCGCCGAATTCCTGGTACAGCGTTTCCATGATCGCGAGGTTGACGTCGTTGCCTATCAGGTCGGCGAGCGCCAGCGGCCCTATCGGGTGGTTGGCGCCCAGCTTCATCGCGGCGTCTATGTCCGCCGCGCTCGCGACGCCGTCGGCCAGTATGCCGATGGCCTCGTTGATCATAGGCACGAGGATACGGTTGACGACGAAGCCCGGCGCCTCGTTCACCTCTACCGGCGTCTTGCCGAGCTTCCCGCACAGCTCGACGACGGTCCGCTTCGTCTCGTCGCTCGTCGCCAGGCCCTTGATGACCTCGACGAGCTTCATCATCGGCACCGGGTTGAAGAAATGCATGCCGATCACCTTGTCGGGCCGCTTCGTCGCGGACGCTATCTCGGTGATCGACAGCGACGAGGTATTGGTGGCGAGGATGGCGCCCGGCTTGCAGACGCCGTCGAGCTCCGCGAACACCGCCTTCTTGATCGCCATGTTCTCCACCGCCGCCTCGACGACCAGGTCGACGTCGGCCGCCTTGGCCAGGTCGGTCGTGCCGGTCAGCCTGGCGAGCGCGGCCTTCCTGTCGTCGTCCGACAGGTTGCCTTTTGCCACGATGCGATCGAGGCTCTTGGCGACGCCGGCGATTCCCTTGTCGACGAAGGCCTGCTCGAGGTCGCGCACGATTACCTGATAGCCGGACAGGGCGAACGCCTGGGCGATCCCCGATCCCATGGTTCCGGCTCCCAGCACCATTACCTTCATATCGTTGCTCCTTAGTATCGTTGTTCCCGTTACTCGCCGGTGAAGGCAGGGCTCCGCTTCTCGACGAAGGCGCCCATGCCCTCCTTCTGGTCGGCGGTCGCGAAGCAGAGCCCGAAGAGCCCCTGCTCGATCGCCATGCCGGTCTCGAGGTCCGTCTCCACGCCGCGGTTGATCGCGGCCTTGGACAGCGCGACCGCCCTCGGCGCGTTCTTGACTATCCTGCGCGCCAGCTCCATGCAGGCCGCCATCAGCTCGTCGGCCGGCACGACCTTGGAGACCAGGCCTATGGCCAGGGCCTCGTCGGCCTTGATCATCTCGCCGGTATAGATGAGCTCCTTGGCCTTCGCTATCCCGACCAGGCGCGGCAGGCGCTGCGTGCCGGAGAACCCGGGCGTTATGCCGAGGCCGACCTCGGGCTGCCCGAACTTGGCCTTGTCGCTCGCGACGCGGATGTCGCAGGCCATCGCGAGCTCGCAGCCCCCTCCGAGGGCGAACCCGTTGACGGCGGCGATGACCGGCTTGCCGAGCAGCTCCAGCCTCCTGAGCACGCGCGAGCCGTACTCGCCGAACGCGCGGCCCTCCTCGGCCGAGAGCCCGCGCATCTCCGCGACGTCGGCGCCGGCCACGAAGGCCTTGCCCTCGCCCGTCAGGATGACCGCGTCCGACTCCTCGAGGCGCTCGAGCTCGCCGACGACGGCGTCCAGTTCCCTCAGCACGGCGCCGGACAGCGCGTTCAGCGCCTCGGGCCGGCGGATGGTGACGACGGATACGCGATCTTCGGTGGTTATAGTGAAGTAGGAATACGGCATCGAAGCCTCCTTCAAGCCTGTCCCCAGGATACTAGATCCGTGTCATGCATTTGTCAAGCATTTAATATCGATATAATTTACTAAATGCCTGACGCGTCGCGGATCAGCCCCGGCGCTGCTTATCCTTCGGGACGACGCAGGTGCCCGTGGCGCGGCAGACGACGATCGGCTCGGCGAGCACGTCGGCGGCCGAGTCGTTCAGGTCCTTGCGCGGGGCTATCACCTTCCTGGCCTCGAACGTCATCTTGCGCGACGAGTTGCCGACGTGCACGATCTCCCCGGACGCCTCTATATAGTCGCCGGCGAACACCGGGGCGAGGAACTCGACCTTCTCGTAGCCCGCGAACAGGCCCTCGTCGCCGTCCTGCCGTATCAGCAGCTCAGTGGCGACGTCGCCGAACAGCTGGAGCATCTTGGCCCCGTCGACTAGCTCCCCGCCGTAATGCGCGTCATGGGCGCCCATCCGTAACCTGATTACCGCCTTCTCCATACGTACCGCTCCTTTGATAAGAACCTAGAAGCGGGCCGGCCGAACGCCGTCGGCAACCCGCGTGAATCACCTCTCACCCTACGCCTTGGAAGGAACCATCAGGGTCGCCTCGCCGTCCACCACGGCCTTGCCGGCGACCGAGCAGGTAGTCTTGAACGTGACGAACTTCTTCTCGGGGACGTGGCCGACGACCTCGACGCGCGCGGTGACCGTATCGCCGATGCGCACGGGCGCCTTGAACTTCAGCGACTGCGACACGTAGATGCAGCCCGGCCCGGGCATCCGCATGCCGAACACGGTCGAGATGAACGCCGCCGAGAGCATGCCGTGGGCTATCCGGCCCTTGAACATCGTCGTCCCGGCGTACTCGGCGTCGATATGCACCGGGTTGAAGTCGCCGGACAGCCCGGCGAAGGCCGCGATATCGGCCTCCGTCACCGTCTTCGAGAACGAGGCCGACATGCCCGTCTCGAGTTCCTCGTAATAGTAGCCGCGTACCGAGTCGCTCATTCCTCACTCCTTGGACCCCGTTTGCGCCGAACGCCCCAGGCGGCTACGCAGGGACCGGCCGATCCTGTTCGAACGGGGCGGAGGCGGCGTACTGAACTGGATTTAGCGCAGGGAGTTTCTTTTGGGACAAGCGTATCCCCGCTTCGAGAGCCTGTCAAGCATTAATTATCCATATGAACGTTCATTCATATTTGTTCGGGAGCTTATGATAGGCGAGCGGGCGTTTCTTGCGGTATTATATCTTCGGGATCGGAGCCGTACGCCTAAGGGGTAGCGGCGAGGACGCCGTAAGGGTCCGTAACGAAGCCCGGATAGGGGGTATGAATGACGACGAGCGGTAGCGATTACAGGGAAGACGGGCCCGGGGGGCTCGACGCGATGCGGCAGGATACGATCGATAGGCTGACCGAGGCCTTCGCGGCCGACCTCATCGACATGGACGAGTACGAGCGCAGGGCCGAGGCGGCCAACGCGGCCAAGCGGACCGACGACCTGCGCGCCCTATCGGCCGACCTTCCGGTACCGAGACGGGCCGGGCCCGCCGCCAAGCGCGGGCCGTCGGCCGAGCCGGCCTTCTCGCCGCGCAGGGCCCTCGACCCGTCCATCGTCGGCGCCGCGCCGATCACCACCGGCTGCGTGATGGGCGACAGGCGCCTGGTCGGCGACTGGCTATCGAGCGACCGCGTGTCGGCGTTCACGGTGATGGGCTCCACCAGGCTCGACCTGCGCGAGGCGGTGCTGCCCCCCGGGCCGATCAGGATCGAGGCGTTCACGCTGATGGGCGAGATCCAGGTGATCGTGCCGAGGGACCTCCCGGTCAAGCTCAACGCCTTCGCGTTCATGGGCGAGAGCAACGCCGGCAAGGAAGTGAACCAGCAGATACGCGGGGCCGAGACCTGGGTCGAGGTGTCGGGCTTCGCGATGATGGGCTCGCTGACGGTCAAGGCGCGGGACTGATCGCTGGCCGGCCGCCTCGGCGTCCCGCCGAGGGCGGCTAGATCTTGTCGATCAGCATCGAGCACTTGCCGGACGGGATCGGGAGAGTCTTCTTCTTCTTCCCGATCACGTTGATCGTGAAGTAGTAGAGCTTCTCCGATTCCATGTGGATCTCCCATCCGCGGCCGCTCTTGTTGGACAGTATCGTGACCATGTTGCGCTTGAGGCTCAGGTTCTCGATGCCCATGATCTCTAGGTTCGGGATGATCCAGTCAACGGTCTTGCGCGGCAGCGATACGGACAGGCCGACGATATTCTCTATCATCATCGCCACGGTCGCCAGGCCGGCGAAGCCGAGGTACTGGGACCGCGGCCAGTCGTCGCGGTCCGGCCAGACGGCCTTGCCCTCGTTCTGGGGCTGGTACGCCTCCCAGAGCGTCTGGCGGTGCTCGCCGTGCTGGTGCGCCGAGTCGAGCATGAAGTACAGGTGGCGGATCGCGCAGTCGCGAGCCAGCTCCCACTGGTTATACTTCTCGAGGCCCTTGATGACCATATAGGTGAACTGCGGCAGCACGGAGCCCCTGTAGCCCATGCCGCGCTTGTCGTAATGCTCGCTGTCGACGGACACGGTCGGGAAGGGATTCTCGGTACCGAACGTGGCGGGATCGGTCAGGTGCGCGATGATGGCCTCGGCGCGCTCCTCGTTCGGTATCTCGGCGAGCAGGGGCCAGAAGCCGCCTATCGTCTTCGTGCGCACCTGCCGCTCGGCGGAGTCGACGTCGTAATAGAAGCCGTCGTCGAGGTTCCACATGAAGTTGTTGATCCTGGTCTTCAGCGAGAAATAGTTCCGCTTGTACTGGAAGCTGATTTCCTTGTCGTTCAGGATGTCGCCGAGCGCCGACATGTACAGCGCGTTGACGGCCATCGCCGCGTTGAAGTCGACCAGGTAGGCCGCCCCGTCGCGCGGCGAGTTGTCCATGCCGGTGGCGGCGACCGGCACCTCGAAGAGGCCGTTCGGCCGCTTGAAGGTCGCCTCGAGCCAGGCGTAGTAGCGCTGCAGGACGGGCATCACTTCCTTGACCCGCTTCTTGTTGGCGCTCTTGTGGTACAGGTTGTACTCGGCCCACGCGAACAAGGGCAGGCTGACGCCCTCGGGGTTCTCCGGCGGGAGCACCGGGGCCCCGGAATCGACGTCGTACTTCCAGCGTATGGCCCCGGACTCCTCCTGCTTGGAGTACAGCGCGTCCAGGCCGTTCGACGCCGAATAGATCCTGTTGGAATAGACGAGGAAGAACGAGGCGAACGACTGCTCGAGCTGATCCAGGCGCCTCTCCGGCGGGTAGAAGAAGAATTTTCCGCCGCCGATGCCGCTGTCGGGGCCGGAGCCGGTCCAATAATCAGCGATCCACGCCCAGGTACGGTCGTAGATATCGACGAAGTCTTGGTCGTAGAAATGTATCCGCGGAAAATCCCGTTTGTTCAAGGGTGACACTCCCGTATCGCCTTTGCGCGTTTGATCACTAAACGCAAAGCATTTCAAGCGTTTTCAAGAGAAAGGTGTGAATAGGCAGTGATAGAATATAATCGCGGTCCGTTGTTTTGTCAAATTATTCTATAAAGATAATTGAGATTTTAAAACAGTACGCTCCGAGAACCGTCGGAGGCCCGCTTGAGCAGATCGCCCATCCTGTCGATAATCGGGTCGATGATCATCACGCTGTATAGGCCGTCCGCGGAAGGCCCCATCCGCTATTACTCGATCCATGACCGCCAGCCGCTCTTAACGGCGAGGTACTCGCTGACCGTAGCCTGGAGGACCGGCGAAGGCCGCGAGCGGGAGAAGATCTACGGCTTCGATACCCTGGCCGACAAGGACAAGAAGATCAAGCAGATCTTCGCGAGGAAGACCAGGGACGGCTACTCCCTGCTGTACAGCTTCATACGCGAGGTCGGCGCCTCGCCGGCCGCGTCGGCCGCGCCGGATACGGCCCGCGCCGCCGACGCGTAGGGCGGCTATCGCCCCGCGCCCTGTTCCGGCGGCGGGCCTTCCATGCCTATCAGCTCCTCGCCCAGCTTCCTGAGGTTCTCGCGCAGCTTGAAGATGCAGTCGGTGATGACGGCGTCGCCCTTGGCCACGTCCTCGGCGAAGGCCCTACAGCTCGGCGCGCCGCACGAGCCGCAGTCGAGCCCCGGCAGCGACTCGGCGATCAGCTCGGTCTCCTCGAGCAGCAGCATGGCCTTGAGCATGTCGGGAGCCAGCGCGAGCCCGGCCCTGGCCGAGACCTCGCGCTCTAGCGACAGCTCGAGCTCCTCCGCCCTGAAGCGCGGCTCGAGCGCCGCCGCCGATCGGTGCTCCATCGACCGTATCCTAGCCCTGGCGATATACGGATTCTCCACCGTCAGCGGCCCGCCGACGCAGCCGGCCGGGCAGGCGAGCGCCTCGATGAACGCTACGTCCTTCATCTTGCCGTTCTCGAGCGCCTCGAAGACGCCGATCACGTCCGCTATGCCGCTGACGCTGATCGCCCTGGGCACCGCGAGCGCGTCGCTCTCGCCGTCGATATGGGCCCAGGCTACGCCCCGGGCGGTCGCGCGGCGCATCGGCCGCTCCGTCACGCCGGGCAGGGCGGCCCTCAGCGGCAGGTAGATATCCTTGATGGCGATTACCCCGTCGACGGCCGACTCGAACAGGCCCTGGGGATAGCGCGACACCGTGACCTTGCCGGCGCACGGCGATATGAAGAACACGCCGACGTCGTCGCGCCCCGGGTAGAGCCGTTCCTTGACCAGTCGCGCGGCCGCCTCCATCGGCGACATTATGGGCGCGAGCCGGTCGAGCAGGCTCGGGAAGCGTACCTGCAGCAGCTTGACGACGGCCGGGCAGGCCGACGACAGCCACGGCCCCCCGTCGCCGGCCCGGGCCATCCAGGCCGCCGCCGCGTCGGATACGAGCTCGGCGGCCTCGGCCACCTCGAACACGTCGGTGAAGCCGAGCTCGAGCAGCCCGCAGAGGATACGGTCCACGGAGAAGCGCTCGTCGAACTGCCCGTACAGGGTAGGCGCCGGCAGCGCGACGCGCACGGCGAACGGCTCGATGGCGGACAGGGGATCGGATACGGCCTTCTTGGCGTTATTCGGGCAGACGCGGATGCACTCGCCGCAGTCGACGCAGCGCTCGTCGGCGATATGGGCCCGCCCCTTGCGCACCCGGATCGCCTCGGTCGGGCAGAAACGGAGGCAGGTCGTGCAGGCCTTGCACTTCGCGGGATCGAGGGTAACCGAGTGGAAGCTGGCCCCGTTCAAGCCCCGGGTCCTTCGTTCGGGTCGAATCTCACCATGATCGTCACGGTCGTGCCGCTGCCGGGCGCCGAGTCGATGCGAAGCTCGTCGGAATTGCGCTTCATGTTCGGCAGGCCCATGCCGGCGCCGAAGCCCATCTCGCGTATCCACTCGGGGGCGGTCGAGTAGCCCTCCTGCATGGCCAGCTCGAGGTCCGGGATGCCCGGCCCCGAGTCGCGCAGGGTGACGACGATGCGGTCCGGGCTGAGCTCGGCCTCGGCCACCCCTCCCCCGCCGTGGATCACCATGTTCATCTCGGCCTCGTACATGCAGACGGCGGTGCGCTTGATCGCGGCCGGGCTCACCCCGAGCCGGCCGAGGGCGCGCTTGACCTCGCCGCTCGCCTTGCCCGCCAGGGACATGTCCTCCCCGGAAACCTCGTAACGGAACTTCATGGGCCTAGCGGATGTCGCGCGTCCCGCCGCCGTGGATGCCGGCCTCGTAGAGCCGGCCGCAGGCCAGGAACATCGAGTACTTGGTCGCGACGACCGCCATGCCGTTGCGCTCCGCCTCGGCTACCATATCCTTGGGCGGCACCTTGCCGCGGACGAACACGACCACCTTGATGTCCATCAGGTCGGCCGTGCGTATGGACTGCGGATTGACCAGGCCGGTCAGCAGCACCACGTTCTCCTTGACGAACGCCATCACGTCGCTCATCAGGTCGGCTCCGCAGGCGGCCTGGATATCCAAGTCGAGCAGGGCCTCCCCGGTCAAGAGAACGCCCTCGAGGGTAGCTACGATATCCCGAACCTTCATGAATCCTCCAGCGCCCGTTCGTTCGGCGACAGGGCGAGTCTAGCACGCGCCGCGAAGCCGGACAAGCCGAGCGCCGGCCGCTCGGCGCCGCCGAGATACGAACGGGGCTAAAGCCCGCGAGCCAAACGCCGATAGCTTTAAGTGTGGGACCGCTACGGGACGGAGGCGAAGCGAACGCGCGAGCGCCTAGCTCCGTCCACGGGCGGACCCTATTCGGTTCACGTTCACGGGTGCGGCCCGGAGCAGCGTACCGGAGAAATCGACACGTAAATTTCGGCACGGATGCCGAGACGGCCGTAGGCCGTCGCTTCTATGGAAAGGAGATCGGGTTATGATCATTAATCACAACCTCAGTGCGATGTTCGCCAATCGCTCTCTAGGGGTCACGAACAGCGGAGTAGAGAAGAACATGGAGAAGCTGTCGTCCGGGCTGCGGATCAACCGCGCCGGCGACGACGCTTCGGGACTCGCCGTGTCTGAGAAGATGCGTTCGCAGATCAGGGGCTTGAACATGGCCTCTAAGAACGCCGCTAACGGCATCTCGTTCATCCAGAGCACCGAGGGCTACCTCCAGGAGACGCAGGACATCATCCAGCGCCTCCGCGAGCTCGCCGTGCAGGCCTCCAACGGTATCTATACCTCGGAGGACCGCATGCAGATCCAGGTAGAGGTCTCTCAGCTCGTCGACGAGATCGACCGCATCGCCAGCCACGCCCAGTTCAACGGCATGAACGTCCTTACCGGTCGTTTCGCCCGCGAATCGGGAGAGAACATCGTCACCGGCTCGATGTGGTTCCACATCGGCGCCAACATGGACCAGCGGGAGCGCGTCTACATAGGCACGATGACCGCCAAGGGCCTCGGCGTGAAGAACGTCGGAGACGATTCCATCCTGTCGCTGTCCGATCCGGACAGCTCCAACAGGTCCATCGGAGTCCTCGATTCCGCCCTGAAGACCGTAAACAAGCAGCGCGCGGACCTGGGCGCCTACCAGAACAGGCTCGAGCACGCGGTACGCGGCATCGATATCGGCGCGGAGAACCTCCAAGCCGCCGAGAGCCGCATCCGCGACGCGAACATGGCTAGCGAGATGGTCGAGTTCACCAAGAACCAGATCCTCGCGCAGGCCGGCAACGCGATGCTCGCCCAGGCCAACCAGAAGACCCAGCAGGTACTGCAGCTCCTCCAGTAGGCAGCGGCCGCGCGGACGTGACGAGGGCCGCCCTTCCGGGGGCGGCCCTTTCTTTTTAGGGGCCGGCGCCGCTCGCTTGAAGCGCGCCCGAGGGCCGCGTATAATGCCGCCCGATGGAAGATAGAGCCCGGGACGAGATTCGCGACGATATACTCGAGCGCGTCTTCCCAGAGTTACGCTACGGCGAGGATCCGGACATCGAGCGCTACTTCGAGCTGCGCGCTTCGGGGCGCATGCTCGACGCGCTCGCCGTGTACCGGAGCCGCCTCCGCCCCCGCTACCCCGACGACGCCCGGCGCGTCGTCCTCCTCAAGCTGTACAGGACCAGGTCCCCGGCCTACCCCGAGTACCTTCGCGGCCTCATGCGCGAGCGGGCCGACGACATCATCGCCCGCCTGCGCGCGAACATAGACGCGCTGCTCGAGCCCCTGTCCGGCGTCAAGCTGGGCAAGACCTACGAGGTGCTCAAGGCCGTCGAGCGCGTGGCCAGGATGCTGCCGGACGACCCTGAGCGTGCCAGGCAGGCGGCCTGGGCCTACGCCGACTACGCGAGGATACTCGGCCACCGGCGAGCCGAGGCCGATCGCGCCGCGTACCTGCTGGGCCAGTTCTACGACCAGGCCGCCGAGGACGAGGGCACGGACTTCGTCGCCGCGAGCGTCGCCACCGAGGAGCGCAGGCGCCGGGAACGGCGCGAGGAGAGCGAGAAGAACTTCTTCGACCCGTCCAAGATAGAGTTCGACGAGGAGGACGCGCGGCGCGTCGAGATCCCGTCCGGCCTCGAGCGAGACGAGGACCTCGTGCTAGCCTGGTGCCACAAGTACTGGCTCCGCGTCGACGACCCGGCCTTCGAGCGCATCGTCTGGCTCTACTCGAAGAAGTACGGCACGAAGCACTACGAGGTGTTCAAGGCCATCAAGACCGGCCGGCATAAGAAGTACCAGGACGACGATATACTGACGATGGTGGCCACGACCATCGCTACCCGCTATAGCTATACCGTACAGGGCGACCTGTACATGCAGGCGGCCTGGCGCCGCGTCAAGGCGGCCATGTACGGGCAGGCCGCGCCCCGGAGGCCGGCCCCGGCGGGTACGGCGGATGCGGCCGAACGGCCGGCGCCGAAGCCGCGGGCGGCGAAGCGGCCCGTCGCGCGGAAGCCCGAGACGCCCGCCGCGGCCCGGGCCAAGCCGGCGCCCGCTTCCGATAAGGCGCCGGAACGGCCTACGGCCGAGGCGCGGCCGAGGCTACGGCCGGCCGCCCCGGTCAAGCCGGTATCCGTACCCGACGACCGAAGGCCGACGGGATCGATCAGCGACCGGATACGGCGGCTCTCGGGACGCGCATACGACGTGTACAAGGATATCTTCCTCGCGAAGGTGCGCGCGAGCATACGCGAGGAGCTCGGCAAGCGGCGATCGAGGCCCGGGCTATCCCGGGAAGCGCAGAACCAGGCCGAGAACCTCGTCTACGACTTCATCGAGAGGAACTACGCCAACGCGTACATGGACTGGGAGTCGTCGGAGCACAGGGAGCGCGTCGCCGGGCTCGGCTTCTCGCTCGACGGGCTCGACGGCATCGTCGAGTCCTGCTACCGGAAGATAGGCTCCTAGCGGGCCGGCCGGCTAGAGCGCGACTCGGCCGCGGAACGACCGGGCCAGGGTAAGCTTGTCCGCGTATTCCAGGTCGCCGCCGACCGGGATGCCGGTGGCCAGCCTCGTCACCCTCGCGCCGCTGCCCTCGAGCACCTTCTTAATATACAGGGCCGTCGTATCGCCCTCCACGGTCGGGTTGGTCGCTATGACCACCTCGCTTACGCCCTGGTCGCGCACCCTGGCGACCAGCCGGTCGAGCCGGAGCGCGTCGGGGCCTATGCCGTCCAGCGGGGATATCAGGGCGCCGAGCACGTGGTAGACGCCACGGTACTCGCGAGAGGCCTCGATGGTCAGCACGTCCTGCGCCTGCTCGACCACGCACACCAGGCTCCGGTCGCGCATCGGCGACGAGCAGACCTCGCAGGGATCGTCCTCGGTGTACGACCCGCAGACGGAGCAGAAGCGCACCTTTTCCTTGAGCGAGCCGATACGCTCCGCCAGGAGCGCGACGTATTGGTCGTCGGACTTGAGGACGTGGAAGGCGATCCTGGCCGCGCTCTTCCGGCCTATGCCCGGCAGCCTGGCCAGGATGCCGACGAGGTCGTCGAGGGCCTTCACCGGCCCAGGCCCGGCATCGAGCCGAGGTTACGCGCTACGTCAGCCTGCAGCGCCTCTTTTACCCTGTATGAAGCGTCGTTATGGGCGGCCTTGATCAGGTCCTGGAGCATCGCCGGGTCGGCCGGGTCTATCGCCTCGGGAGCTATCTCGACGTTCAGGAGCTCCATCGTACCGCTCAGCGTGACGCGGACCATCCCGCCCCCGGCCGAGCCGACCGCGCTGACGGCGGCCATGCGCTCCTGGGCTTCCAGGGCCTGCCGCTGGAGGGCCTGCGGGTCCTTCAGCATCTTCATGATATCGCTCATGTCCATGATTCGCTCCGTTCGTTACCGGCCGGCGCCGAAACGCGCCTGCCGCGGAAGACCTTCTCGACGATGCCTACCGGGTCCGCCGGCCCGTCGTCCCCGTCGTCCGTATCGTCGTCGTCGCCCGACCTCGCGGGAGGGGCCGGCGTCGGGGCCGGCTCGGCCGCCCGAGGCTCGATGCGCAGGGGCCGGCCGGTTATATCCAGCGCCTTCTTGGCCAGCAGGCCGGCGTCGGCGAGTACCGCGCCCGCGTCGTAGCCGTTCTGGCAATGGATGACCAGCCTGTCCCCTTCGACGGCCCAGTCGCCGGAACGCTCCAGGCAGGTCGACAGGACCACCCTGTTCTTCCCGACGGCCGCCAGCAGCGAGGCCCTGAGCGCCGCGGTATCGATGGCGTCGACGTCCGGGCCGGAGGCCGCTGCCGCTCGCGGATCTGCCCGGTTCTGCTCCTCGACCGGCCGCTCGGCGTCCGGCTCGGCTCGGAAAGCCGGCGCGGGCGCCGCCCGAGGCGATTCCGCGCCGGAGCCGGCGGATGTCGGCGCCTGGCCCGCGGCGTCGCGCAACGCCGATCCCACCGCCGCCGCGCCCGGCGCCTTGCCGTCGACGATGGCGGCCTTCATGTCGCGGACCGTCCTCGAGAGCTCGGCCGGCGGCACGTAGTCGCGTATCGCGCATAGCCTCGAGACGGCCAGCTCGAGCTCCCAGCGCGGGTTGACGCTATAGCGCATATCGCGGTACAGGTCGAACAGGCCCGACAGCACGCGCTCAAGGCGCGGCGCGTCGAGAGCCTCGGTCAGCGCGGCCGGGAACGACGACCTCGGCGCGCCCAGGAGGCTCTCCCGCTCGACCCCGCTCGCTATCAGCAGCAAGGACCGGGCGTACGAGACGGCGTCGGAGGCGAACTGCTCCACCGACACGCCGGAGTCGAGTATGGCGTCGAGGGTCTCGAGCGCGGCCTTCCTGTCTCCCGCCGCGCAGAGGCCCATCAACGCGCCCATCCGCTCGCTCCCGACGAGGCCGAGCTTATCGCGGATCTTGGCCGCGGTGATGCGGCCGTCCGAGAACGAGGCTACCTGGTCGAACAGCGTGTACGCGTCGCGCATCGATCCGGTGGCCTCGCGGGCGATCCACAGGAGCGCGTCGTCGTCGGCCTCTACCCCGATATCGTCAGCGGCGCTCCGGAGGAGGCCCTTGATCACGTCGAGCGAGAACAGCCTGAAGTTGAACTGCTGGCAGCGGCTCTTGATGGTGGCCGGGACCTTGTGCAGCTCGGTCGTCGCGAAGATGAAGACGATATAGGGCGGCGGCTCCTCTATCGTCTTCAGGAGCGCGTTGAAGGCGCTGTTCGACAGCATGTGCACTTCGTCGATGATGTAGATCTTGTACTTCGACGAGTTCGGCGGGAACAGCACCTCGTCCTTGATCTGCCGGACGTTCTCCACCGACGTATTCGAGGCGCCGTCTATCTCTATCACGTCGAGCGACGAGCCCTTGGCGATGGACAGGCACGAGTCGCAGGCGCCGCAGGGCTTGTCCGTTGGGCCGCGCTCGCAGTTGAGCGACCTCGCGAGTATCCTGGCGGTACTCGTCTTGCCGCAGCCGCGCGGACCGGAGAACAGGTACGCGTGGGCGATCCTGCCGCTCGCGATGGAGGCCCGGAGCGTCGTGGACACGAAGTCCTGGCCGGCCAGATCGTCGAAGGTCTGGGGTCGTTTTCGAGTGGCGGTTATCTCGTACGGCATGAGCGGAGGATAGCACGGAGGGTGGCGCGAGGCAAGCCGCCTAAGAAACCTCGAGCGCTCGTAGCCAGGCTGACTACGGCACAACGGCCAACCGCTTACCGTTGCTTCCTTCCGGACCTGGCGGAGTTAGGCGGCGACCGATAGCGTAGGGCCTGGCTACCAGCGCTCGAAGAAAGTCGCCGTGAATCGTTCGCGGCGGCCGGTAATAACGACGGAGAGAGGGGGATTCGGTCTCCTCGCGCGCGTCCTACGCGCTTCGTCGACCCGCCTCATCCCCTTCCGCCGGCATCCTGCCGGCTTTTCCTCCCGTTGGTCGGCGGGGACTCGGTTCGAATCCCCCTCTCTCAACGGAAAGGAAAACAGTCGCAGTAAATCGTTCGCTGCGGCCGATATCAACGACGGAGAGAGGGGGATTCGAACCCCCGGTGCCTTGTGAGCACGCACGCTTTCCAAGCGTGGACCTTAAACCACTCGGACATCTCTCCAAAGAAACCACGAAGCCATTCTTACCTACGAAGCTCAAAAAAAACCGCCTGCGAGGGCGGCCTATCGGAGAGAGGGGGATTCGGTCTCCTCGCGCGCGCCTTGCGCGCTTCGTCGACCCGCCTCGTCCCCTCGCGGCGCCATCCTTGGCGCCTATTCCTCCCGCTGGTCGGCGGGGACTCGGTTCGAATCCCCATCGATCATCGAAAGGACCTCTCACCAGACGGTCTCCGCATTTGCTCTACGGAGAGAGGGGGATTCGAACCCCCGAAACCCTCGCGGGTTTAACGGTTTTCGAGACCGCCCGATTCAACCACTCTCGCATCTCTCCAAAAAACTAGTGAGGCTAAGAGGATTCGAACCTCCGACCTTCAGATCCGCAATCTGACGCTCTATCCAGCTGAGCTATAACCTCATGTTAAAGACCAATGACCTAATAAAGGCCCGTCTATTAAATACTACGGAGAGGAGGGGATTCGGTCTCCTCGCGCGCGTCCTACGCGCTTCGTCGACCCACCTCATCCTCTTTCGGCGCCGTCCTGGCGCCTTTTCCTCGCTACGCTCGGCGAGGATTCGGTTCGAATCCCCCGACGCGACGACTATCGGCAACCAAAAAGGCCCTCTTCTTACATCTACGGAGAGGGGGGGATTCGAACCCCCGGTGCCCTTGAGAGGCACAACTCCTTAGCAGGGAGCCCGATTCGGCCACTCTCGCACCTCTCCAGTTAGCGCCCGAAAGCGTCCGACGGAGCAGGGGGGATTCGAACCCCCGGTGCCTTACGGCACAACGGTTTTCAAGACCGCCTCCTTAAACCGCTCGGACACCGCTCCAACTCAAGGCACCGAATAGTAAATAAACGGCGCGATAATGTCAAGATACGCGGCCGGCCGCGAAGTCCTCGACTATCACCCGACGAGGTACCGGCCGAGCTCCCCGAGGTCCGGGAACCGGGTATAGACGGGCTGCCGGCCGGCGGCGGCCTCCTTGTCGATCTCGACGACCTTGACGTACAGCCTGTTCACCGAGTCGGCCAGTATGTTCAGGTTCGACGCGAAGTTGTTGACGACCATGTCGCGCAGCACCCTATCCTGGGCGTTCAGCTTGTCGACGCTGCCGTACCTGAGCGTCTGGGCCCCCTGCTTCCTCGCGGCGGCGATGAACCGGGCCATGGCGAGTATCAGGCCGTACAGCTCGTCCAGGTGATAGCCCTGGTAGCGGTAGTTATCCGACTTCTCGGTCAGTTCCTCGATCTGGTTCCACGTCGCGTTATCGAGCACCAGCAGCGATAGCGCTCCCCTGGTGAAGCGGTTCGAGATATTGTTCTTGTAGTGATGCCCTATCGCCTCGATCATCGAGTAGACCTCGGGCGTCTTGATCTGCATGGCCTTAGTATACCGGTTAATGCCTGGAGGCGCTATATGGATTCTATCGATTCGGTACGGATAGTCCGCTTGAGCAAGGCCCGCGGTCCAGGATACTCTCGACGCATGACGAAAGCGACCATCGACAAGCCGGCCCGGCGAACCCTGCTGGCCGCGTGCTGCATCGCCCTGTCATCCTGCGGCCTCGTGGAGACTCCGGTCGCGGAACTGCTCACCGACGTCCCGCAGATGGCCATCTACGCGGCGGCCTTCAATACGCAGCAGGATCGCTTCCGCGTCAACGTGTCATACGACGAAAGGGTCGCCGAGACCCTCGAGCGGCGCGCCGACAAGCCGTCGCTCGTGATAGGCCGTTACCTGAAGAGTTCCCGCTCCCGGTCGAGCTTCCAGGCGCTCGACCACCTCTTCTCCGACCTCATCGTCAACCCCAGCTCCTTCTACGCGGGGCTGCTCGAGCTCGGCAACTACGAGGGGCGGCAGATCCTGCTCCCGGTGTCGTTCAACCTGCCGCTTATCGTGTTCGACCGCGGGCTCGAGCCGTCGATGCCCGACGGCTTCGTCATCGACCTCGCCGACCTGGAGTCGCTCGGGGCGGGGCTGAACAAGTCGTCCAAGGCGTCGGTCACGAACATGGGCTTCGGGCCCCGCTGGTCGCCGGAGTTCCTGTTCTCGGCCGTCGGCCTGCTCGGCGCCGGCTTCAGGGAGGGCGCGCCGCTCAAGTGGGACCGCGAGGCCCTGGACTCGAGCGTCGCCTATATCCGCGCCTGGTCGGAGCGCGCGAACGGCTCCGCCGCCAAGGAAGACGAATTCCAGTTCAAGTACCTCTACCTGCCGGAATACCGGTCCGTCGAGGAAGGCCGCATCGGCTTCGCCGCGATGAGCTCGTCCGAGTTCTTCGTGATATCAGAGGAGCGCCGGGCGTCGCTGGCCATCCGCTGGCTATCGCGATCGAACTCGATCCCGGTCGAGGAGGATATCGTCTACGCGGGGATCTGCAGGAAGGGCGAGGGCAGGCAGGCCGCCGAGGCGTTCATCAAGTGGTTCTATTCCGAGGAGACCCAGCGGGCCATCCTCGAGGACGCCAAGCGCTATCGCTCGATCGAGTCGTCGTTCGGCGTCGCCGGCGGCTTCTCGGCCATACGATCGGTCAACGAGAAGCTCTTCCCGCTCTATTATCCGTCGCTGCTCGGCAAGCTGCCGCCCGCCGGCTACCTATCGCCGCCGAACGTGCTCCCGGCCCAGTGGCCGGCCATGAAGGAGGCGATCGTGCTGCCCTTCCTGCTCGAGCAGACCGGACCCAACCCCCCGGATGGCGACCGGAACGATATCCTCGAGGCGCGGCTCCAGGCCTGGCTCAAGCGGCGATCGACCGACTAGGCGCGCCTGGCGGCCTCGGCCGCCCAGGCGTCGAAGAAGCCGTCGTAATCGGCTAGGGTCGAGCAGCCTACGGCCAGCCTGCGCAGCTCGGCGCCGCCCGGTACGCCCTTGAGGTAGGCGCAGGCCTGTTTCCTGAACTCGACGCAGGCCGTCCTCTCACCGTAATGGCGCAGGGACAGCCCGAGGTGGCGCCGCGCGACCGACATGCGCTCGGCGGCGGTCTCGGCCGGCTCGGGCAGCCCCTCCAGGGCCGCTCGGGCCCTCGAGAAGATGAACGGGTCGCCCATCGCTCCCCTGGCGAACATGACTCCGGCGACGCGGCCGCCGGACAGGATATCCACGGCGGCCTTAGCCGAGAACAGGTCGCCCGACGCGAACACCGGCACCGGTAGCGCGTCCGCCAGCGCGAAGAACGCCCGGCGGTCGGCGGTGCCGGCGTAGCCCCGCTCCCTCGTCCGCGCGTGCAGCGTGACCGCGGACGCGCCGCCCTCGACCGCGGCCGCGGCCGCCTCGAGGTAGTTCACGCTGGAATCGTCCCAGCCCAGCCGTATCTTCACGGTGACGGGCGTCCGGACCGCGCCGGTCATCGCGGCGACGATGGCCCGTATCCGTTCCGGGTCGCGCATCAGGGCAGATCCGGCCCCGGTCTTGACTATCTTAGGTACCGGGCAGCCGCAATTGACGTCGATCAGCGCCGGTCGCCACCGCTCGGCGACTATGACGGCGGCCGCGGCCATCGTCTCGGGCCTCGAGCCGAACAGCTGGACCGCGTAGTCGGGCTCGTTGTCCTCCCTGGCCAGCAGGACCTCGGTCTTCAGGTGGCCGCGGGTCAGCGCCTCGGAGCTGACCATCTCGGTAAAGGCCAGGTCGCAGCCGGCGTCGGCGCAGATCGAGCGGAACGCCGCGTCGGAGTATCCGGCCACCGGGGCCAGGAACAGGTTGCCGCGCGTCGTGTACGACCCGACGCGAACCGGTACGTGCAGGTTCATGGTGTCTCCGGGAAGAATGTAGCGTAAAAAAAGGCGCCCGTGCTACGGGGCGCCTCCTATCGTCTCCGCCGGCCGCTCTAGCCGGCCCGCGGTATCATTCGGGCACGCGGAACAGCCTGCATGCGTTCTGGTAGGTCGCCTCGGCCACCTCCTCGACCGGCAGGTCGAGCAGCATGGCCAGGTCGTCGACAGTCGCCGGCAGGTACTCGGGCTTGTTTCGCTTGCCGCGGTACTTGGCCGGCACCATGAACGGCGCCTCGGACTCGACCAGGATGCGGTCGAGCGGCAGCACGCGCACGGTCTCGTGCAGGTTCTTGGCGTTCCTGTAGGTCAGGTTGCCGGCGAACGAGAAGTACAGGTTCAGGTCGAGGGCGCGCAGGGCGTACTCGGCGTTCTCGGAGTAGCAGTGGAGCACGCCGCCGGCCGGGGGCAGGCGGTCGCGCAGCACGTCGAGCACGTCCTTGCCGGCCTCGCGGTTGTGGATCACGACCGGCAGGTCGTGCTTGGCCGCGATGTCCAGCTGGTCGATGAACAGCTCGATCTGGCTGTCCTTGTCGCCGTAGCGATGGTAGTAGTCCAGGCCGATCTCGCCCACGGCGATGACGCGGGGCAGCTTGAGCGCCTCGTCGAGCTTGGCGCGCCAGTCGCGGCCGGGAGAGGCCACCTCGGACGGCGAGACGCCGGCCGCGTGGTACACGTGCTCCGACGTCTTCAGGCTCTCGTAGACCTGGAAGAAATCCATGAGGCTGTTGCATATGCTGACGATCCGCTGGACGCCGTACTGCTTAGCCTGCTGGCAGGCGAGCAGCTGCTCGATAGGATCATCGTAGATAAGCCCGATGTGGGCATGAGTGTCAAAGTATCGCATCTGTCTTCCATTGGGATAAGTGATGAGGGAGCCCGTAACCGGGTACTTCAATGTAGCACGGGCCTATCGTGCCGTCAAGTTTCGCACGATAAGCCGTCGGGACCCCGTCCCTCGGCGTGAGAAGGCTACATTCGGAACGTCTCGCCCAAGTATATCTGCCTTGCCAGCTCCGATTCAAGTATCGCGTCCCGGTCCCCGGAGACGAGTATCTCGCCCTTGTTGATGATATGGGCCTCGTGGGTTATCTCGAGCGTGTCGCGCACGTTGTGGTCGGTGATCAGCACGCCTATGCCCTTGTCCGACAGCCTGCGGACGATGCCCTTGATCTCGTGCACGGCTATCGGGTCGATGCCCGCGAACGGCTCGTCGAGCAGCAGGAATTTTGGCTTTATTGCCAGCGCCCTGGCTATCTCGGTACGGCGGCGTTCCCCGCCGGACAGGGTGTAGGCGTACTGCCTGCGCAGCGACGATATGCCGAACTCCTCGAGCAGCTCGTCGAGGGCCCGCTGCCTCGAACGGGAGTCCAGGTCCGGCCTGGTCTCCAGGATGGCCCGTACGTTCTGCTCGACGGTCATCTTCCTGAACACCGACGGCTCCTGCGGCAGGTAGGCTATGCCGAGCCTGGCGCGCTTGTACATCGGCAGGGCCGACAGGAGGTGATGGTCGAGGGATACCGTGCCGCCGTTCGGCCTGAGGAACCCGACTATCATGTAGAACACCGTCGTCTTGCCGGCGCCGTTCGGCCCGAGCAGCCCGGTTATCTGCCCCGTTCGCATTGAGAAGTCTACCGACCGGACCGCCACCTTGCGGCCGAAGCGCTTATTGAGGCCCCGGGCCTCGAGCACGTGGCCGTCGGCTTGAGTAGGCGTCGCGTCGCTCATGGAGCCTCCCCGGCCGGCGGGGCCGGCGGTTGATCCTGGCCGTCGCCGGAAGGAGCCCCCGGGCCGCCCTCGGGCGGCGGCGCCTCGGCCCCGCCGTCCGGCGGGGCGTCCGGCGGGGCGTCCGTCCCCTCGACCGCCGGGGCCGCGCCGTCGTCGGGCGCCGCCTCTTTCTTGCCGGCCGCGACCGATCCGGAAACCGAGCCGACGAGCGTGATATCCTCGGTGTCCAGGTCGACGAGTATGGTCTCGGCGCTGTACAGGTCGCCGTCGCGGCGCACCGTCGGCCAGCCGGACAGCTCGAGCGACTTGGCCGAGCGGTCGTAGCGGGCGAACTCGGCTCGGCACGACAGGCTCTCCTTAAGGATGCGCACGTTTACCTGCACGATCGCTATCTTCCGCTGGTCGTCGTTCTCGATATAGTCGCCCTTGATGACGACCTTGTTCTGCCTGTCCTCCATGACCGAGGGGCCGGTCAGCCTGGACAGCTTGTCGCGCCGGTCGTAGAACAGGCGCTCGGTCGTCAGCCGCAGGCCCTTCTCGTCGTCGACCACGGAGACCCGGCCGGAGCACTCGGCGAACCTGAAGTCGTCGCCGTACAGCTCTATCCTGTCCGCGGTGATGCGCATGCCGCCCGACACGACGACCGCGTTTCCGACCAGCACGGCCCGCTCGCGGCCCTTGGCCATGGCCCCGGACATGGAGTCCGCCGAGAACGAGAAGTCGTCGGCCGCGGCGGACGCCAGGGCTATGGCTAATGCAACGGCGACGAGGGCGGGGCGGCGAGGGCTCATCGCGACGGCTCCTCGGCCTGCTCGGGATCGGCGGCGTCACCTGCGGCGACGCTATCATCGGCGGCGACGAAGCGCCCGTCGGCGCGGTTGCCGAACTCGAAGGACCTGCTGGCGGCGTCGGCCGAGAAGCCGGAGCCCGACAGGCCAGAGCCGTCGTCGTCGCGCAGCGTCGTGACGGTATCGGCCCGGCTCGATAGGCGGCGGGCCTCGCCGTCCCACTCGAGGTAGCCCGACTCCACTGAGAGGCCGTCGGGCGCGTAGTAGAAGCGCACCGAGCCCGACAGCTCGGCGCTCTCGGTATCGGTATGGAACACCGCGCGCTCGGCGCCGCCATCGGATAGCAGCTCGACGCCGTCGCGGCCGTACTCGCTGAAGCGCACGCCCGACAGGACCATCAGCCGCTTGGCCTGGTACGACTCGGCCCGTTCGGCCTCGATACGGAAGCTCGGCACGCCCCGCTCTATCACGGTATGCGAGAAGCCGTAGACGACCGTGTCCGGCACGCTCTCGGAGAGGTCCTCCGCCAGGCCGTCGCCGTAATCGAGGCTGCACCCGGCCAGTAGGGCCACGGCGGCCATGGCCACGGCGGCCATGG
>QKAK01000075.1 GCA_003247225.1 Spirochaetota bacterium | reverse complement strand
TGATCAGGTCGGGGTTCTTGATCTTGTTGGCCTTGGCTATCGTCATATACAGCCACGGGGTCCGGTAGTAGGTGATCGATATGTCCCAGAGCGTGTCGCCCCACTTGATCTTATGCCAGGTGCCCTCTTTTTTTGCCGGGGCGGGCGCGGGAGTCGGAGCGGGAGCCGGCGTCTCGACCTTGGCCGCTTCGGGCGCCGGCGTAGGGGCGGGCACCGGAGCCGGCGCCGGAGCGCCGAGGCGGCCTGCGGCGGCTCCGCCTGGCGATCCGCGGTGCAGCGGTAGATGAAGAACGCGGCCGCCAGGATCAGCGCGGTGGCGAGCGCCGCCAGTATGCCGATCAGGAGCGGCGAGGCGCGCCTCGGCCGGTCGGGCTCCTCGGCGGCGGGCTCGCTATCGTCGAAGCTCGGGATGCTATCCTCGGATCCCTCGGCCTCGAACGGAGCCTCGGACTCGCCCTCGTCGATCACGGTCGACTCGAAGGGATTCTCGTCGGGCAGCTCGTCGGTCGACAGGTCGAAGGCCTCGTCCTCCTGGAAGTCGAAATCTGGGATCTCGTACTTCTCCTCCTCGGCCAGCGACTTGAGCGACACCGTCAGGGCCTGGTGCTCGCCGGTAGCCTCCTCGCGGGCGAAGGCGTTCAGGTTGCCGTCGTCGTCGAGGGTCAGGTCGAGCCGTATATCGGGTTCTCCGGACGGCCTCGGCGGGATGTTCTCGATGATCAGGCTGCCGACGTAGTCTTCCGAAGACTCCGACGAGCGGTAGACGTCGATCTGGACGCTCGGCTGATCGTCTTTTACCGTCGTGACGACGAGGCGCTTCTTGGCCGCCTGGCCGTCCTCGAGAATCGAATAGAATTTGCCGTCCGCTAGGCGGATTCCGATCTTAGCCATGGCTTCTTCCGTTCTGACCAGATTGTGATTGGATACGACTACCCTTAGTAGTATCGGCCCGTTTCGGCAAAAAATCGAGTGGCAAGCCGCCGCGGAAGGCCTTTTTATACGCTAGGCGCTAGAAAAAGCGGCCCTAAGCCTTCCTGGCGACCGCTATCAAGCGCTCGGCGGCCTGGTCGTAGGGAGACCCGGCCCAGGAGCCGTAGATCTCGGCCGACGAGAAGCCCGATCGGAGGAGGCCGTCCCGCAGCTCGGAGGCGGCGTAGAGCCGCTGCACCCAGGAGCGGTCGACGCGCCTGCCGTCGCCGTCGACGAAGACCCAGCGGTTCCGCAGCCCTTCCCATGCCCCGACCACCGTGAACTCGGTCAGCACGAGGCGGCCGTCCCGCTCGAACCATTCGCCGTCGGTGAAGTCGCGCGCGGCGGTCTCCTTGCCGACCATCTCCATGACGAGGGCGCCGCCCGGCGCGAGGCTCTCGGCGAGCCTCGCGAGCATAGCCTCGTCCTCGGCCTTCGAGTCGAAATAGCCGAAGCTGGTGTACAGGTTGACGGCGAGCGCGAACGCGCCAGGCCGGCTCCAGGACCGGGCGTCGCCGCGTACGAACTCGGCGGACAGTCCCATCGCCGAAGCGCTATCGCGGGCGGCCTCCAGGTACGGCTCGGTGATGTCGACGCCGACCACCGGGTGGCCGCGCGAGGCGAACTCGAGCGCGTGCCTGCCCGGACCGCAGCACATGTCGAGCACCGGCGAGCCCGGCTCTGCCCCGCTCAGGGCCAGGACGGCGTCGACGACCGCCGGGGCCTCGGCCCAGCGCTCGCCGCCGAACAGCAGCGGCGCGTAGTCGGTCCAGAAGCCGTCGTCGCCGAACCACCCGGATTCGTCGAACCCGGAGGGCTCGTCGAACCCAGAGGGTTCGGTTTCCCGAGCCTTAGACGGCACCGTGCTCGAGCGCCTGCCCGAGCACGTAGCTCAGGGTGTCCATGTCTATCTCGCCGGAGTCCACGGTGACGATCTCGCGGATCTCCTCCCAGTCGTCGCGCGTGAACGGCGTGCCGTCGTAGTCGGATAGGAGCAGCGAGCCGACGCCGGCCAGCCAGTCGATGGCCGCGGCCGAGGATTCGTCGCCGCCCGAGCCGTAGCGGGACAGGAAGGTGGTGAACAGGGCGGCCATGGTCTCGCCGGGCACCTTCGGCACCGAGCGCGCGAAGGTGTCGCGCAGCGAGTCGAATTCGCGGTTGCCGGGAGCGCGGCCGGATCGGCGGACCCAGTCGTCCAGGTCTGACTTTAAGCGGTCTATTGCTTGCATCGCTCTATAATACCGCCTGCGGGAGCGATTGGGTAGTGTTACGAAGCTTATGCATGGATTCGAGCGATCCGTAGCTATTTCGCGGCCGCTCCCTCAGGCGGCGACGCCGAACCCCGCGAGCAGCACCGCGAAATCGTAGGCCGCGTGGCCCCAGGCCAGCCCGTGGAGCCTGGCGCCGCGCAGCCTGGCGGCGGCCAGGGCCGAGCCGACGACGGCCGCCGAGATCATGCCGGCCGGCCCCTGGTAGGCGTGGCCGGCCGCGAACAGCCCCGTCGAGACGGCCGCCGCGGCTAAGGCGCCGGCCCCGCGCCCGGTCAGCGCGCCGAGCAGGTAGCAGCGGTAGAACAGCTCCTCGCGGTAGGCCACCGCGATCGCGAAGGCCGCGGACAGGGCGGCGAGCGCCGCCGGGGCCGCGCCGTCCGCCAGGGGCGCGGTAGCGGCGGCCGATACCGGAACGAGCGCGGCCGCGGCCGTCGCGGCGCAGAGCATCGCGGCGAAGACCCCGGCGGCTACGACGGCGTCCCTGGCCGACGGCTTGGCCACGCCGTATTCACGTAGCCGGCGCCCGAGGCCGATAATGACAAGCAGGAGCGTGAATTGCGAGAACGATTGCAGCGCGGAGCCGGCCAGCCACGCGACGGCTCCGGTCGCCGGCGGCTGGTACGGGATCAGCCCGGGGCCGGCTACGGCGAGGGTGACGAGCAGCGGCTCGGCCCAGGTCGCGCGGGCGCTATCGGTATCCATCGCGCCAGTATATACTGTCAGGACGGAGCTTCGCCATGGTGAACCTGCTGCTCATCGTCGTCGTGCTACTCCTCTTCGTGACGCTGACCCTGCTCCTGCGGGGCGATAGGCGTTTCTCGCCGCTCGAGTACTACGCCCGCGGCAAGGAGGTGGGGTTCACGTTCACCGAGGCCAGGGCCGTCATGGAGATGTGCCGGATAGCCGGGGTGCCCGACCCGACGGCCGCGCTCTGGTCGATACGCGAGCTCGACGCCTGCATCAAGGCCTTCGCCAAGAAGTACCGCGCCGAGGGCAAGGAGCGCGACCGCGGCGCCATCGCCTTCATGGAGAAGCTGTACGAATTCCGCAAGCGGCTCGAGTTCGAGCAGCCCAAGTATCGCGCCGGCATCACCAGCTCCCGCTTCATCCGGGCCAACCAGCGCATCAGGGTGCTCGTCGAGGGCGTCGGCGTCTACTCGTCGACGGTGATCGACTCGAACGAGCGCTACCTGGTCGTCTCCTATCCGGTCGGGGCCAGGGTGCCGCCGGGCTTCCAGTGGAAGGGAGCGCGCGTCTCGGTGTACTTCTGGCGCCAGGAGGACGCCGGCTACGTGTTCGATACCTACGTGCTCGAGGACCTGCGCATCCGCGACATCCCGGTGCTGCAGCTCGGGCACTCGGAGTCGCTCCTGCGCACGCAGAAGCGCAGGTCGCTGCGCGTCCGCTCGAGGATGCCGGCCTACCTGTACCTGCTCAAGCGCCTCGAGGGCGCCTACGAGAAGCCGGAGCGGGTGCCCGGACTCAAGTGCGTCGTGCAGGACCTGTCGGAGGACGGCGTGTCGGTGCTGATAGGCGGCAAGGCCAGGATAGGCCTGCTCGTCAAGGCCCAGTTCTACATAGGCGACGACCAGATCGTCGTCAGCGGCACCGTCAAGGGCTCCGAGTACGACGTGGAGAAGAACCAGTCGCTGCTGCACGTCGAGGCGATGACGCCGAGCCCGCGCATGCGCAACGTCATCCGATCGCACGTCTACAACGTCGGGCCGGGCGATCCCGAGCGGCGGGCGCCCGAACTGGACGACCGGCCGTTTTCGGTATAAGTTTAACGGACGGGGGAACGATGCATAGGATCCGCGTAGCGATAGCGTTCGCGCTGGCCGTCGCGCTCACCGGCGCGTCGGCCCAGGAATCGTCCGAGCTCATAGACACCTACCGCAGGAACTTCGTGCGCTCGAGCCTCGGCACCAAGCTGGAGCTGCTCAAGGAGGCCTCGGCCTACGACGGCGTCGACATGGGGCCCCTGTACGACACGGCGATCCAGTTCGTGCTCGGCAACGCGTCGCTCTTGTCGACCGACGCGCTCCTGCGCGACATCTCGGTGCTGTCGGTCAACATGGTGCGCAAGTACAAGTACGCGCCGGCCGCCGGCCATCTCTGGGAGCTGTTCGGCATCTATAAGGACGCCCTCGTCCGCGTGCCGCTCCTGCAGACCCTGGCCGAGGTGGCCGCGGGTAACCCCGACATCCTCAAGGAGCTCAACGCCTTCGTCGACACCCAGGTGTCGCTCGCCAAGTCCGGCGTCCGGATCGACCTGGCCGTGCTCGACGCGGCCCTGTACGCGCTCGGGCGCCTCGGCGACTCGTCGTCGTTCCCGTACCTCTTCTCGGCCTACACCGCTTCCATCGGCAAGGCCGTCACCGACCGGGCCGGCGCCGCGATGGCGTCCCTCAAGGGCGACTACGCGGCCTTCCTCGCCGAGGTCATCCGCTCGAGCCCGCCGCCCGACAAGGCCGCCGCCCTCGAGGCCGGACTGCGCGGCGGCGCCCTGCCGGAGGAGCGCCGCGGCGAGCTCGCCGAGGTCGCGTTGTCGGTCGGCGTGTCGTACCAGAGCCCGGCGTCCGGCGACCAGGCCTACATCCTGTCCATGCGCACCCAGGCGGCCAGGGAGCTGACGGCCAGGGAGTGGCAGAAGGCCTCCCCGCTGGCGATCAAGCACTTCTACGACTTCCAGGTGCAGTACAATCGGGGTCAGGTCTCCAAGTCGAACTTCCTCGAGTCGATCGCGCTGCTCGGCGCGATGGGCACCGCCGAGGCCGCCCAGGCCCTCGCGCTGTACCTCCAGCTGATCAACACCGAGACCGAGCAGGGCAAGTCGTTCGACGAGCAGGTCACGCTCGCGGTCGTCAACAACCTCGGGCGCCTCGGCGACAAGGCCGCGTTCGACTACCTCCTGTACATCGGCTACCTCCAGTATCCCGAGACGGTCAAGAAGGCCGCACGAGACGCGCTCCAGAAGCTGCGCTGGTAGCTAGGCCCCGCAGGCGCCGTAGCTCCGCGCCGCGTATCCAGGCGTGGCCGCCCACTTAAGCGCTCCGCGCGCGTCCTCTATCGAGTCGCTAGCCGCCTCCGTCCCGCCGGTCGTCGCCGCGGCCGTCGGGATGGCCGCCGCGCTCTACCTGCCTCCCGGCCCCGGCTCGAGGGCTATCGCCTGCGCCGCGGCCGCGCTCGCTGCCGTCCTGGCGTTCGTCCTACGCTGTGTTCAAAACCCAAGGTCGACGATATGCCCGGGTCCGAGGCGGCGCCTGCGCGCCGCCGCCTCGCGGCGAACCGCCTCGGTTCTCGCGGCGGCCCTGGCCGCCGGGCTGGGCTGCGGGGCCTGGTGCCACGCCCGCGTCGAGGCCGGCTCGGCGCGGTTCTGTCCGGGTCTCGTCGGGCTGTACGCGCCCGGCGCGGCCGCCTACGAGGCGCGGGTCGCCGCCGACCCGACCCGTACCGCCGGCGGCCTCCTCGCCTGCGAGCTGGAGCTGGAAGCGGCGCTCGGCCGCGACGGGGAACGCGCCGCCGCCGCCGGCCGCGTCGTCGTCTACGTTCGCGGCCTTCCGGCCGGCGCTTCGCCTCGCGGCAAGTCGCTTCGCTGTACGGCGCCGGTGCGCGGGCAGCGCCTGCGCGTCGCGTTGAAGCGCGGCCTCCTAGCGCCGAGGACCGGCGGCGGCGCCTGGCGCGACGCTCTCGCCGCGCCGTACGCCTTCGTCGACGCGGCCGGCGTCGAGGCGATCGGGCCGCCTCCGGCCGCCGAGGCCGCTCGGGCCGCGCTCAGGTCCGGCGCCCTCGATGCGCTCAGGGCTGCCGGAGGCGAGGCCGGCCCCCTTCTCGAGGCCCTCGTCGTCGGCGTCCGCGACGAGCTGGACCCTGAGCTGTCGTCCGGCTTCAGGGCCGCGGGCTGCGCCCATATCCTGGCGCTGTCCGGCCAGCACGTCGGGATCCTGGCCTCGTTCGTATCGGTCCTGCTCGGCTTCGCGCTCGGCCCGCGGCGCGCGCGGGCGATAGCCTGCGTCATAGCGGCGGCTTACCTGTACCTCGTCGGCGCGTCTCCGTCGGTCGCGCGGGCCGTCGCGACGTTCCTGGCCGCGAGCGCCCTCGTCGCGGCCGACCGACCGCAGAAGGCCGTCGTCACGCTGTCGTCGGTGTTCGTCGCCGCCGTCGTCGTCGCGCCGGCCGAGGCCCACGAGCTGTCGTTCCGCCTGTCGTACCTGGCGGTCGCGGGCATCGGCGTCCTCGGCGGGCCCTACGAGTTCGGCCTCCGGCGCTGGCTGCCGCCGCCCGCGTCCGGGGCGGTAGCCGTCGGCTTCGCGGCGCTCGCGGCCACGGCCCCGCTGTCGCTCGTAGCCTTCGGGACGCTCAACCCGTTCTCCCCGGTCGCGAGCGCGCTGGCCGGGCTGCTCGTCGCGGCGCTGATCTGGGCCGGCCTCGTCGGGGCCCTCGTCGTCGCCCTGCTGCCCTGGGCCGCACCGGCCGTCCGGCTCGCCTGCGCCCTGCCGTACCGCGCCCTCGTCGCCGTCGTCGAGGCGGCGGCCGGACTGCCGTCGATAGCGCTGCCCGAGGACCGGCCCGGAGAGCGCGCCGCGCTGGCCTGCGTCGTTGCCTGCGCCGCCGCGTTCGTGTATGCTTGGCCCCATGTCGCCTACCGCATCGAATCCCGACGCCGTGCCGCTCCCCGTCAACTACGACGCCCCCTCGGAGCTGTCCGCCATGCTCGACGGCCTCGGCCTCGGCATGCGCAAGAAGTACGGCCAGAATTTCCTGGTCTCGGGCCGCGCCAGGAGCCGCATAGCCGCCCTGTTCGGCGCCGAGCCGGGCGCGCGCGCTTGGGAGATAGGCCCGGGCGCCGGCGCGATGACCCGGGAGGCGCTGCTCCTGGGCCTGGCCCTGAGCGCCTTCGAGATCGATAAGGGCTTCGCCGAGTTCATCCGCGGCGCCTACGGCTCGACGCCCGGCTTCAGGCTCTACGAGGGCGACTTCGTCAAGACCTGGCGCGCCGCCTTCGAGGCCGACGGCAGGCCGGAGCTCGCGTTCGGCAACCTGCCGTACAACGCCGCCGGGGCCATCATCGCGGCCCTGATCGAGGGAGGCGTCCGCCCGCCGCGGATGGTCTTCACCGTGCAGAAGGAGGCCGCCCAGCGCATGTGCGCGGCTCCTTCGACCAAGAACTACTCGGCGTTCTCGGTGCTGTGCCAGTCCGCCTACGCGGTCAAGTCCGTCTTCGACCTGTCGCCCGGCTCGTTCTGGCCCCAGCCTCGCGTCAGCTCGTCGGTCGTCACGATGGAGGCCAGGCCGGACGCGGTGGCCCACTCCGGCGACAAGGCCTTCACCGGGTTCACGCGCGCGTGCTTCAGCTCGAGGCGCAAGACCCTGCGCAATAACCTCAAGGCGGCCGGCCGCCCCGAGCGGCAGATCGCGGCCGCCTGCGAGGCCGCCGGCGTATCGCCCGACGCGCGCGCCGAGACCCTGACGCCGGAGCTGTTCTCCGAGCTGTACGACGCGTTCGGCAGGCTTGCCTAGCTCGCGGCTTTACCGTATCATCGCAGTCTATGACCGACGTACATCTCAGCGTGGTGGATGAAGATACCCTCGATACGATACTCGCCTCGGACGTCGAGTTCGCCGGCTCCATGGTCTTCAAGGAGCCGATGATGATCAAGGGCCGCGTCTCCGGCTCGATCGTCTCCGACAGCGACCTCCATATCGACGAGAAGGCCGTCGTCGAGGCCGACGTAAAGGCCAGGAACGTCACCGTGCGCGGCTCCCTCAAGGGCGACATCGTCGCCTCGGGCCGCGTCGAGCTGTACGCCAGCTGCCGCGTCGACGGCGACGTTACCGCGGCCGAGGTGACCATGGAGCCGGGCTGCCGCTTCAACGGCATCTGCTCGATGACCGGCGTCCCCTCGTCGACCGAGGCCTGAGGGCTCCCCGCTAGCCATGAAGCCGCGCACGAACGCCGCCCGCGCCGTAGCCGCCGTCCTGGCGCTGTCGGTAGCGGGCGGCCTCTACGCCCAGGACAGGCCCGACGCGCTCAAGATGTACCGCGACGGCCGCTTCGACGACGCCAGGGCCGTCTGCCTGGCCGAGCTGGCCGAGGATCCGCTCAACATCGAGTCGTACGTGGTGCTCGTCTGGTCGCTCCTGGCGCTGGAGCGCTACGCCGACGCCGAGCTGTACGCGGACAAGGCGTATACCACCGTCCGCCGCGACCCGCGCATCGTCGAGGCCCTCGGCGAGGCCGCCTACTACCAGGGCAAGAACCAGCAGGCCCTCGATCACTTCAGGGACTACGTCAACCTGCTGCCCGACGGCGCCCGCATCGGCACCGTCTACTACCTGACCGGCGAGACCTACCTGCGGCTCGAGCGGCTCGAGCACGCGGATATCGCGATGCGCACGGCCCTCCAGTACGAGCCGGGCAACGCCCGATGGTGGGCCAGGCTCGGCTACGTACGCGAGCGCGCCTCGGACTGGGCCAACGCCCTCGCCGCCTACGACGCGGCGATCGCCATCAACCCGGGCCTCGTCGACGCCGTCCGCGGACGGGATCGCGTGCTGGCCCGGACCAGGCGCTAGAGCGAATGCCGCCCGTCCGCCAGCTGCGCGTATCGTTCCGTACCTTCGGCTGTAAGCTCAACCAGGCCGAGACCGAGGCCATAGCCGACGGTTTCTCGGCCGCCGGCGCCGCCGTAGTCGGGCCCGGCGAGCCGGCCGACCTCGTCGTCTTCAATACCTGCACGGTGACGAGCAAGGCCGAGCAGAAGGCCCGCCGCGAGATGCGGCTGGCGCTGAGGCGCAACCCCGAGGCCGTCGCGGTCGTCACCGGCTGCTACGCCGAGCTCGAGCCGGAGGCGGTCGTCGCCGTCGCGCCGCGCTGCGTCGTCGTGCCCGGCTCGCGGAAGGGCGCGCTGGCCTCGATGGCCGAGGGCCTCGTCGCCGCCAGGCTCGAGGGGCTCGACCCGCTCGACGAGCTGCGGCGGCTGGCCGCGCTCGCGTCCGGCCGAGAGGCCGACCCCTTCGCCTTCGTCCCGGGAGACGCGCTGTTCCACTCGCGCCCGCAGCTCAAGGTGCAGGACGGCTGCGACAACCGCTGCGCCTACTGCCGCGTCTGCCTGGCCAGGGGCCGCTCGGTCAGCCTCGGCCCCGACGAGGTCCTGCGCCGGGCCCTGGCCCTCGAGTCGCGCGGCGTCCCGGAGATAGTCCTGACCGGCGTCAACCTGTCGCAGTACCGATCGGGCGGCCTCGACTTCCCCGGCCTGCTCGAGGCCCTGGTCGCCGGCACCGAGAATATCGCCTTCAGGCTGTCGTCCTACGAGCCGGACCGCGCCGACGAACGCTTCTTCGCGGCGTTCACGCTGCCGCGCGTGCGGCCGCACCTGCACCTGTCCGTGCAGTCCGGCTCCGACGCCGTGCTCGCGTCGATGGGCCGGCGCTACCGCCGCGACGCCGTGCTGCGCGCCGCCGAGGCCGCCAGGGCCGCCCGCGGCGACCCCTTCATCGGCGCGGACATCATCCTCGGCTTCCCGGGAGAGGGCGACGACGACTTCGCCGATACCGTCGACCTGCTCGAGCGGATCGAGCCGGCCTGGGTGCACGCCTTCACCTTCAGCCCGCGCCCCGGCACCCGCGCCTTCGACATGCGGCCCAAGGTGCCCGAGCGCGTGGCCGTCGAGCGCGCCGCCGTCGTCCAGGCCATAGCCGAGCGCGGCAAGGCCGCCTTCGCCGCCAGGCGCGCGGGCGCTATCGTCGACGCCGTGATAGAGTCGTCGGCCGAGTCCGGAGGCCCCGCCTTCGCGACGAGCGCCGAGTACCTCAAGCTCGAGGTCCGCGGCGCTCCGGACGGCTTCGAAGGCGCCTGTTCCTGCCGGGTCGACGCGCCCGAGGCCGGCCTACCGGCCGACGGCTCCTCGATCGGAGGGAGCGTCGATGCGACTGCTGCGTTCATTCGTACATAATGGAGCGAATGGATTAATTTACATAAATGCCGCTTGTTTTATTGGAGCCGAGTGCTACACTTATCGTTAGATGACCGTCACCCAGTGGACGGTAAGGAGGACTGCGATGAAACGGACTATCATGATCGTCCTGGCCATCGCCGTGGCGCTGTCTATGACGGCCTGCAGCGCGCTGGACGCATTGCTATCAGTTAACGTATTCGCACCGTTCGCCGGCGTCAGCGCCGGCGCCATCGAGAAGGCCACGCCGGACGAGCTCGTCGAGATGTCCGAGAGCGAGTCCTTCTACGAGACCCTCGCCGACGATCCGGAGCTCAAGGAAACGGTGCTCACGAACATCGACGAGGCGATGGCCGCCACGACTGATTCCGCGACCTACGAAGAGCTCGCGGTACTCGCCGCCAACATCGAGCTCCAGACCACGCCGGCCGGCGACCTGATCAACAACGTCGGCGACCTGTTCGGTAGCCTCCTCTCGGGAGACTCCGGCGGGACCGAGCCCGACGCCGAGACGCTCATATCCGGGATGATTCCCGACGAGGTCATCTCCGCGGATGGCGAGATCGACGAGATCGCCTTCGTCGCGATGATCGACGCGCTCGTAGCGGCTAATGATTACTACGTGAAACTCGGCGACGCGATCGGTACCGACGGCTACGCCGAGGACGCCGACATCTCCGCCGGCGACGTCGCCCAGGCCGCTATCGTATCAGCGGTAATCGCCAGTATCGCCTCGAACCCTCCAGCCGGTTATTCATCTGGCGAGTACCTATACGCGCTCCTTACTGATGATCCTGGAGTTACGGAACCGGATGCCGTCTCGATGCCGAACATGGAGAGCGGATACTTGTACAATATCCTGGCGGCGGCCGGATTAGCCGACGCGCTAGCGTCGGGCGAGTAAGGAGGACGACATGAAGCGACTTACTATACTGGCGATGATCGCCCTCCTCGTCGGGGGCGC
>QKAK01000092.1 GCA_003247225.1 Spirochaetota bacterium | reverse complement strand
GCCCGGCCGGTCTCCTAGCTCATCACCCGGTCGCGGCCGGCTTTCTTCGCCGTGTACATGACGGCGTCGGCGCGGCCGACCCAGTCGGCCACCGAGTCGCCCTTGCGTCGCTCGGCCGCGCCGATCGACGCGCTGACCCGCACCCTGGCCCCGCCGAGGCTTATCTCGGCGGCCGCTACGGTGGCGCGGATGCGCTCGCCTATGGCCAGCGCCGCCTCGACGCCGCTTCCGGGCAGGATCACGAAGAACTCGTCTCCGCCGTAGCGCCCCGCGAAGTCCTCCTTGCGGAGGCAGGCCCGCAGGGCGTCCCCGACGGCGCGCAGCGCCTCGTCCCCGACGAGATGGCCGTACGAATCGTTGACCGCCTTGAAGCGGTCCACGTCGACCATGAGGCCGGACAGCCGCGAGTCCTCCGCGTCGGCCCTTCTCGCCTCCAGCTCCAGCCTGGCGTTCAGGCTATGGCGGTTGAGGAGACCGGTCAGCACGTCGAAGCGAGCGGCCGCCGCGAGCCTGGTGTTCTCGCGCTCGAGCCCGGTCTTCTTGCTCTCCAGGTCGGCGAGCGTCTCCTTGAGCCCGAGCTGCCTATCGAGCAGCTTGATCGTCAGGTTCTCCTCCTGGCGAACCGCCTGGCGGTAGTACTCGCGCTCGTCCATCAGCTTGAGCTGGGCCTTGAGCCGGATCTGGGCGGCCTTGAGCCTCAGCTGGAATTCGAGGGCCTCGAACGGCTTCTTGATGAAGTCGTCGGCGCCGGTAGCCAGGAGCCGGTCCATGCGCTCGGCGTCGTAGACCCCCGACATCATCACGACCTGGAGGGGCTTATTCATAAAGGCGCGCTTGAGCGCCGAGCAGACCTCGTAGCCCTCTCCGTCCGGCAGCACCACGTCGAGGAACACGACGCGCGGGCGGACGCGCTCGGCCTCGGCGAGCGCCTCGGCGGCCGAAAAGGCCAGGTGCACGTCATAGCCCTCGCCGTCGATCATTTCGGCCGCGGCGAGCGCGAAGGAACGAGTATCGTCGACTATCAGTATAGTCTTATCGTCATTCATTTTTTACCTCTCGGGCCTACGCCCATCCCGCGCTACCGCACCAAGAATAGCAGGCTCTGGAAGAGGCCGATGACGGCCCCGAGTATGCCTCCGAACATGGTGATGGCGCCGAGTTCCTTATCAACTACTTTTAGGATCATACGCTCGACTTCAATCATATCCAGCGAGTCTATTTTATCAACCACGAGCGAGCGTATATCGATAGACTTGAGCACCTCGCCGCTCTCGGCGGCCGCCAGCTCCGATAAGCCGTCGGCGGCCGAGGCCGCGATCGCCCCGAGAGCCTCGTCGCTTATCGAAACCGCCTCGAATAGCGGCGCCCCCGACGACTCTGAGCCGAAGGTCGACGAGAAGGCCGCGAAGAAGGCGGCCGCGATAGCGCCGGCGGCCGAGCCGTCGGACGGGCGCTTGGACGCGAGGCCCGCGAGCCAACGGGCCAGCGCCGGGCCTATGCGCTCGGCCGCTCCCGGCACGGCCTCGACGATCCCGCCCAGGCTGGCGCGGTCGAGCGAAGCGCCGATCATACCGGCTAGGGCGCTCGGCTCGAGCCGGGCAAGCGCGTCGCCGAGCGCCTGGTTCAGCGATCGCCTGGCGTCGTCGCGGGACTCGGCCGAGCTCATGAAGCCGAAGCTCGATAGCGGCCTCTCGGCGAAGCTCCTGGCCGCGGCCGCCGCCTTGGCGGTCACCGCGGCCTTGGTCGACGGCTCCGACAGGATATCGCGCATCGACTCGCCGAGGTCGGCTATCGTCGCCGGCATGTTCTCCATGATGGCCTTGTCGTACTGCCCGAGGCTGATGAAGAAGCGCTGGACCGAGTTGAAGCGGTCCAGCGCGCGCCTGATGACGCGGGCGGCGGCCTTCTCCATCGACGCGGCGACCTTCCTGTCGGCCATCATGCCGACCATGGCCTCGACGACGGCCGGATAGGCCGCTTCCACGGCCTTCTCGGCTAAGGCCGCGAGCCTGTCGGCGCCGACGATGTCGGAGACGGCCTTGCCCTCGGCGGCGGCGGCCTCGAAGGCGCCCATCATCGTCTCGGTCAGGAACGCGGCGGTCCTGGCGCCTCCCTCGGGGCCGGACAGGGACTCGGACAGCGTCCCGACCGCCGAGGCCGGCACCAACGCGGATAGCCTCACGCCTTCGGACGCCGCCAGGGCGGCCCCGGCGCCCGCCGACACCGAGCGCGCGAAGATCCCGCTCGAGGCGACGCCCGACAGGAGCTCGAGCGCTATGTCCCGCAGCGCCCGTCCGGTCGCGCCGTCCAACCCCGCCACCAGGTCGCCCGGCTTGGCCCCGAGCGCCTTCTTGCCGAGCCCGAAGGCGGCGGACCGTACGGCGTCCTTGAACGGCCGGCTGCGCAGGCGGTCGGAGACCGTACGCTCGTCGAGCAGGTCTACAGCGACCGTCTCGCCGAGCGAGCGGGCCATGCGCTCGCGCTCGCGCGGCAGTATGCCCGGGGTGAACGGCACGCGAAGGCCGAGCAGGCGCTTCTCCGCCAAGGGCCTGAACAGCATCTTGATGGCCAGCCAGTTCGTGAACAGGCCGATTACCGACCCTACCAGCGGCGGTATCAGGAAGACGCCCAGCTCAGGCAGGCTCACGGCCTGGCCTCCGACGCGTTCCTAGCCTCGTCCTCGGACCTGAACACGGAGATCGACGACTCGTGGAGCCAACCGGAAGCGTCGTCGAAGCTGGCGCGGTACCAGACGCCGCCGTCGCGGCCGGACGGGACGCGGGTCCTGGCCTCGAGCCGGCCGACGTCGCCGCGCCTGCAGGTGCCGGAGTCCGCCGCGTCGAACGACGGCTCGAGCATGAGCCTGGCGTACGATAGCGAGACGACGCCCCAGCCGAGGCCTCCGGATATG
>QKAK01000058.1 GCA_003247225.1 Spirochaetota bacterium | reverse complement strand
AGCACCGCGGTCTGGCGCGAGATGCCCAGGATGTCGGACAGCGGGGCCATGATCGGCATCGTCGTCGCCGCCTGGCCCGAGCCGGACGGTATGAAGAAGTTGATCAGGGTCTGCACGACGAGCATGCCCTCGGCGGCTATCCAGCGGGGCAGCGCGGCGAGCGGCTGCGACATGCCGTACACGACCGTATCGATGATCTGGGCCTCGCGCATCACCACGAGGATGCCGCGGGACAGGCCGACGACGAGCGCGCCGAAGACGATGTCCTTGCAGCCCTCGAGGAAGGTGGCGGCTATCTTGCTGGGCCCCCAGCCGGCTATCAAGCCCGAGGCGATGCCCATGATGATGAACAGGCCGGCCAGCTCGTCGAAGTACCAGCCCTTCGCGATGACGCCCCAGATGAGCACGCCGATCGTGCCGACGACCCAGATCAGGATCAGCCGGTCGCGGCCGGTCGCCTTCTTCTCGATCAGCTCGTCGTGGTTCAGCGCCAGCTTGCCCATGTCGACGCCGGCGAGCAGGCTCTTGCTCGGGTCCTTCTTGATCTTGAGCGCGTAGCGGGTCGTCCAGATCACGGCCATCGTCACGAAGACGAACCAGCTGACGACGCGGAAGCCCATGCCGGAGAACAGCGGCAGCTCGGCCACCTTCTGCGCGACGCCCACGGTGAACGGGTTCATGAAGGCGGCCGCGAAGCCCATGCCCACGGCGAGGAAGACCATGCTCATGCCGACGATGGCGTCGTAGCCCATCGCGATGGCCAGCCCCACGAACAGGGGTATGAACCCGAACGTCTCCTCGAACATGCCGAAGACCGAGCCCCCGAGCGCGAAGATGTACATGAAGACGGGTATCAGCACGACTTCCTTGCCCCGCAGGGTCCGTAGGAGCCCCCCGATGAACGAGTGGAGCGCGCCGGTCTGCAGCACGATGTAGAAGGACGCGTACACGAAGAACACGAAGAACACGACGTCGGCCGCGTCGATCGAGCCCTTCTGCAGGGCTATGAACGTCTTGAACGGATGCTGGGGATTCTGCTCGACGCGGTGGAACGTGCCGGGGACGACGACCGTACGCCCGGAATTGGGATCCTTGGCGCGATCGAATTCGCCGGCCGGAACGATGTACGAACCGATGACGGCGACGATGATCAAGGCGAACAGCAGCACGAAGGTATGCGGCACCTTGAACGGTTTTTTGCTCATGCGCGAGCCTCCCGTAGCGGATATGCGTGGCGCCAAGCGCCATGTTTCCACGCACAGTAACATTCGCGAACGAGCCGGGTCAAGCGTTTTTTGTATATCCATGCATATCTGGCCGGGTTTATGCATATTTACAGCATATACGCGCTTCGAGCCTTCGTTGCCATCGCGGGGCCGGCCGCGCTATACTCCGCCCATGCTGACCAATTACCATACCCACTGCGAATTCTGCGACGGCAAGGCGACCGCGGCAGCGATGGCCGACGCCGCGCGCCGGGCGGGCTTCTCGATACTCGGCTTCTCGTCCCACGCGCCGCTGCCGTTCCGGACGAGGTGGAATATGAGGATGTCCAGGCTCGGCGAGTACGTGGACTCGATCCGCGGGCTCGGCCGGGCGCACGGCCAGGACATGCGGGTCCTCGTCGGCCTGGAGGTCGACTATATCGAGGGATTGTGCGGCCCGGCCGACGGCCGCTTCGACGGCGCTGGCCTGGACTACCGCATCGGCTCGGTCCATTTCGTACTGCCCGACGGAGCGCCGGCCCCGTCCCCGACCGCCCTCGACGACGACGGCGAGCCGACCTTCGGCTTCACCGTCGACGAGTCCGAGGACAAGCTCGACGCGCATCTCGAGCGCTTCTACGACGGCGACGCCGACGCGATGGCGGACGACTACTACGCGGCGATGGCCGCCTGCGCGCGCTCAGGCGGCTTCGATATAGTCGGGCACTTCGACCTGGTACGAAAGAACAACGCGGGCCAGCGGCTCTTCAGCGAGGCGGGACGCCGCTACAGGGACGCGGCCATGGCGGCGGTCGAGGCGGTAGCGGCGAGCGGGGCGATCGTCGAGATCAATACCGGCGGGATGGCGCGGGGCAAGACCGACTCGCCGTACCCCGCAGCCTGGATCCTGAAGGAATTCAGGGCGCGCGGGGTAGGCGTCTGCCTGAACGCCGACGCCCACGAGCCCCGCCACCTGAGCGCCCATCGAGAAGACGGGCTTCGGGCGGCCGCGGCCGCGGGCTACGACAGGCTGACAGTCATAGGTCCCGACGGCCGCTTCGAGTGCGAACTGGGCTAGGGTAGCGCTTGGCGCGACCTAGCGGTTACGGCGCTCCTCGCTCTTCTGGCAGTCGATGCACAGCACGGCGTACGGCAGGGCCTCGAGCCGCTCCTGTGGGATGCGTTTCGAGCACTTCATGCACGAGCCGTAGCGGCCCTGCTGGATGCGGACCAGGGCGGCCTCGATCGATCGCAGGCGCTTGAGGTCCTGGGAGCCGAGCGCTTCTATCATCTTCCTGTCGACGTCGTCGGAGGCCACGTCGGCGAAGTCCTTGGGGTCCATCTCCTCGACGATCGCCCTGAAATCGGCGTTCGTCGCGATGAGTTTATCGAGGATCTCCTGCTTCATCTCGGTCAACGATTCGCGCATCTTCTCGGTGAAATCCTTGTCCATCGGGCCCTCCTCGATACTCAAGCGTCGGCGTAGGCGCCGTAGGCGCCGGATCGTCATATAAACGAGCGAGTTACTATTCATGGATTGCGTGTCTCTGTCAACCGTCCGGACGGGCAGGTTGACACGCCTACGCGCGGCCCGTACTATTATAGCGCGTCGGACGCCGCGCTCAAGCAAGAGCGTCCCATTTCTCCGTAGGAGGCATCGTGGCCAAGGAAGAAGCTATCGAGGTAGAGGGTATCGTCAGGGAGGCCCTGCCGAACACAATGTTCAGGGTAGAATTAAAGAATGGCGGACACCTCATTCTAGCCCACCTTTCCGGCAAGATGCGCAAGCATTACATCCGCATCGTCCCCGGCGACACCGTCCGGGTAGCCCTATCTCCGTACGACCTCTCGAGGGGCCGCATCATCTATCGCGAGCGCTGACCCTCCCGTTCCTTCAGCAGTACCCAGGTAGCTCCATTCCCCCCGTTGGCCGCGTCCGGGTGCCCGGACTTGCCGGCCGACGGCCTGCGCTCGAGCCAACGGCGCACGACGCCGGCCAGCACAGGCTCCGACGCCGAATGCAGGCCCTTGCCGTGGACGATCATCAGCTTGCGGCATCCCCCGCGCTCGGCGGCCGCGAAGAAGGACGCCAGCGCGTCCTCCGCCTCCGCGGCGGTAAGCCCGTGCAGGTCGAGCCTCGCGTCGACGGGTAGCGCGTCTATGTCCTTCTTAGTCAGTCGGCGCTCCCTCGGCTCGTCCTTGCCGTCGCCGCGGACGGCGTCGGCCGCCGAGGGCGTTCCCGCCTTCGCGTCCCACAGCTTAAGTATCTCGCCGAAGTCCACCCCGCTCCCCTTCCCGCCGGCTCAGTAGACGGCCGCGTCGTCGGCCGCCAGCCAGCCGGCCGAGCCTCCGTCCGGTTCGACGAACAGCCAGCCGCCGGCGGCCTCGAGCACGCGCCCGCCGCGGCCGGCCGCCAGGACCGAGCCCTCGGCCTCGGCCGACGGTACGTTCCGCGAGACGCCGCCGAGGCAGACGAAGCGGGGCCTGGCGTCCTCCGCGGCCGCTAGGGCCGCTACAGCCAGCAGGGCGGCGCCGGCGACGGCCAGGCTCACGGGCAGGGCCGATCCGCGCCGCGCCCCGCGACCGTACGCGCGACGCCGGAGGAAGGCGGCGACGGCGGCCGCCGACAGGAGGGCCGCGCCCGTAGCCCCGGGATACCCGAACGGCGGTAAAACATCCTCGCCGGCTCCGAGGTTACCGTACGTATCGTCGAGCGCTTCCAAGGCCTCGGGCAGCCCTTTCAAGGCAAAGGCCGCGCGACCCGATCGTTTCAGCTCGGCGTAGGCGGCGGCGCGGTCGCGCTCGGAAGCCGATCCGGAGAGCAGGACCAGCGAGGCCGTCGCCGCGCGCTCGCGGAGCGCGCCGCCGGCCGGATCGGCGCCCCGCTCCGCCTCGGCGAGGGCCGCGTCCCAGTCGGGGCCGCCCGACGACCGTATCGCGGCCGCGACCGCGGCCCAGCGGCCGTCCCGGCGGGCCAAGGCCGACGCGGCGGACTCCGCCAGCGCGGCGACCTCGGCGGGAGGGATCCAGGGCGGCGCCGCGCGCTCAGTCACCGTCACCCGGAAGGCCGGGGCGGACGCGTAGCGTACGGCGCGGGAGGCCGGGTCGAACCAGGCGTACGGCTCCGGCTCGATGACGTAGACGCCGGGCTCGGTAGCCTCGAAGGCTCCGCGGGCGCCGGCCACGCAGTCGAGGCGGCCGGCGCCGCGGCCGGAGAATCGTACCGCCTCCGCGACGCGCCGTTCGCCCCCCTCCGCCCGGATCATCAGCCTCGGCCAACCGGCGAGGCCTGGCCAGCCGAGCCCCGCGGCGCGCAGCTCCCAGGGCAGCGTATCGCCCGAGCCGAGGCTCGTCGAGCTTAAGCCCGGATCGCTGTCGGGGCCGGCTAGCCCCGGGAACGACAGTTCCAGCCGCCACGGCCCGCCGACGGCCATGACGCCCTCGGCCTCGGCAGGCAACGGCCGCGTCCGCACGGGGCGCTCGCCGAGCTCGAAGGGGCCGAAGCCGTCATCGAGCCTGAGCGCCGGCAGCCGGGCCGTCCCGGCGGCCGGCGCGACCGCGTAGTAGGCGCCCGTCCGGCCGGGAATCGGATCGAGCAGCAGGCCCTCCACGGCCAGCGCCGGGCAGGCGGCCGGGGAGCCGTCGGGGCCCCTGGCCTCGATGACGAAGACCTCCCGCTCGTAGACCGAGGCGGGGGCCGACCACGTCCCGTATCGGGAGACCGGCCCTCGATCGAGGCGCTCGGTCTCGATCGACCAAGACCCGAGGCTCAGCGTACGGGTCCCCGATACCGCGATCAGGCCTAGCACGTCTATCCTGCCCGCGCCCTCGGCCACGAAGCGATACGCTATAGTCGCGGCCGGTCCGCCGCCGGACGTCGGCGCCGGCCGTACGTCCGCCCCGGAGAACCTGGCCGGACCCAGGATATCCGGTTCGATCGCCTCGAGAGCCTCCGCGCGCTCGCCGGGCAGGAAAACCTCGATGACGAAGGCCGAGCCGACGGCCGGACGCTCCGGCGATATCGTAACGCGGCGCTCGTCCTGGGCCCAGCCGGCCGCTCCGGCGAGCAGGCACGCCAAGGCCGCGGCGGCGCGGGTCGAAGCGGCGAGGCGGGACTGCCGGCGAAGCCAGGCTATACGCATCAGTGATCCTCCGCGCCGCCGGACTCGGACGATCCCGGGGCGAACAGGGTACGCTCGTCGACCCTGGACAGGGACAGGGGCCGCGATTCGCCCGGCACCTGCGCGGCCTCGTAGGCTCCGCGCTCGGAGGCGCTCGCCTCGCTCTTACGGGCCAAGGCCTCGACGGCCAGCTCGTAGGCCCTCGACAACTCGAGCCGCTCTACCGGCCCTAGCCCGGAAGCGCCGACGGAGGCCGCCTCGGCCAGGGCCGTCCTGAAGGCGGCCGCGGCCTCGTCGAAGGCGCCGGCGGCGTACGCGTCGACCCCGTCGTTGAACCGGGCGCGGGCCTTCAGTCCGGCGTCTCCCGCCGCTTCGCCGAGCGCGACCGCCCGGGCGCGCATCGACGACGCCGCCTCCCGCTCGCCGAGGGCCGAGAACACGTTAGCCAGGTCGTACGAGGCTATCGGATCGCTTCCGGCCCCGGCCTCCAGGTATAGCGCCGCGGCCTCGTGATAGTAGCCGTCGGCGAACAGCCGGTTGCCCCGGGCCATCTTGATCGACGCGGCCAGCCCCGGCTCCGGAACCGAGGCGGGGCCCCGCCCGCACGACGACGCCGACGCGATCACCGCGGCGACGACGGCCGCGACGCGCGCGAAGCGCCTCACGAACGCCTCCCCTTCCGGCCGCGCGGCTGGCGTCGCGGCTCGAGGGCAGGTCCGGACGCCAGGGCGGCCAGGGCCAGGGCGGCGAGCGCGGCGACGGCCAGGGCTGACGATGCGTCGGCCTCGACGCGCAGGGTCCCCCGCGACCCGATCGACGAGGCCGCCGATCCGCAGATGGACGCCGCCCGGCCGAGCGACTCAGGATCGGCCGCCCGCAGGTATTCGCCGCGCCCCGCGGCGGCCCAGTCCCGCATGGCGGCCTCGTCGATGGCCTTCATGATCGTAGTCCCCCCGTCGCCTATCACCGGGTTACCGTCCATATCGACGACGGCGGCCGGTTCATCGCCGCCGAACCCGACGACGACGAGGGCCGCTCCGGAAGCCGCGACCCTCGCGGCCGCCGCCCTGGCCCGTCCGCCTGTATCGTTCCCGTCGCTGAGGACGAACACGAGCCTGGACGCGCCCGGCGCGAAGGCCGGCCTGAGCGCCTCGTCTATCGCGGCGCCCACGTCCGACCCGGCCGAGCTCGTGACCGTAGGCCCGGCCCATCGGAGCGCGTCGGCGAAGGCTTCTCGGTCGCGGGTCGACGGGCAGAGGGTGACCGGCCGGCCCCGGAACGCGACCACGGACAGCCCCGCGCCGTCGGCCGCCGCCGCGGCCCTCGAGACGAACTCGCGGGCGCGCTCGAGCCGGCTCGGCCCGCCGTCGGCGCTCAGCATCGAGTTCGACGCGTCGATGACGAAGGCCAGCTCGGCGCCGGTCACCGTCTGGGTCGCGTAGCGCGGCACGCGCACCGACCCGGACGCCGCCAGGACGCATAAGGCCCAGAAGACGGCCCCGAACGCCGAGCCGGCGGCCCGGCGCGCCACGTGGCGGCGCCAGCGCGCTCGGCCGACGGTCTCCATCGAGCCGCCGATGACCTCCGGGGCCTTTGCCAGCCGCCGCAGGAACGCGATCTGCGCGACGGCGTACGGCGCGAGGGCCGCGACGGCCCAGGGCGCGAGGCCGCTCACGCCAGCCCCCCGAGCGCCAGCGCGCGCAGCGCCCAGGCGACGGCGGCCAGGGCCATCGCGGCCAGTATCATCGCGCGGCCCAGCGGCCGGCGCGCCGGGTCGGCCCGGCCCGGCGCGGAGACGCGGCCGCCGCCGTCGGTACGGTCGCCGGCCGCGAGCTCGGACATGGTATCGCCGAGCGTCGACGCCAGGGCCTCGAGGCCCTTCGCGTCGTCAACCGATCGGTACTCGCCGCCGCCCGCCGCCGCGACCGCGGCCAGCGCCGCGTCGTCGAAGCCTGAACGATAGGCGCCGCTCATGCGCCGGCCGCTGTCCGGGTCGACGTAGTCGATAGGCACGTCGCCGCGCGAGCCGACGCCTACCACGAACAGGGCGGCGCCGCTCCCGGCGACGGCCCGCGCCGCGTCGGCCGGGTGCACGAGGCCGACGTTGTCCTCGCCGTCGCTCAGCAGCACCACGAGGGCGCGGGCGGCGCCAGAGGCCTCGACCTGGCGGTACGCGCTCGCCAGCCCCTGGCCTATGGCGGTGCCGTCGCCGAGGATGCCCGGCCGTATCAGCTCGAGCCTCTCGGCCACGACCGCGTAGTCGACGGTCGGGGGGCACGCGAGCGCGGCCTCGGCCCCGAACGCCACCAAGCCGACCGCGGCGCCGGACGCGCCGTCGGGCGAGCCCAGCCAGGAGCGCACGAAGGCCTTCGCGGCGTCCAGCCTGGTCGGCTCGAGGTCCTGGGCGGCCATGCTCGGCGACGCGTCGAGGACGAACACCACGTCGGCTCCGGCGTTGGCGCGTCCGGCCGGCTCGGCGACCGAGGCCGGCCCGGCGGCGGCTACCGACAGCGCGATCCAGGCGGCGGCGAACAGCAGCGCCGACGCCGCTCGCGCGGCCCGCCAGGGCGCCGGGGCGCCGGCGCTGACGGCGCCGCCCCAGACGTCGAGCGGCAGCGCCAGGAGGCGGCCACGCTTCCGGCCCCGGGCCGCCGCTACGGCGGCGATAGCCGGCGCCAGGCACAGCGAGAGCGCCAGCGGATGGTCGAAGGCTATCACGGCGCCCTCCCCGCCTCGTCGAGCCGGTCCGCGACCGCTCGGGCCGCGACGACGGCGTCCGCCAGGCTGGCGTCCGCCAAGCCCGCGAAGCGGGCGGCGTCGCCGGACGACAGGATCGCGGCCGCGGCGTCGCGGGTAGGGCCCGGTACGGGGCCCTCCGGCGAGAGCGCTATCTCGGACGCCGTCATGGCGCTCCAGTCGACGCCGGTCCTGATCCCGACGAAGCGCCTGACGGCGGCGCATAGCGCGGCCCAGGCGGCCGTCTCCGGCTTCAGGGAGCCGATCGAATCCAGTATATCGTCGAATTCCCTCCTGTTCCTCGCCGCCGCCCATCGCGCCTTGATGGCGCCGATCCAGGGCGCCGCGCGGAACGCCGCGGCCAGGCCGACGAGCAGCGCGACCAGGACGACGCCTCCGGCGAGATAGAGCCTCAGGCGTAGCCCCGGGGGCTCGAGCTGGGGCATCGGTACGGGAGGGCTCAGGCTGGTCAGGGCGCTGGCGCAGTCGAAGCGCAGGCCCGGGACCGCGAGGCCGCCGAGTTCCATGCCGGGTATACGGCCCCGACCGGCGGACCACGGGACGAAGCGCACGATCAGCACCGGCTGCCCGCCCCGGCGCTCGAGCCTGGCCGACAGGACCTCGACCTCGGGCGGGCCGGCCTCATCGTCGCCTTCGGCGCCGCCGGCGGCGCCGTCCTCGCGCCCCGGGACGACGGCCAGGACGGCCTCGCCCCAGGAAGCCGTACCGGGGTCGAGCGTCGCGTAGGCGAGCGCGGCCTGTCCGGGATAGAAGGTCGGCGGGTCGTACTCGACCCTGAGGATAACCGCCTCGGCCGCGTCGGCTCGCGCCATCGCCGGCGCGGCGGCCAGGGCGACGATCGCGAACGCCGCGCGGACGACCGAGCCGCCCATCAGGCGCTCCTCCTCCGGCCGAAGAACGCGATCAGCGCCTCGACCGGGTCGGTGGACGAGTCCATCTCGAGGTACGGCACCTTGGCGGCCGACAGCGCGACCAACCACTCGAGCCGGGCCGCCTTGGCCCATCGCTCGCGCTCGCGGCGGTACGCGGCCGAGCGGGGCGTCACGAGGCGCCGGGCGCCCGACTCCGCGTCGGCCGACCGCAGCGAGAAGCCGAGGGACGGCGGGGCCGCGTCGAGCCGATCGTGCACGCGCAGGGCCGCGACGTCGTTGCGCCTGGCCAGCAGGGCCAGGGGCAGGGCGTAGCCGGAGCACATGAAGTCCGACACGACGAGGACGAGGCTGCGGCGCTTCAATATCGACGATGCGGCGGTCATCGCGGCTCCCAGGTCGGAGCCGGCGCTCGCCGGCCCCGCGGCGCTCGCCGGCCCCGCGGCGAGACGCTCCATAAGCGCCCGCGCGGCGCCGGGCCCCGAGGCGGGCGCGCGGCCGTCCATCGCGGCGGCGCCGCCGAAGAACAGGGCGCCCACCCTGATGCCGTTGAGCGAACAGGCGTAGGCCAGTAGCGAGGCGGCCAGGGCGGCGGTCTCGCGCTTGGCCCTGCCGGCGCCGAAGTCCATCGAGCGCGACTCGTCGACTATGAGGTAGAGCGTCAGGTCGCGGTCGTCCTTGTAGGTCTTGACGAAGGGCCGGCCGAAGCGCGCGGTCGCGTTCCAGTCCATGCGCAGCGCGTCGTCGGTAGCCTCGTACTCGCGGAGCGCCTCGAAGTCCATGCCGCGCCCCTTGAACACCGACCTGAAGCTTCCCGAGGCGAGCGCCTCGGACAGGGCCGGCGCGGCGAACACGAGGGCGCGTATACGCTCGCGCAGCGAGGCGTCGTCCATCAGGGCACCGGCACGGCCGACAGCACGCCCTTGACGATGGCGTCCGGCCCGACCCGGTCCGCCTCCGCCTCGTACGACGGGATGACGCGGTGGCGCAGCGCCGCCGGGGCGGATCGCTTGACGTCGTCGGGCAGCACGTGGTCGCGGCCGGCGAGCAGCGCGGCGGCCCGCGCGGCGCGGTACAGCGCTATAGAGCCGCGCGGGCTGGCGCCGTACTCGATGTAGCGCGACAGCTCGCGCAGCGCGGCCGTAGCCTGCTTGCCGTCGCGGGACGGCCGCGTCGCCCTGACGACGGCGACCGCGTAGGCGGCGGCGTCCCGCTCGAAGCGGACCGAAGCGGCCGCGGCCTTGAGCGCGGCGATCTCCGCCGGCCCGATGACCGGCTTGACGGCCGCCTCGCCGCCGGGCGGGCCGCCCGCCGGGCGGTCGGCGTAGCGCAGCACCACGTCGAGCTCCTCGGCCTCGTCGGGGTAGTCGACGACGACCTTGAGCATGAAGCGGTCCAGCTGCGCCTCGGGCAGCCGGAAGGTGCCCTCGTGCTCGATCGGGTTCTGCGTCGCCAGCACGAAGAACGGCTCGGGCAGCGGCAGGCTATGGTCGCCCATAGTCACCTGGCGCTCCTCCATCGCCTCGAGCAGGGCCGACTGCACCTTGGCGGGCGCGCGGTTGATCTCGTCGGCGAGCACGATGTTAGCGAAGACGGGGCCGCGCCTCGGGACGAAGGCGCCGGAGGCGGCGTCGTAGAACAGGGTGCCGGTGATGTCGCCGGGCAGGAGGTCGGGCGTGAACTGGATGCGGCGGTACGACAGGCCGGCCGCTTCGGCGAAGGTCCTGACCGCGAGGGTCTTGGCCAGGCCGGGCACGCCCTCGAGCAGCACGTGGCCGTCGGACATCACCGCGGTCAGGATCGCGTCGACGATCTCCCGCTTGCCCACCAGGCGGCCGGCCATAGCCGACCGTACCCGCTCGATGATGCCGTATGCCTCGGGGGCTATCCTGCCCGATGTCGTCTCGTCCATGCTTCCAGCTCCGTTTCCCGCTATGAAGGCGTCGCCGCCGTCCATAGTATACGGCCCTGGCCCCTCCGGGCAAGTCTGGGCGAGATGCATGAGCGCGGATAGGAAATTTCACACGGAGCCAC
>QKAK01000195.1 GCA_003247225.1 Spirochaetota bacterium | reverse complement strand
GCCCTGGCGATAGAGGGCGGGAAGCTGGTCGTGGCGAACCCCCGGTTTACCCTGGACATGGGCGGGGCGATCGCGAGCGTCGAGAGGATCAGGGGCATGCGCGTCGGGCGCCTGATCTGCTACCACGGGGGCGAGTACGAGGGGAACTTGGCCGCCGGGCTGGACGAGCTGCTGGCGAGCCTGCCCCGCGGCCCGGGGCGATCGTAGGTTGACGGTTCGGCGTTTCGGGTGGATGCTGTTGAACCGATGGTAACGCAAGATAACGCGCGTCCCGGTCCGAGGACCGCCGGCGTCGCGCGCGTCCTAGCGATCGCGTCGGCGCCGGCGGCCGCCCTGCTCGTGGCCGCGATCCCGCTCCTGTTCGGCCGGATCGACGATAAACCCGTCCTGACGCTCGGCCCGGCGATAGCCGCCGTCTCCGGGTGGCTGCGCGGCCTCGCCGACGGTTCGTCGTTCGTCTACGTCTACGGGACGACGAAGTGGAATTTCTTCGATACGGCCCCGACCTACTTCATGGTCTCGTTCGCGTACGTGGCGCTGGCCGGCTCGATCGGCACGACGCTCGGCCTGTGCCTGCGCGGGCGGGCGGCGAGGGTCGCCTCGTCGGTCCTCGGCACGCTCTACGCCGTGCCCGACTTCATCATGGCGATCATCCTCCAGATGGCCACCCTGCTGACGCTCGACCTCGCCGGCTTCAAGCTGGGGAAGATATCCTACGACCCGGCCGGCGGCCATATCCTGGCCCTGCCGCTGGCGCTCCTGACGCTGTACCCGCTGGCCTTCGCGTTCAGGACGGCCCTACGGAAGTCCGTCGAGGCGGAGCGCGAGCCCTTCGCCGTGTTCGCGCTGGCGAAGGGCCTTTCCGCCCGCACGGTCCGCGTCAGGCACGTCGGAGCCGCGGTGATCCCGGCGATAGCGTACGAGCTGCCGACGCTGCTCGGCATCATGCAGGCCAATCTGTTCATGGCCGAGTACGTCTTCTCGCTGCCCGGCATCACCCGCTTCCTGTTCCAGGCGGCGTTCTCGGGGCGCCAGCCCGGCTGGATCGAGCGCTACCAGTACTCGCTGGCCGCGACGATACTGCTCGGGCTGATGATCCTGTACCTGGCCGCCTGGTGCTTCTTCAGGCTCGCCCTGTCCCTGGTGCGGAGGGCCCTGACCGGTGAACGCTAGGCTCGCTTCCGGGCTGGCGCTGCTGGCGCTGCTGGTCGTCGTGGCGGTCTTCCCGGCCGCGTTCACGTCATACCCGTTCGGCTACTCGGACACCATGCGCTCGGTCGAGACGCCGCTCGGCACCGAGTGGCGCTTCGCGCCGGAGCCGCCGTCCGCGTTCTACCTCTTCGGCACCGACCAGTACGGCTACGACATACTGACGCGTATCGTATACGGGCTCCGCTGGACCCTCGCCTGCGTCTTCACGGTCGCGGCCGCCCGGACCCTGCTCGGAGGGGCCCTCGGCTCGCTGCGCGCGCTGATGCGCCGCCCGGGCTCCGACAGCGGCGTGTCGCCGCTGGCCGGCATCCCGAGCTTCGTGATCGCGTTCTTCGCGCTCTACCCGTTCACGATCAACTCGCCCTGGCAGGGCTGGCGGCTCTTCCTGTTCCAGTGCGCCGTGCTGTCCCTGCTCGACCTCGGGCCGGTGATCGGCGCGACCGCGGCCAAGACGAGCGCGGTGCTCGCCATGCCGTTCGTCGAGGCGGCCAGGTCCGCCGGGGCGGGCGGCGCCTGGGTATTCAGGCGCCACGCGCTGCCGTTCGTCGCGGAGGAGCTGCTCGAGAGCTTCGCCGACCAGACGGTCGCCGTGCTGCAGATGGTCGGGCGGCTCGGCGTGTTCATGCTGTTCATAGGCGGGACGGCCATGACGTTCAGCCCGCCGCTGCTCAACTCGGCGCAGGGCGAGATCGCCGGCCTCATCGGCCTGTACCGCGCGCGCCTGCTCGCCTCCCGTTGGATGCTCGCCTTCCCGCTGGCCAGCTACATGGTCGTGCTGCTGGCGGCCAGGCTCGTCGCGTCGGGCCTCAGGGAGCGGGAGCGCCGGCGCCGCCGGGTCTACGAGGCCCGCTGAGATCGGCCCTATCGCCCCTCGAGCTCGGCGAACGGCACGTCGAGCAGCGGCGCGGACCGGGATTCGGGGTCGTTGTAGTGCCACCACTCGGCCTCGTAGGCGACGAAGCCGGCCCGCTCCATGTACGAGCGCAGCGCGTCGCGGTTGGCCAGCGCCTCGGGGGGGCCGCCGGCGTAGGCGTGCGACGCTCGCTCGGAGAAATCGTCGAAGGCGCTCGGCATCGCCAGCCCGCGGCCGGCCTCGTCGGCCAGCGTCACGTCGACCGCCGCGCCGCGGTTGTGGTTCGAGCCGCGTTCCGGCGGGGCGACGAAGCCCGGCTCCGGCCGCGCGGCCCACATCAGCGCCTGCGCGGCGAGCGGCCGGTAGGCGTCCAGCACGACGAGCCTGAGGCCGTCGGCGGCCGCGAGGCGAGCGGCGACGGCCAGCTTGGCGGCGGCCGTCGCGAGCAGCCAGGCGCTCCGCCCGTCGTACAGGCGCGTCCCGATGAAGTTATCGCTCGTCGCGTAGCGCATGTCGACGACGATGCCCGCCCCGAGGCTCTCCACGTCCACCAGTCCGCGTCTATCCATGGACCGATGCTACCCGAGGTCGGCCGCCGTGTATAGTTCCGGCGCCGCCCGCGGACCGTCTTCGCGTCACAGCCGCCTTCGCAGCGCCAGCGACGATACGCCGAAGCTCGCCAGCCCGAGATTGACGACCATGCCCGCCAGGTCGGCCGCTCCCCAATCCATGCCGAGGGCGCGCGAGCGCAGCGCCGCCGACATGATCGAGGCTACCAGCATGACGACGCAGAACGATATCGCCGACGCCTTGAGGTTGATGGCGGCCGTGCGCTCGTCCCAGGTCCGTCCGGGGCGCTTCAGCGCTATCCAGCCGCCTATCCCGAAAGCCAGCCAGCCGACGCCCAGGCCGGTGGCCAGGCCGGCGGTGAAGGCCTCGCCCATATCGAGCCTACCGCCGAACAGCAGCAGGTTGATGAACATCGCGCCTAGGATCAGGTTGGTGGCCGCGTAGCGGCGCATCGTCAGCCTTTCGAACATACCCATAGTCATTCCTCCTCGTCGATGAATAGGTCCTCGACCCGTTGGCCGAGTAGCCTGGCGAGCCTCAGCGCGAGCGGGAGCGACGGGTCGTAACGGCCGCCCTCGATCGAGATGATGGTCTGCCTCGAGACGCCGGCCCGCTCGGCGAGCTGTTCCTGGGTTAGCCCCAGTCCTTGCCTGCGTTCTCGTACGCGATTCTTCATTTCGCATCCTTGTCAAGCTAGCTTGACATTCACTATAGCCATGGACGCCCTGTGTGTCAAGCTAACTTTACATGATCGACCTGATGAAAAGCGCGGCGCTAGGGTGTACAGTATTCGCTGTCGCGACGAGGAGGAATCATGGCCAAGGAACGCGCCGTAAAGACGGGCAAGCGCCGGGCTTCGGGCAAGGGCGATTCGGCCCAGCTCAGGAAGGATCCGACCTTCATGAGGAATCTCGAGGCGGCGATCGCCGGCGAGTACGCGGAGTCGCGTCGGAGGCGGCCGTCGGCCGCGGCGTCGGCGGACGAGCCTGATCGCCGCGTAGAGCCGGCCGAGGGCGGCGGGAAGCCGAAAGGCGCCGCCGAGGCGAGCGCGCCGGAGAAGCCGAGGCGCGCGTCGAAGAAGACGGCCTCCGCCAAAGGAGACGCCGGGCGCGATGAGCTCGCCTCGGAGCTGGCCTCGCTGATACCCGAGCTGGACGCCGAGGGCCTCGCGTTCCTGATAGAGCAGGCGAGGGTCCACCTGTACAACATGCGGGTGGCCGAGCTCGAGGCGGCTGCGGAGGAGGCCGAGCGGGCCTCTACCAGGGCTCGCGGGATAGCGAAGTCCGGCGGCGCCGGGGCCGGGTCGGGCGCTAGCTCAGACGACGACCTATCGATCAAGGCCTCGGGAGACGGCTCGGCCTACGACCTGGTCTGCGGCGGCAAGTGGAAGATGTTCACCGGCGACGAGATGCTCGCGATGGTCCGCATCGCCACGGTCAAGGATCCGCGGGATCAGGTAGCCGGCAGGCTCTACCGCTGGCTATCGGCCGAGCGCTCGGACGTGATCAACGACCTGGGCCTGTCGGGCCTGGCTGACCCGACGCTGGGGCGCCTCGTCGCGCTGCTGCGCAAGACCTTCACGATCAAGCCTTCCCGCTAGCGGCCGCGAATAAGCGCCGGGAGCGCCTCAGGGCTCCGCTACGAAGCCGTAGCGCCGGTTATACAGGTCGATCGCCTCCAGGCGTAAGGCCACGCGCTTTTGCTGGCAGTACCAGTTGCCCGCCCAGGCGCCGGCGCCGCCGAGGAACAAACCGGCCGAGGTCAGGTAGATGCTGATGGTTCCGCTGGTGTCCGAGACGCCGCTCGCGGCGACGAAGAAGGTGGCCAGGCCGCCGATCATCAGGGCGGCGCCGCCTATCGAGGTGGCGCCGTGGGCCGCATCGAAGCGCGCGACCTCCATCATGACGGGCCTCGTCTCCTCGAGGTCGTAGAGCAGGAACGCGTCGACCGCGCCCGCGGCTACGAGCCTGCCGTCCTGGGCGTAGGACGGCTTCGAGAAAATACCGCCTTCGGAGCCAAGGCTCAGCGCCTCGCCTTCCTTGAAGCCGCCCTGGGCGTAGGCCGGGGCGCATAGCGCGACGATCATCAGTACGGCGACCATGGCCGTCGCCTTCTTGTTCGCGTGCATCGACTACCTCCTCGCGTTCTATCGGTGGTAGCGTTTGCGAGGCGAGATGCCGAGACCTTCTACCGCACGCGATCAAGTATAGCCCGCTCGACTGGCGGCGCAAGAGCCGAGCGATTATCATATATACGGAGATGAGGAGGCGGCATGGATCTTGGTTTGCAGGGGAAAACGACCCTCGTCACGGCGTCGACCGACGGATTGGGATTAGCTACGGCGAAGGCGCTCGCGGCCGAGGGCGCGAACGTATGGATAGGCGGGCGCGACCCGGGCAGGCTGGCTGCGGCGCTCGAGGCGCTGCGCCCGCCGTTCGACGAGGACGGTAGGGCGGGCCGGGTCGAAGGCGCCGGCCTCGACGTCAGCGACGCCGCCTCGATCAGGGCCTGGGTCGCCGGGGCCGCGGAGGCGTACGGCCCGGCGATCGACGCGCTGGCCGTGAACGCGGGCGGTCCCCCTCCCGGCCCGTTCGTCGACTTCGACGACGCCGCGTGGCAGAAATCCTTCGAGCTGCTCGTGCTGTCGGCGGTGCGGACGATACGCGAGTCGCTGCCTGGACTGTCGGTCCGGGGCGGCTCGGTCGCGGTCTTCTCGTCGACCTCGGTCAAGGAGCCTATAGACGGCCTCGTGCTGTCCAACTCGCTGCGATCGGCGGTCGTCGCCTTGGCCAAGACGCTGTCGGTCGAACTGGCGCCTAAGGGGGTGCGGGTCAACAGCCTCGCGCCCGGGCGCTTCTCCACCGGCAGGGTGGAACGGCTGGACCGGGCTACGGCGGAGCGCTCGGGCCTGAGCGTCGACCAGGTAAGGGACCGGTCGCGGGCCGCCATCGCGCTCAAGCGCTACGGCGACCCGGACGAATTCGGGCGCGCGGCGGCGTGGCTCCTGTCGCCGGCCTCGTCGTACCTGACCGGCCAGCTCGTCACCGTCGACGGCGGCAGCCTCCGGGGCACCTGGTAGCGCGGGGGAGGCCGGATGAGATTCGTATCGTACGAGCGCGGCGGCGTCCCGGGAATCGGCGTCATGACGGAGTCGGGGCTGCGCGGGCTCGAGGCCGGCGCGGGAGGCTATCCGGGGAGCCTGCGCGGGCTCCTCTCCCGCGGCGCCGACCTGGCGGCCGTCGGCGCAGCCCTGGCCGCCGCGCCGACCGTGGATACCGCGGCTATCGTTTTCTCGCCCCCGATCCCGCGGCCGTCCAAGATCCTGTGCGTCGGGCTAAACTACCGAGCGCACGGCGACGAGACGGGGCTCGGCGCCCCTGCCTACCCGGAGGTCTTCGCCCGCTTCCCGTCGTCGCTCGTCGGCCACCGGGGAGCGATCGTCAAGCCGTCCGTATCGGACCGGCTCGATTACGAGGCCGAGCTCGCGGCGGTCATCGGCAGGCGCTGCAGGTCGGCGTCGCCGTCCGAGGCGCTCGGCTTCGTGGCTGGCTACTCGGCGTTCAACGACGCGTCGGTCAGGGACTACCAGATGCGTACCACGCAGTGGACCGTCGGCAAGAATTTCGACGCCACCGGCGGCTTCGGGCCGTGGCTGGTCACGGCCGACGAGCTACCCCCCGGGGCCGACGGCCTGCGCGTGCGCGCGAGGCTGAACGGGACGACGATGCAGGACGGCGATACCGGCGACATGACGTTCAAGGTAGCCGACCTCGTGGCCATGCTGAGCGAGGCCATGACGCTCGAGCCCGGGGACCTGATCGTTACCGGAACGCCGGCGGGGGTGGGCTTCACGCGCGACCCGCCGGTCTTCATGAGGCCGGGAGACGTCTGCGAGGTCGAGGTCGAGGGAATCGGGACGCTCATGAATACCGTGGCGGCCGGCTAGTCGAGCTTGCCCCGGTAGCGCTCGTAGAAGAACAGCGTGGCCGTCATCAGCGCGTGGCCCATGTCCTCCGCGCCTATCATGTCGATCGCCTCGCGCTCGGGCACGAGCAGCGTCTCGATCTCCTCGTGCTCGTCGAGGCACTGCTCCCGCTCGAGGACGCAGCCCTCGGCGACGAACGCGTGGAAGGTGTTGGTCATGAAGGCCGGGTTCGGCGACAGGATGCCGAGCGGGACTATCATCTCGGCCCGGTAGCCGGTCTCCTCGAGCAGCTCCCTGGCTATGGCGACGGCCGGGTCCTCTCCGGGCTCGACTATGCCGCCGGGGAACTCCACGGACAGGTGCTTCGTCCCGTGCCTGAACTGCCGTATCATCACGAACGAGCGGCCCTCGGGCGTCTCGACGACGGGGATGACGCCGGCCCAGTCCGGCGCGTCGACGGAGAAGAAGGTGCCGCGCTTGCCCTTGGTCGACTGCCGCTCGCTCGAGCTCACCTTGAAGACCCTGCAGTCGAGGAGGCTCCTGGACGATAGCTCTATCCACGGATATAGCGCGCGCATACCGGAATACTAATTCTTCCCGTAGGCGCCGGCAAGCCCGACGCGGCCGTGCCGCCGCGAAGAAACGATTTGACAAGCTCCGGCTCGCGTTGTTTACTGATTGCACCGTCGCCGCGCTCCTAGCCTGTATCGATTAGACGGCTATCACGCATCGCGTTTTAAAGGAGAGAACTGATGAAAAAGACGTTGATCGTCGCGAGCGCGCTGCTCGCAGCGCTGACCCTGTTCGGCTGCGCCAAGAAGGCCGAGCCGGTCGCCGAGCCGGCCGCCGTCGAGCCGTACAAGGTAGCCTTCATCTATATCGGCGTCCCCGGCGACCTCGGCTGGACGCACGAGCACGACGTGGCCCGCCTCGAGCTCGAGGCCGCCCTCGGCGACAAGGTAAAGACCGCTTATATGGAGAACGTGCCCGAGGGCCCGGACGCCACCCGCATCATCCGCCAGTACGCCCAGGACGGCTACGACATGATCTTCGCGACGTCGTTCGGCTACATGGACCCGATGGCCGAGGTCGCGGCCGAGTTCCCGGACGTCAAGTTCGTGCATTGCTCGGGCTATAAGACCTCCGATAATATGTCCGTCTACTTCGGCAGGATCTACCAGGCCCGCTACCTCGCCGGCATCGTGGCCGGCCGCATGACCAAGACTAACATCATCGGCTACCCGGGCGCCTTCCCGATCCCCGAGGTCGTACGCGGCATCAACGCGTTCACGCTCGGCGCGCGCTCGGTCAACCCGAAGGCCCAGGTCCGCGTCGTCTGGACGAACACCTGGTACGACCCGGTCAAGGAGCGCGAGGCCGCCGTGGCCCTCCTCGACGCCGGCGCCGACATCATCACCCAGCACCAGGACACCGTCGAGCCGCAGAAGGCGGCCCAGGAGCGCGGCAAGCTGTCCATCGGCTACGACTCCGACATGCGCAAGTTCGTCGGCGACACCGTGCTGACGAGCCCCGTATGGAACTGGGCCCCGTACTACATCGACACGGTCAAGCGGGGCATCGACGGCACCTGGAAGACCGGCTCGTACTGGGAAGGCCTGTCGGCCGACGTGGTGCGCCTCGCCGAGTTCAGCCCGCTCGTGCCGCAGGAGCTCCGCGACGAGGTCGCGGCCGTCAAGCAGAAGATCGTGGGCGGCTCCTGGGACGTGTTCACCGGCCCGATCAAGGATAACGCCGGCAAGCTGCGCGTGTCCGATGGCGCCAGGATGTCCGACGACGAGCTGCTGTCGCTCGACTGGTTCGTCGAGGGCGTGGTAGGCAAGGTTCAGTAAGCGTAGGGAGCGAGGGGCGTCCCGCCCGGGACGCCCTCTTTTTTTAACCTCAAATCAATCACGTACAAGGTGTCAGCAACGATGGAAACTACCGCAAACGCGGCGCCGCTCGTCGAGATGCGCGGGATATGCAAGAGCTTTCCCGGGGTCAAGGCGTCGGACGGCGTCGACCTCAGGCTGGAGCGCGGCGAGGTGCTCGCGCTGCTCGGCGAGAACGGGGCCGGCAAGAGCACCCTGATGAACATACTGTCCGGCCTGTACCGGCAGGACTCCGGGGACGTGTACCTGCGCGGCGAGCGGGCCGACATACGGTCGCCCCGGGACGCCGCCGCGCTCGGCATCGGCATGGTCCACCAGAATTTCATGCTGGTCGACACGATGACCGTCGCCGAGAACGTCATCCTGGGCATGGCGGGCCTGCCGTTCGTGCCGGACATGGCCGCGGTCAAGCGGTCCATAGTCGAGCTCGGCGAGCGCTACAACATGGCCGTCGACCCCGACGCGTATATTTGGCAGCTGTCGGTCGGCGAGCAGCAGCGCGTCGAGATACTCAAGCAGCTGTACCGCAAGGCCGAGATACTGGTGCTCGACGAGCCTACCGCGGTGCTGACGCCCCAGGAGTCCCAGGAGCTGAACTCGGTGGTCAAGCGCATGCAGGCCGAGGGCAAGAGCGCCGTGTTCATAACGCATAAGATGGACGAGGTGATGGCCTTCGCCGACCGCGTGATGGTGCTCCGGCGCGGCAAGGTGGTCGCCGAGAAGACGACGAGGGACACCGACCCCAAGGACCTGGCCAGGCTGATGGTCGGCCGCGAGGTGCTGTTCGATATAGACAAGGGGCCGTTCGAGCCCGGCGCGGTCGTGCTCGAGCTTAAGGACGTATGCGCCGACGACGAGCGGGGCCTCCCGGCCCTCCGCGAGCTGTCGCTGACCGTGCGCGCCGGCGAGATAGTCGGGATAGCCGGCGTCGCGGGCAACGGCCAGCGCGAGCTGTCCGAGGTGATCACCGGCCTCAGGCCGGCCAAGTCCGGCGGGGTGTCGATCAACTGCGTCGACCTGACCAACCGTACGCCCCTCGAGATCATCAAGAGCGGCGTCAGCCATATCCCGTCGGACCGTATCGCGGTAGGCGCCGTCGGCGACATGAGCGTGGCCAGCAACCTGGCGATGAAGGACTACCGCTCGGCGCCGATATCGAAGGGCGCGCTGCTCCTGCCGCGCCGCATCCTCGAATTCGCGCGCAAGATGATAGGGCTGTTCAACATAGCCACCCCGTCGCCGGAGACCAGGGTCAAGTTCCTGTCCGGCGGCAACATCCAGAAGACCATCCTGGCTCGCGAGATCGAGTCGTGCGGCTGCCTGCTCGTGGCCGTCTACCCGTCCCGCGGCCTCGACATAGGCGCCACCGAGGCCGTCCGCAAGGAGCTGGTCGCCCAGCGCGACGCCGGCAAGGCGGTACTGCTCGTATCCGAGGACATCGACGAGCTGCTGACGGTGGCGGATACGATAGCGGTGATGTACGACGGCCGCGTCGTCGGCTCGATGCCGGCGGCCGGGGCCGATCCGGAGGAGATAGGGCTCCTCATGGCGGGCGTCGCCCCGTCTACCGAGGAGGAGCGATCATGAGCCTGGTATTCGAGAAACGGAAGTCGGTATCGAGGACGGCCATCGTCGTCGTCCCGATCGTATCGTTCATGGCGTCGCTGCTCCTGACCGGGGCCCTGCTCGCGATCTTCGGGGCCGACCCGATGGCCACCTACGCGTCGATGGCCAAGGGCGCCTTCGGCTCCTGGCGGGCGTTCACCGAGACCCTCGTCAAGGCGATACCGCTGATGCTGACCGGCCTCGGCGTCGCCCTGGCGTTCAAGCTGCGCTTCTGGAATATCGGCGCCGAGGGCCAGCTGACGCTGGCGAGCATCGCGGCCACCTGGGTCGCCCTGTACTGGAACTGGCTGCCCGGCCCGCTCGTGCTGCCGGTCCTGGTACTGGTCGGCTGCGCCGCCGGGGCGCTGTGGGCCGGCGTGCCCGCGCTCCTGAAGACGCGGCTCAACGTCGACGAGACCCTGGTGACGCTGATGCTCAACTACGTGGCGCTGCTGCTCGCGGAATTCCTGTACTACGGCCCGTGGCGCGACCCGAAGGGCTTCGGCTTCCCGGGCACGATGGTCTTCCCCAAGGAAGCCTGGTTCCCGCGCATCGCCGGCCGCGCGCATATCGGCCTGTACTTCGCGATAGCCGTCGCGCTGATACTCTGGTTCGTGCTCAACCGCACGCGCTGGGGCTTCGAGCTCAAGGTGATAGGCAACAGCCCCAAGGCCGCGCGCTACCAGGGCATAGCCGTCGAGCGCAATATCATGCTCGCGATACTGCTGTCCGGGGCCATCTGCGGCCTGGCCGGCGTCGGCGAGGTCGCCGGCATCTCGAGGCGCCTGCAGCAGGGCATGGCGCTCGGCTACGGCTTCACCGCTATCATCGTCGCGTGGATGGCGCAGCTCAACCCGCTCGCGGTGCCCTTCGTGGCCCTCCTGATGGGCGCGCTCCTCGTCGGGGGCGACCAGGTGCAGATGACGATGGGCCTGCCGTCGTCGATAGGCACGCTGATGCAGGGCATGATCCTGTTCCCGATGCTGGCCGGATCGTTGTTCACCGAATACAGGATCAAGCGGATAGGCGCCCAGGCCGTCCGCGAGTCCGAGACAGGAGCCGCCTGATGGGCCTCATTACCTCCCTCCTAGCCATTACGCTGCGCGCCGGCACGAGCCTGGTCTACGCGACCATAGGCGAGACCTACACCGAGCGCGCCGGCATACTCAACCTCGGCCTCGAGGGCATCATGCTGATGGGCGCCGTCTCGAGCTTCGCCACCGCCTACTATTCCGGCAGCCTCGCGCTGGCCATCGTCGTCGCGATCTGCGTCGGCGCGACGCTGTCGCTGATCCACGCCTTCCTGACGGTGACGATGAAGGCCAACCAGGTGGTCTCCGGCCTGTCGATCACGCTGTTCGGCACCGGCTTCGCCAGCTTCCTCGGGCAGCGCCTCGGGCCCGTATCGAACGGCCGCTACCTGATAGGCCTGACCGGCCCGCGCTTCACGCCGGTCGACGTCGGCGCTCTCGGAAAGGTTCCCATA
>QKAK01000191.1 GCA_003247225.1 Spirochaetota bacterium | reverse complement strand
AGTAGCCTATCGGTATCCAGCGTCCCCAGTACTGGTCGCCTCGGTCGTGGTGATGGGCGCAACGCGGGTTCGGGCAGAAGGTCGGGATCATGGCGGCACCTCCGCCATGTTAATGCCTCTCCGAGCTCCGACGCTTGCGCCATCCCTCACAAGGTTCGAGGAACTAAGCTTACTTTACAGGTAGCCGAGGCCATGCCTATACTGCTACCTCATATCGCGCGGCGCCGCCCCGGCGACCGCAGAAACATGAGGAGAAACGCATGAGGAAGACGAGGATCATCGCTGTCGCCATGCTCGTCATGCTGGCTATCGGCGCTGTCGCGGCCTGGGCCGCCGACGATATCCTGGGCCTATGGAAGATCATCGACGACAAGTCGGGAAAGCCGAACGCCTACGTCATGCTGTACATGAACGGCGGCAAGCTGTACGGCCGCATGGTCGCCACCATCAGCCTGGATACGGGGCTCGTCGACGATACGCTGGCCACGAAGAAATTCAAGGCCGACGCGCTCGCCGGCGACCCGCCGAACTGCGGGCTCGACTTCGTCTACGAGCTCCAGGATAAGGGCAAGGAGTGGAAGGGCTCGATCATCGACCCGGGCGACGGCAAGGTGTACGATTGCTCCATCAAGCGCGAAGGCTCCAGGCTGACGGTACGAGGCTCGCTCAAGGGCACCGGCGGCCTATTCGGCAGGAACCAGACCTGGATGCTCGCCAGCGCCAGCGAACTACCCGCCGGCTTCACGCTACCCGACTCGCGAGCGTTCGTGCCGGTCATCCCTCGCAAGAAATAAGCTCGAGGCCTAATCGGTCGGGGCGGCGGCCGCGAAGCGCCGTCCAGGCTTGGCGATGGCGTCTTGCGCCGCGACTATGGCCAGATTGTCTCCGCCGCCGGACGCGCTCGACTCGAGCACCGAGTACAGCGCGTCCAGCGTCTTCTCAACGGCGGCGCGCACTCCGTCGCCCATCATGTAGTAGCCGAGGAACAACGCGCTCGACAGGTCGCCTGATCCTTTCGGCGGCCGCTCGAATCTGATGATAGGCGCGGTCGCCGCCAGCTTCGTCTCGCCGTCGCTCACGTAGAAGCCGATTCTGTCCCCCGAAGGCGGCCTATAGCTTGTCACCATCACTACGCCCGGCCCCTTGGCGTGGATCGCGTCGGTAGCCCTCGCCAGGTCGTCAGTCGATGCTATCCCGCGGCCTGAAAGCAGCTCGGCCTCGAACACGTTCGGGCAGACTATATCCGCTACCGGCATCGCCTCTTCCGCGAAGAAGCCGGGAAGCTCCCCTCGCACGTACAGGCCCTCGGGCCTGTCGCCCATGACCGGGTCGCAGCAGTAGAGCGTAGCCGGGTTCAGCCGCTTTGCGACGGAGACGGCGTCGAGGATCGCGCGGCCCGTCTCCGCGTCGCCGACGTAGCCCGAGAGCACCGCGTCGCAGCGGCCCATAGCGCCTAATCGCACGAGGCCGCCTACCAAATCGGCGACGTGGGCCGCGCCGAACGCAGTTCCGGTCCACCCCGGCACCCCTGCGTTACACGAGTACTGCACGGTGTTGATGGGCCAGACCTCGTAGCCGAGGCGCTCGAGGGGGAATACGGCCGAGCGGTTGCCGACGTGGCCGTAGGCCACGTGCGATTGTATCGATAGGATGTTCATACGGACACGACGCTCCGTCCGGCTATATCGTCCCACGAGCGCTCTATCTCCGACATGGCGTAGACGAGCGGTTCGTTCAGCGTATCGAGCCCGCGATCCGTAGCGATCCACGCGTCGCCGTCGAGGCGTACGAGCTCCGGGAAGCGCTCATGGAGACGGCCGAAGGCGTCCACCGCCCTTATCCCGAAGCGCCGCTCGAACGACTCGAGGGAAAGGCCCCGGGACGTCCTCATTGCCATCATCAGGCATTCGAACGCCGCGTCCTTGCCGTCGACGGTCGATTCCGATACGCTGCCCTGCGGGTCGGCGCAGTACGCCTCGAGATCCGCGGCGTTAGCAGCCCGCCTGAAGGCTCCGGGGCCGCTCGAGACGTTCCCGACGCCCGAGGGCCCGACGGCTAGCCAGTCGTCGAGATTCCAGTACCGGAGGTTATGGGCGCATTCCTGGCCGTCGAGCGCCCAGTTCGACACCTCGTAGCGGCTAAAACCGGCCGCGAGCAATTCCGATCGGGCTGCCTCGTACTGGTCGGCGCGTCGGTCGTCGTCGGGCATGGATACGGCCCCCGATTCGACGGCGCGGCTCATCGGAGCGCCTTCCTCGAGCGTCAGCTCGTACAGCGAAACGTGCCCCGCCCCGAGCCCGATGACGGACCGAGCGTCATCCGCCAGCCCCTCGGCGCTCTGACCCGGCAACCCGAACATCAGGTCGACGGACCAGCGCCCAGGCCAATGCGCGGCTATGCCCTCGAGCCGCCCGAGCGCGTCGGCCGCCGAGCCGCGGCGGCCGCTCAGGCGCCTGGCCGCGTCCTCGAGGCTCTGGACGCCGACGCTCAGCCTGGTGACTCCGGCCTCGAGCAGGGTATCGACGAGGCGCTCGTCGACGTCCTCGGGATTCGCCTCGAGGCTCCATTCGGACGGCTCCCGGCCGCCCGAGCGGGCGACGCGTCCGATGAGCCGCAGGGCCTCGGCGAGCGCGTCGCCGGGCAGCCACGACGGGGTGCCGCCGCCTACGTATACCGTCTCGAAGCCGTCGCGTCCGAAGCTCGGCTCGAGGCGCTCGAGATGCTCGCGGATCGCCTCGAGCCATAGCCGCGCCGCCGACTCCAGCGCCGGCCCGCTCGGGGTGGAGCTATAGAAGTCGCAGTACGAACAACGGGAGGCGCAGAACGGGACGTGCACGTAGAGCGAAGGCGCGGCGGCCATGCGGCGCTTCCTAGAGGCCGGATACCCGGTCGAGCGGCCAGTAGCGCAGCAGGGCCTTCCCGACGAAGCGCTCGGCCTTGACCGGCCCGAAGAAGCGCGAATCCGAGCAGTAGGAGCGGTCGTCGTCTACGACGAAGAATTCTCCGGGGCCGAGCTCGATCGCCGGCATCTCGCCGGATAGCGGGAGGCTCGAGGTCCAGCCGTCGGTAGGGCCGTCGCTGACGATGTCGTAGTCGCGGCCGGAGACCTCGTACTCGGTCAGGAAGTGCTCGCTGCCGGCGACCTTGACCCGCACGACGTATCCCGACATCGAGACCGAGTCGCCCGGGAGGGCGATGACCCGCTTGACGACCGGCGAGTCTAGCGCGTCGCCGGCGCCCGGCGCGTCGGCCCGCTGGAGGGTCAGGAAGCCGATTACCGAATCCGCCAGCCTCGTCTTCCAGTCCCGGCTCGGCGCGGCTGGCAGCCTGACGAGCGCGACGTCGCCGCGCTCCGGCGACCTGAAGCCGAGACGCTGGCCGTTGAACGGATTAACGACGCCGTAGGCCGACGACGCTACGATGATCTTGTCCTTCGGCTCGAGCGTCGGCCTCATCGCCCTCGACCCGACGGTGTAGGCCTTGAACCCGAAGGTGACGACCAGCGCGAAGCCCAGGTAGAGGAAGGCGACGTAGCGAACGAGCCTGAGCGCCGAGGATCTGCGGCGCCTGGCGTCCTCGTAGGATTGGACCCGCTTCATGGGCTACTTTATCCCGCCGACGCGGCCGAGCGGCCAGTACTTGAACAGCGCGTGCCCGAGCACCTTGTCGAGCGACACCGCCCCGAACCACCTGGCGTCCTTAGAATTGTCGCGATTATCGCCGAGCGTGAAGATCCTGTCCTCGGGGATGTACCAGCCCGAGCGCTCCTTCCTGTCCTCGGAGACGAAGCGCGGGTCGTGCGGATAGGCCGCCGACAGCTCGGCGTATCGCGACGCGAGCAGGGCCCGCTCGTCGTAGGGGCTGTAGCGCATCGCCGGGGCGGCTTCTATGATACCCATGTCGAGCTCGGCCAGCGCGCGTCCGGCCTCGTGGATGGCCGGATACTCGTCGGCCGCGACCATGCGCCTCAGCGGATAGGCGAAGCCGGACAGCTTCTGGAAATCGCGCTCGGCTATCCACCCGTCGTCGCCCTGGAACCTGAAGCTCAGCTCGCCGTCGGCTACGCGGACGGTATCGCCGCCGACCGCCACCGCCCGCTTGATCAGGTAGTGGACCCGGGGCTGGCCCAGCTCGTCGAGGTCAATATCGACGAGCGTCAGCGTAGCCATATAGACGAACTGCTGCAGTATCGTGAAGACCGGGCCCTTGGACAGGTAGGCGGGGTTCTCGAAGACGACGACCTCGCCGCGGCGCGCCTGCCGGAAACCGGGCATCTTGGCGACGCCCGGCAACAGCTCCGGTCCGTAGACGAGCTTGTTGACGAAGATCATGTCGCCGATCTCGAGCGTTCCGGACATCGAGCCCGACGGTATGCGGTACATCTGGAACAGGTACTGGTTAATGAGGAGCACCATGCAGACGGCCCAGAGGATGGCCTCGGCCCAGTCGCGGACCCAGTGCTTCGCTTGCTGCTTTTTCTTCTGGGCGAGCCGGCGCTTCTTTCGGCGCGTCAGGGCGCGCTCGGTGAAGGACTCCAGCGACGCGAGGAAGTCGGTTCTTGCGTCCATCGGCTCGAGGCTACCATCTTTCGTTCGCGTTGACAAGCCTCGGCGCGCGCCCATATAATCCCGCGATGAACGACGATACTATGATTACCCAGCAGGATATAGACGACGCCGAAGTGCGGCTCAGGCCGGTCCTCGGCATAGCCCCGCGCCTGTACGTAGCCGGGCTGTACGGCCTCGCCCTCATCGCCGCGGTCTTCATGATCCTCCTGTATCCCGGGCTCAGGCGTCCCGGAGCGACCTATTCGTTCAACGCCGACCCGCCCGGCTCCGCCGTGTTCATAGACGGAGCCTACGTCGGCTACGCGCCGTGCGAGCTGTTCGTGCCGGCCGGCGAGCACGAGCTCCGCGTCTCGCGGCCGGGCTTCGCCGACCACGCGGCGTCGATGACGACGAAGGGCCGGGTCTTCGGCACGCTGATCGTCAAGCCGCGCGAAGATCTGTTCGTCTCGCTGGGAGGCGCCGACGTCGAGGCCGTCCTCTCCGGCGGGATCGAGCGCTACGCGACGTGGGCCTTGGCCGGCACCCCGAGCGAATCGTACCAGATCCCCATGGACCTGTCCGACGCCGTCCGCGCCGCCGGCGTCGTCGGCGACAGGGCCGACGGCCTCCTCGGCGCCGCCGCCTCGTACGCCAGGCATTCGCAGTCGTTACGCGACGCGGCCCGCGCCGCCTCCATCGCCTACGGCGGATCCGCCGCGGTCACGCCGGCTAGCGCCGGCAGGCTCGTCGCTGCCGTGATCGGCGAGCTGCGCGACGATCCCGCGATCCTGACCGTGCTCGCCGAGCTCGGACCCGAGACGGTCAGGCGGCGGCTCGAGCCGACCGGCGCCTACCGAGCCGCGCTCGGAGCGTCCGACGCCGTCGTCGAACCGGTCGCCGGGCGCTCGTCGATGTTCGCCGGCGAGGAATTCGTTCCCATGGGCGGCGGCGTATCGATCGTCAAAGCCGGCTCGGCCCTGCCCGCCGTCAGCGAGCTAGGTCCGTTCTGGCTCGCTTCGTCCGAGACGACCGTCGGGCGCTATAGGCGCTTCGTAGCGGAGCGGCCGGAATGGGCGCCATCGGCGGCCGCGTCGCTGGCCGCCGATGGCCTCGCGGACGACGCGTACCTCGCCGACTTCGGCGAGGCCGCCGATTCCGACCCGATACGGTACGTTTCGAAACCGGCCGCCGAGGCCTACTGCGACTGGCTGTCCGAGTACGCGCCGGCCGGCTACCGCTTCGCGCTGCCGACAGAGGCGCAGTGGTCGTACGCGGCCGCCGCCTCGGGCGCCAGCGCCTCCGCGGGCGCCGCGCTGCTCGACGGCGGACGAGACGCGCCTCTAGCGCCCGCGTTGCTGCGATACGACGCCGCCGGGCTCAGGGGCATGCTCGGGAACGTCTGGGAATGGTGCGCCGACTCGTACGCACCGCATCCCGCCGCCGGAGTAGCCGGCCGGCTGCGCTTCCCCTCGCCCGAGGCCGTCGTCAGGGGCGGATCCTGGGCCAACCGAGCAGACCTCGTCACCCTGTCGTCGCGCGGCCCGGTCAGGACGAGCGGCTGCAACGCGTACCTCGGCTTCCGCGTCGCTATGGTCCCGGCGGAGCGATGATGGAAGGCGTCAAGATCATCGCGCTGAATAGGCGCGCGCATTACGACTACGTCGTCGAGGAGACGCTCGAGTGCGGCGTCTCGCTCCAGGGCTCAGAGGTCAAGTCGCTCAGGATAGGCAAGGTGTCGTTCCCAGACGGCTACGCCTCGTTCGAGAACGGCGAGCTATGGCTGCGGAACGTCCATATAGCCGAGTACTCGTGCAGCTCGATCTTCAACCACGACCCCGACAGGCCCAGGAAGCTCCTGGCCCACGCCGCCGAGCTGAAGCGCCTCGAGCGCAGGGTCAACGAGAAGGGCTACACCCTCGTCCCCCTCGACTTCCATTTCAGGAAGGGCCGGGTCAAGGTCGAGATCGGCCTGTGCAAGGGCAAGAAATTCGCCGATAAGCGCGAGTCGATCAAGGAGCGCGACGTCAAGCGCGAGATCCAGCGGGAGTTCAGGGAACGGCAACGATGAGCCAGGGGGCTAGCACGCTCAGGATTACCGGCGGAGTCCTGAAGGGGCGCAGGATCCAGGTGCCGCAGGGCGACTACGAGATCCGGCCGGCTATGGACAGGATGCGCGAATCGATCTTCTCGATCGTCGGCCCGCTCGACGGGCTGTCGTTCCTCGACCTATTCTCGGGTTCCGGCATCATCGCCCTCGAGGCCGCCAGCCGCGGGGCGTCCCCCGTCACCTGCGTCGAGCGCGACCGCGGCAAGCTCGGTTTGCTCATCAAGAACGTCTCGATAGCCCCGGAGCGGGTCGAATGCCGGTGCATGCCGGTCGAGCGCTTCATCCTGCGCTGCGAGAGGCGGTACTCGGTCGTATTCTGCGACCCGCCCTTCCCGTACGCCCATAAGGCCGACGTCGTGCGCTCCATCGCCGAGCGCGGCGTGGTCGAGCCGGGCGGGCTCGTGATGATCCACTACCCGGCCGAGGAAGGCATGCCGGAGTCGCACGCGGGGCTGGCGCTCGAGGACGAGCGCGCCTACGGACGTTCGACGGTGCGTTTCTACCGTATGTCGGGGGCTATCGATCCAACGACCTCAGTATAGCGATCAGCCTGCGATCCAGCGCGGACAGGTCCGATCCGACGGGTTCTTCCGGGATGAGCGCCTCGAACGGCGGCAGGGCCTGTTCGGCGTCCTCGGCGTATATGGAATCCGCCTGGTAGAGTCCGAGTTCGTCGCATAGCATCGGGCGCTCCCGTCCCGGGGGGCGTTTCGGCCGCCCCGCGCGATAGATACTGATGATTACTCCAAAAACTATATCACGCGCTCCTTTTTTTTCATCGAGCCCGTATCCTCTCGGGCGAATTGATTATTTATACAAAGTCAACTATATTTTCGGTAATACCAAAACCATCGGCGCGCCTTTCTGCGCCGCGCCGGTCACGGAGTCCCGATGGACGAGCGCATATTCGATAATTTCCCCGAGGGCGGCCTGATAAAGACGGTCGACGAGCCGAACGGCGAGCTGTCGGCCGAGCAGAAATCTCATCTTAACCGACGCGGGAATATGCTCTATAATGGCGGCGACGTAGAGACGGCCCGCCGCATCTTCCAGACCACCGGCTACTCGGACGGCCTTATCCGAGTCGGCGAGTCTTATTTGGAAGCCGGCAAGCCGATCGACGCGTTGAAGATGTTCAAGCTGTCCCATGATCAAGCGCGAAGCGCCGAGCTGGTCGAGAGAGCGGCTATGGCGATAAGAAAAATGCTCGACGAGAAGGAAAAAGAATGAGCGACCAGACCAACCACCATGACGAGTCCGAGTTCGACGCCGGGACGGCCCCCCAGCAGAACAACGCGCTCGCCGAGATCGCGGAGCTGTCCAAGAAGGGATACCAGTACCTCAAGGAGAACCGGATAAGCGACGCGGAGCGGAACTTCAGGAGGATCCTCGAGGAGGATCCCGAGAACAATTACGCGCTCGTAGGCCTCGGGGACGCCGCCCGGAAGCGATCCTCGCACCGCGACGCCGTCGACTACTACAAGAAGTGCCTGATCTACCATCCGGGCAACAACTACGCGCTGTTCGGCCTGGCGGACTGCTACAAGGCGCTGAACCAGTACCAGAAGGCGATCGAGATCTGGGAGCAGTACCTCCTCCACGACAACAAGAACATCACGGTACTGACGAGGATTGCCGACGCCTACCGCAAGGTCCGCGACTTCAGGAAGTCCAAGGCAATCTACCTGCGCGTGCTCGAGATGGAGCTGGACAACCCCTACGCCCTGATCGGGCTCGGCCACCTGCATTACGACTTCAAGGAATACCGCGACGCGCTCCATTACTGGCAGCGCATGGTCGACGCCCAGGGCGACATGGTCGACATCAGGGTGCTGACCTCGATCGGCAACTGCTACCGTAAGCTCAAGCAGTTCGACCAGGGCGTGCCGTACTTCGAGAAGGCGCTGGTCAAGGAACCGGATAACTTCTACGCGCTGTTCGGGCTGGCCGATTGCTTCCGCGGCACCGGCGAGCCGCAGCGATCGCTCGACTACTGGAACCGCATCCTGGACAAGGACCCGCGCAACAAGGTCATCCTGACCAGGGCCGGCGACGCCTACCGGAGCATGGATCGCTTCGAGGAGGCGGCCGATTACTACGAGCGCGCCCTGAACATCGAGTTCGACGTCTACGCGGTGCTCGGCCTGGCTACCATCTCGAGGCTCCAGGGCAAGGTCGAGTCGGCCATCGAGTCGCTCAAGCGCCTGGTCCAGAACGACGCCAAGAACTATCGCCTGCACCTCGAGCTGGCCCAGTGCTACCTCGCCGTAGGCGACAGGCGCAAGGCCGAGGAGACGCTTCAGGACTTCATGCGCCTAGGCATCCGCAACCCGCATATCCAGGATCTGATGGCCAAGATCCAGAACTCGTGAGCGCCGGGACCGGAGGCGCTCGGGCCCGCCGGGTCGGCGCCGCCGGCCTGCTTCCCGCGGAGATATCCTCTACCCTGCCGCTGTCGCCGGCCTTCCGCGGCAAGCAGGTGTTCAAGTGGATAGCCAAGGGGGCGGCTAGCTTCGCCGACATGACCGACCTGCCGGCCGCCGACAGGGAGCGACTATCGTCGATCCCGCTCTACTCGTCGCGCGTCGCCGAGAGGCTCGAGGCGGACGACGGATCGGTCAAGCTCAAGATAGCGCTGGAGGACGGCGCCGCGGTCGAGGCCGTCCTGCTGACCGACGCCGACGGACGCCGCACCGCCTGCCTGTCGACACAGGTCGGCTGCCGCATGGCCTGCGCGTTCTGCAAGACCGGTACCCTCGGGCTGCTGAGGAACCTCGGCCCCGACGAGATCGTCGAGCAGTTCGTGCACCTGTCGGCCCTGCGAGGCAAGCCGTCGAACATCGTGTTCATGGGCATGGGCGAGCCGCTCGACAACCTCCCGGCCCTCAGGAAGGCCATCTCCGTCCTGATGCACCCGGACGGCTTCGGCGTTTCCAGGCGCAAGATAACCATCTCGACCTGCGGCATCGTGCCTGGCATCGTCGACCTCGCGGATAACGGCCCGCACGTACGCCTGGCCGTGTCGCTGACCGCGGCCGAGGACGCGCTGCGGAGTTCGCTGATGCCGGTCAACCGCTCCTGGAACCTGGCCTCGCTCAAGGAGGCGCTGCTCTACTACCAGGCCAAGACCGGAGACCGCATTACGCTCGAGGCCGCCATCATGGGCGGGGAGAACTCCGGCGTCGACAGCGCCGCGGCGATGGCCGCGTGGATACGCCCACTCAACGCCCAGGTCAACGTGATCCCATGGAACCCGGTGGCCGGCCTGCCCCATCGCGAGCCGGCCAGGGGCGAGGCGAGCGCCTTCGAGGCGGAGCTGGAACGCAGGGGCGTCAACGCGGTGCGCAGGGCTCGGCGCGGCAGGGGCGTCTCCGGCGCCTGCGGCCAGCTCGGCGACACGCTCGGAGCCGCGCGCAGCCTCGAGTCCTGGCTGGATTCCGACGACGACGAGGCGACTAGCTAGGGGACTGTATTACGGCCGTCGTCAGCCTGGCACGCAGGCGGGCCGCCCTCTTCAAGGCTCTATCCCGAACGCCCCCGCGCCCCAGTTCAGCGGCCAGTTCGGCCGCCAGCTCCGCCAGCCGGAGCGCCTCGGACGGGTCGCGGAGGCGCCGCTCCGCGTAGACCGACTTCGAGAACAGCCCGGCCGGATCGTCGGGGAGGAACGGCACGAGGGGCGCTATGCCGTCCGCCCGGCCCGTCCGCCTGTACAGCCGCATCAGCGGGCGCGTCGCCCTTGCGTCGCCGGCCTCGAGCGCCGCGGACAGGGTGCGCTCGGCCAGGCCCTCGTCGACCCTGGAGCGCAGCTCCGCGAGGCCTATCGGGTCTGCCGACGGCAGCTCGCGTTCGCCGCGGGCCGCGTCGTGCATCGCGAAGGCCAGCGACGCGAGCGACGCGATGTCCTGCTCGTTATGCGAGAAGACCCGGCCCAGCCGCTCGGTCCGGCCGCTTCGGAGGAAATCGAACCAGACGGCCGGTACCTCGCTCCCGGGGATGTCGCCGACGCGGCGCACCCCGAGTATCCCCGCCTCCAGGCACCCGAGCGAGCAGTCGGGCATCGATCGGCGCCATAGCCGCCTGGCCGCGTGCAGGGCGTCGGCGTGCGGCGGGCTCGGCGCCGGGCCTAGCCCGGCCATAGCGCGGCGCACCGCGTAGAGCGGCAGGTCGAACGACGAGCCGTTGTAGCTGACGACGGCTGACGCCTTGGCGAACTCGTCGCCCATCGCGGCCACCAGCGCCCGTTCGTACGGGTAGTCGTCCATGAAATACTGGCGAACGGACAGCGAACCGTCCGTTCGCAGGCTGCCGAAGGCGGCCAGGAACGCGACGGTGCCGGCGCCGCCGGACAGGCCGGTCGTCTCCAGGTCGAAGAACAGCAAGCCCCCGGCCTCGACCGTCCCGACCAGGCGGGGCGAGAAGACCGGAAGGCTGATAGCCGAACGGGGCGAGGCCGTCGCGCCGTCGCGCCGAACGCTCTCGCGAAAGCGGAGCCCGGGGGCTATCGTCTCCCAACCATCGGGGAATTCGGAGGCGCCGACCGGCGAGGCGTCGGGCGACTCGCCCGGCGCGGGGCGCGAAGCGGCCGGACGGGAGCCCCGGTCCGTCGCCTCGCGGATCCTCGCCAGCCGGGCCCGCAGGTTACCGGCCATACGGTCAGTCGCCGCTCCGGGACGGGCCGGCCAGGGCCTCGAGGGCCAGGCGCACGATGGCTAGGCCGCCCGATTTCCTGCGGCCCGCGGCCTGCAGGGAGTCGTCCGCGAGCCCGACGCAGGAGGGGCAGCCGTCGTCGCAGTCGCAAGCCGCTATCCGCCCGGCGGCGGCCTCGAGCACCGGGGCCAGGCCGCCCGATAGGGCCTCGGCCAGGCCCGTGCCCCCTGGGTAGCGGTCCCAGATATACACCGCCGGCACCGCGTAATGGTCGTCCCTCAGCCTCCAGGTCGCCCCTATGTCGCCCCTGTCGCATAGGAGCTCCACCGGAGCGAGCGCCCTGAGTATGCCGCAGAACGCCGACAGCGCCGCGGCGCGTTCGCCGTCGCGCATCGCCGCGAGGGCGGAACCCGCCGCTCCGCTCTCCGGGAAGAGCAGCGCGATGGCTCGGGTCTGCATCTCCTCGGGCGGCAGGTATATCTCCCCGTAGCCGACGTTCTCGTTGGTATGGAAGCGCAGCTTCTTGAACTTCTCGGCGCTGGAGCGCACGAGGAGGTCGCCGAGCACGATCGGCAGCGAGTCGGAGCCGAAGCGCTCGTCCTCCGACAGGACCTTGATATCGGTCTTGACGACGGCGTCGGTATAGTAGTTGGTCTCGCGCTCCTCGACGAGGCATTGGCGGTTCTCTATGTCGAGCTTGAGCACGACGAACTGCCGCCCGCGGTGGATGTAGACGGCGTCGTCGAAGACGAGCTCCTTGGCGCTCGGGCGGTCCATCTCGCCGAGCACCTCGTTCCTGCCGGCCGTCGTATCGATGATGACCACGTTGTCGGCGGTGGCCGACCGCAGCGATATCTTCTCGGCCGGATAGCCGGAGTCCGACCAGTAATAACGCCCGGCGGCCAGCCTGACCGCGCCCTCCTCCTCGAGGAACGACAGGACGGCCTCGGGATCGGACCCGAATCGCTCGCCCTCGGCGAACGGCAGCTCGAAGGCGGCGCACTTGACGTGGTCTGCGTAGATGTACGGGTTGTCGGGGTCTATCCTGGCGTTCTCGGCGCCCGTGCCGAAGCAGCGCTCCGGATGCTCGAGCATGTACTGGTCGACAGGAGAGCTCGAGGCGACGTAGACCGCCATCGAGGCGCCAGAGCGACGGCCGGCCCTTCCCGCCTGCTGCCAGAACGACGCCAGGTTGCCGGGCCACCCGGCTATCACCGCGGCGTCGAGGCCGCCGATGTCTATGCCCAGCTCGAGCGCGTTCGTCGAGACGACGCCGTGGATGGAGCCGTCCCTCAGGCCTCGCTCTATCTGCCTGCGCTCGTTCGGCAGGAGGCCGGAGCGGTACGGCTCGACGCGGATCCGGTTATTGTCGTTGTAGACGTTCTCGAAGCGCTTGTTCAGGTACGACGCGAGTATCTCGACGCGCAGCCTGGAGCGCGCGAACAGGATGGTACGGGTGCCGGAGGCGAGCAGCTTGGCTGCCAAGGACATCGACTCGTCGGCGGAGCTGCGCCTGATGCCCTGCACGGGGTCGACGAGCGGCGGGTTGTAGAACGCCACGGCCTTGGGCGCGCGCGGCGCGCCGTTCTCGGCGATGGCGACGACGTGGCGGCCGGTCAGCGCCTCGGCGAGCTCGGCCGGGTTGCCTATCGTCGCGGAGCACAGTATGAAGCGCGGCGACGAGCCGTAATGGGCGGCCACCCGCAGGAGCCTGCGGAACACGTTCGCGACGTGGCTGCCGAAGACTCCGCGGTAGGCGTGCATCTCGTCGACCACGATATAGCGCAGGCCCGCGAAGAATTTGATCCACTTGGCGTGGTTCGGGAGTATGCCCGAGTGGAGCATGTCGGGGTTGCTGATGACGATGCGGCCCGAGTCCCTGGCGGCCTTCCTGGTCGACTGCGGGGTGTCGCCGTCGTAGGTCGCCGCCTTGATCGGGAGGCCGCCTCCGAGCACGAGGGCGTTCAGCTCCGCCTGCTGGTCCTGCGACAGGGCCTTGGTCGGGAAGAGGTAGAGGGCGCGGGCCTCCGGGTCGTCGATCAGGGCCTGGGCTACCGGCAGGTTGTAGCAGAGCGTCTTGCCGCTCGCCGTCGGCGTGACGACGACGACGTCCTCGCCGGCCTCGACGGCGTCCCAGGCGGCCCGCTGGTGGCTGTATAGCCGTTCGACGCCTCGGGAGCGCAGGGCCGCGCGCAGGCCGTCGTCGAGCCGCCCGGGCAGTTCCGCCCAGCGGGCCTCGGCGGCGGGTACCCGCCTTACGAAGGCTATATGGGGCGATACGTCCGGGTCGGCGAGGAATCCGTCGATGGGGTCTCTGGCGTCTTCGTTGATCATGGCTATACTATGATACGGTAAACGGCGAGATTGGTAAATCGATGCCGGAGGCGGCCCGGTCGTGCTATACTCGGCGGCGCTGAGGGCTTACTACGGAATGGAGGAGAGCGATGCATAAGGTGCTGTCGATCGTGCTCGGGGGCGGCAAGGGTACGAGGCTGTTCCCGCTGACCAAGGACAGGGCGAAGCCGGCGGTACCGTTCGGCGGCCGCTACCGGATCGTCGACATCCCGATCTCGAACTGCATCAACGCCGGCTTCAAGCAGATATACATCCTGACGCAATTCAACTCGGCGTCGCTCCACCTGCACATAGCCAAGACCTACGTCTTCGACACCTTCTCGAACGGCTTCGCGGAGATACTCGCGGCCGAGCAGACGCTCACCCATTCGGGCTGGTACGAGGGCACCGCCGACGCGGTGCGCAAGAACCTCGTCCACTTCAGGACCCAGAAGCCGTCCCACTACCTGATCGTATCGGGCGACCAGCTATACCGCATGGACCTCGCGGACATGTTCCAGCGTCACCTGGAATCGGGCAAGGCCCTGACCATCGCCTGCACCACCGTGTCTCGGGAGGACGCCAGCGCGTTCGGCATCATGAAGATAGACTCGGACGGCCGCATAGTCGAGTTCCAGGAGAAGCCTGGCCCGGTCAAGGACATCTCCGACTACAAGATACCGAAGTCGCTGCTCAAGGAGCGGCGGGGCGCCAAGGAGTACCTGGCCTCGATGGGCATCTATATCTTCGACGCCGAGCTGCTCGAGTCGGCCCTCGACAACGAGTCGAACGACTTCGGCAAGGAGATCATCCCCGAGATACTGGCCGGCCGTCCGGTCAACTCGTATATCTTCGACGGGTACTGGGAGGACATCGGCACCGTGCGATCGTTCTACGAGGCGAACCTGAACCTGACCGACATCGCCCCGGAGTTCAACTTCTACGACGAGACGAGCCCGATCTATACCCATCGCCGCAACCTGCCGTCGTCTAAGATCAACTATAGCACGATGAACCAGGCGATAACCTCCGACGGCTGCATCATCACGAACGCGTCGATCTCCCGGTCCATCGTCGGCATCAGGACCATCATCGAGACCGGGGCCAGCTTCGACGGCGTGGTCTGCATGGGCGCCGACTACTACGAGACCGACGCGCAGAAGCGCGAGAACGCCGAGCGCGGCGTGCCGAACATAGGCATCGGCCGCGGATCGATCGTCAAGGGCGCCATCATCGACAAGAACGCCAGGATAGGAGCCGACTGCCGCATCGGCATCGACGCGAGGGATCGCCCCGACGGCGAGTACGGCAACTACTACATAGTCGACGGGGTCATCGTGATCCCGAAGAACGCGGTGGTCTTGCCGGGCAGCATCATCTAGCCCCATGCGGAAGGATCCGTCCGCCGCGCTGCTCGTCGTCGACGTGCAGAACTACTACCTCGACCCCGGCTCGTCGTTCCATCGCTATTCGGAGCGATGCTGGCCCGGCTGCATGGGCTACATAGGCCGGCGGGTCGAGGCGTCGGTGTTCCCCGCGGTGACCCGGCTCAGGCAGGCGTTCTCCGCGGTCGGCTGGCCGACCGTCTACCTGCGGCTCTGCGCCTCGGCCCCCGACCGCAGCGACCTGCACCGCTTCTTCCGGACCTTCAACGAGTCGGCCGCCCGCCAGGGCTACGAGGGCGCCTACCCGCTCAGCGGAGAGGCGATGGCCGACGTGCCGGACGAGATCGCCCCGCGCCCCGGCGACGTGGTGCTGGACAAGTCGACCTACTCGGGATTCTCCAACCCGCGGCTCGAGGAGGCGCTGCGCGGCCTCGGCGTCTCGGCGGTCGTGATGACCGGGCTGGCCACGAGCCAGTGCGTCGACACCACCGCCAGGCAGGCGTCCGAACGCGGCTTCACCGTCGTGCACGTGGAGGACGGACAGGCCGACTATAACCAGGACGAGCACGACGCGGCGCTGTTCGCGTCCAGGGGCGTCTGCGGCGGGCACGTCGTCGAGTCGGAATTCCTGGCCGCGGCTCCGCTGCGCCTCGTGCGCGCGTACGTGGAGTCCGAGGAGCGTTGAGCCGGCTACGGCCCGATCATAGCTCCTCGGCCCCGATCGACACGGTCGCCCCGTCGCCCGTCGGCCTCGGCGTGCCGAACAGGTCGGTCCCGGCCGCCCACGGCACCGCCCGGCCTCCGCCGGCGCAGGCCGACGCGGGGGATAGGCGATACAGGCCCTTGACCGTGGACCGGAAGGTATCGGACGGGCGCTCGATCCTGTTCGGAGCCCGGCCAGAGCCGAATGCGCCGTTCAGTTCGTCGACGGAGGCGATCGTACGACGGGGCGACGACAGCTCCGCCAGGCGCTCGAAGCCCCAGAGGCAGTTCGACGCCAGCCTGGCCGACCCGGCGGCCCCGTCTACGCGCATGAATACCGAAGCGCCGCCCGAGAACGATGCTATCGAGTTGGCTACGTCGACGGTCGAGGCCGACGACGAGACGAACAGGGCCGCCGGAGCGTCGGCGATCGCGGTCACGTGGGCGAGGCGCAGCGTCGAGGCGGATCCGGCGCTGAACAGCTCCACCGAGCCCTTCCAGGCGGCGCGGACGTATACCGACGAGGCGGTAAGCTCGGACGAGACGGCGCTGAACGCCCTGCACGACGAGGACCCTCCGGATACGTCGACGATGCAGCGCTCTATCGACCCCGTCGAGCGCGACGCGCTGAAGGCAGAGAACGCGTGCGACGGCTCGGCGTCGATGCGCAGTCCGGAGACGAAGGCTTCCGCGTCGCTGACGCGGATCGCGTCGAACAGCCTGACCGACCTATCGCAGCCTATCGTCGAGTCGGAGACGACGAGCCTGCCGCCGGACAGGTCTATGCCCCTCCCGGTGACCACGGACGAGGCGCGCAGGATCGACGACGAGACGGTGACGTCGGCCCCGGTGGACCTGACGGCCGCTACCTCGATGCCGCCGGAGGCCGATATAGAGCATCGGTCGACCTCGAGCGATCCGGAGCGCGCCAGGACGAGCCCGCCCGCGCCGTCCGCCTTGAGCGAGAACGAAATCGACGAGAGGGCCAGCTCGCCTCCGTCGACGACGAAGGCGTACGAGGACGACGTCGGAGGCACGCGGACCGAAACGTCGGCATTGACGCTAGGAGCCTCGTTCCATCGCTCGTCGAAGCCGCCCCTGACCTCGAGCCGGCCGCCCACGACGACGGCGCGGCCTATGGAGCTGGAACCGCGCACGTAGACGAAGCGCTTCCCGGCGCGCTGAGCCGCCTCTATCGCGTCGTCGAGACCGGGCATCGGGTCGTCGGGCGCGCCGGAGGCGCCCGGGCGGCCCCGGGCGTCGACGTACAGGGTCGAGCGGTCTATCATCAGGCCGAACGGGGGCATCTCGTCGGAGCGGTTGCCGAACTCGTCCTCGGCGTAGGCCCGCACGACGTAGCGCTTGCGGCCCTCGTCCGAACCGGCCATCGCGATCGGCCCGACGTAGCGCTCGAACGGACCCGCGCCGTCCTCGGATATCGATACGAACACCTCGCCTTCCTGCTGCCTGAACGACACGACCGTGTCGGAGGCCGCGTAGCCGCTCAGGCTCTGGGCGATCGCGGGGACGGCCGGCGCCTCCCTGTCTATCGTGAAGCTGACGAATCGCTCGGCCTCCGGGCCGTCGGCGACGCGCAGCCGGTATGAGACCGTCTCTCCGGGGCGCCCCTCTACAGCCAGGCCGGCGGCTGGCAAGGCCGGGCTGGATTCGTCGACGGGCGGCGGAGCCGATCCGTCGTCGGACAGCTCGTACCGGGGCCTCGAAGCGCCTCCCGGGACGACGATGACCGGGCCTCCGTAGGCTCCGCCGTGCTTTACGCCTACGATCGTAGGCGGCGCCGACGACGACCCGGGCGGCAGCGTCGCCGTCGAGACCGCCGAGCGGGCGCCGTCCGGCCCCACGGCGTAATAGCGTATCGGTATGGGCTCCGTTCCGAGCGCCACGCGCAGGGGCTGTCGGCTTTGGACGAATTCCCCGTCCCCGATCGAATACATGACGGCCCACGGACCGACCGGCCAATGGACGAAGGCGGCCGACCCGTAGGCTCGTATCTCCGGCGCGGAGGCCTCGGCCGGCGCCATCGACGCCTCCTCGGCCGGGAAGCGCGGCAGCAGTCGGAGGCTGTCGGCCGCCGCGAAGACGACGCCGTCGTCTACGTAGCCGTAGCGGATATCTATCGGTATCTCATAGCCCCAGGGGAACGGCACGACGCAGGACGCCGCCGACGATCCCCCCGACAGCTCGACGAAGGACGCGGGCGACGAGGCGTCGGCGGGGTTCACCGCCACGCAGGGGACGGTGCCGGCGGGCGCCCTGACCGTCAGCCTGGCCGAGCCGACGAGGTCGGCCACCTCGGCCGACAGGTAGGCTCCGGCGTCCGCCTTCGCCACGGCGCGGACCGCCGCCGGCGCGTCGAACGGGAACGACGGCTCGACGCCGTCCGGGCACAGGCGCCAGCGCGCCGACGCCACCCCGGACGCGTTGCCGACGGCGTCGACGGCGTACGCGGCGATGGATACCACTGCGGTGGCGTCGGCGGGCGCATGGAATTCGAGCGGCGAGCCGGCCGTCGACGGCTCGAAGGGGCCGCCGTCGACGCTGACGAAGGCGGCGCCATCGGACGCTATCGATACGGACAGGTAGGAGCCGGCGTCCCCGGGCGGGGCGCTGAAGGTCGGCGGCTCCGGGGGGCGCAGGTCTATCGTATACGTCAGCGAGGACGGGGGGCCGGAACGCGGATCGGCGAACTCGATCGAGTAGCGGCGCTCCTCGCCGGGGAAGGCCGACAGGTAGAGCGGACGGTCGAACGGCTGCCACGCCTCCTGGCCGGCGAAGCGGTAGGCGGCGCGGGAACCGGCCGACAGGGTCGCCGGCACGAGGACCTGCGCGGACGCGTAGGCGCCGGGCCGCGGGCCGAGCACGCCCGGAGCCGGCTCGTAGGCCGTCGCCGGGTCCGGGTCCGGGTCGGCGTGGCATAGGGCCGCCGCCGCGAGCAGCGCGGCGAGCGCTAGCGGTCGAAGCCCGGCGGCCGACACATCAGCCCTTCAGTACCGAGAGGATCTCCTGGAGCTCCGGATCCTCTGGATAGTAGTACTCCTTGAGTTCCTCTTCGGTCAGCCCGATCAGCTCGTGGCTCATGTAGTGGATCCAGCGCTCGTCCTCGGGCTTGCGTACCTCGTGGAGCCTGCACCAGTAATCCGGCTTGATGGCCGGCTGCTCGCCGCGGTAGTCGACTATCTTGTAGTCGTGCACGGCGATCTTGAGGTCGCGGCGCGGCACGCCCTTCTCGAGTATGACGCTCGCGAGGTGGTTGATGGTCCTGCCGGTGTCGTAGATATCGTCGACGAGCAGCACCTTGTCGCCGTTCCTCAGGTACTCGGGGCTATAGGTCCAGCCGTCGACGCGGACCTGCTCGTTCTTATGGATGTCGGTATAGGAGCGGGCGACGACGGCCGCGTAGAACACCGGCCGCGCGTCGCTCCTGACCGCCTTGAAGTATTCGCTCATGACGTTGCCGAGATAGGCCCCGCCTCGCAAGGAAACGTAGATGATGTCGGGGACGAACCCGTCCAGGTGTATCCTGTGCGCCAGCTTGAGGGCGTTGTTGCGCACCTGGTTGTACGATATGAATTCCTTGCTCATCGAGACCTCTCTTTGTTCTTTACTGTAGCACTACTTGCGTATCAAGGCAAGCGTGGTCAGCGTCTGGCCCTCCCGCAGTACCGTGAACTGGAATTTCTGGGTCTTCGGATCGTTGAGCGCGCGGTAGTACTCGGCTATGGAGCCGATCGCGGTCCCGTTCACCTCGGTGACCACGTCGCCGGCCTTGAGTCCCATGGTCGACGCGGGGCTCTTGGCGATCACGCTCGTGACGAGCGCGCCGTCGACCTTGGCGTCTAGGCCGAGCTCCTTCCTGGCGTCCTCGTCGAGCGGCGCTATCTCGAGGCCCGGCCACAGCTTCGAGTAGTCGGCGGCGCTCGTCTCCTTGCGCTCGTCTATCGTCACCTTGAGCTGGAGCCGCTTCCCGTCGCGGATCACCGCGAACGACGACTTGGAACCGACGGGCAGGTCGCCGACGATGCGTACGAGCTGGTCCATCGACGAGACGGCCTTGCCGTCGATCTCGACGACGTAGTCGCCCGGCTTGATGCCGCCCTTGGCCGCCGGGCCGTCGCTGAACACGTGGCCGATGAAGGCGCCCTTCGTCGAGCCGAGGTCGAGCTCGGCGAGCGTCGACTTGGGCGCGTCGGACAGGAGGACGCCGAGCCAGCCGTAACGTACGGCGCCGCCGGCGATGATATCGTCGATCACCTTCTTGGCGTTATTGATCGGGATGGAGAACCCGAGGCCGATGCTGCCGCCGGTGTTCGACGCTATCCAGGTATTGATGCCGACGACCCGGCCGTCGATGTCGGCGAGCGCGCCGCCCGAGTTGCCGCGGTTGATCGCCGCGTCGGTCTGGATGAAGTCGCTGATATTGCCGTCGGGGCCTCCGTCGCGGCCGATGGCGCTGATCACGCCGACCGTCACCGAGGAGAACAGGCCGAAGGGGCTGCCTATCGCTATCGCCCAGTCGCCGACCTCGAGGGCGTCCGAGTCGCCGAGCGACGCGACGCGTATATCGGCGTCCTGGCTCTCGAACGAGATGACCGCCAGGTCGCGCCGCGAGTCGATCCCGACGACGGCGCCGGGGAATTCCCTCTCGTCGTACAGCTTCACGGTGATCTTCTTGGCCCCCGCGACGACGTGGTTGTTCGTCAGCACGTAGGCGAGCTTGCCCTGCCTTCTGACGATGATGCCGGAGCCGAGGCCTCGCTCCTCGTATTCCTTGGGCTGGGACTTCTCGTCCGGAGCCTGGTCCGGGTCGCCGAAGAAGAAGCGCCACGGGAATTCGTCGCCCTGCGGCGCGGACGAGGTGCCGACGACGTCGAGCTCGACGACCGACGGGAGCACCGTCCGCGCGACGTCGTTGAAGGCCGTCTGTATAGACTTGGCCTGCCCGACCGCGGTCGACGCGTCGATGGACTGGACGGTCTCGGCGTGCGCGACCGCCGGGCCGTCTGAAGCCGGGGCGCGCGCCAGTATCGCGAACGCGGCGGCGAAGCCTATCATGATGCCTACGAGCACCAGGTTTACCAGGAATATTCTCTTGGAGAAAAGCTTCCTCGTGAAGGACATATGCGAACCTCCGGACGACTATAGGGAATGTACGGCCGCCGCGCCGCGGCGGCCGCTATCGTAAAGATAACTAATTACGGCGGCCTTCGGTTACTCGACGGGCGCCGCGGCTACCAGGCCGTCAGCACCTCGGCGCCGGCCGCGGTCACGGCGACCGTATGCTCGAAGTGGGCCGACGCGGATCCGTCGATGGTGACGATGGTCCAGCCGTCGTCGAGCTCGACGACGCCGTCCCCGCCGGCGTTGATCATCGGCTCGATGGCTAAGACCATGCCGGGCACGATCCGCGGGTTCGGCCCCGAGCCGACGTAGTTCGGGACCTGCGGGTCCTCGTGCTGGGAGAAGCCGACGCCGTGGCCGCAGAACTGCCTGACGACGCCGAACCCGTTGGCGCGGGCGTGGGAGAAGACGGCGCGGGAGACGTCGTGGATCCTGGCGCCGGGCTTGACCGCGGCGATCGCGCGCCGCAGGCATTCCTGGGTAACCTCGAGCAGCTTCCGGGTCTCCGGCGCGACCGGCGGGACGGCGACGCTGAAGGCCGCGTCGCTGTAGAAGCCGTCGAGCTCTATGCCGCTGTCTATGCCGACTATGTCTCCCGGGCGGATGACGCGGTTCCCCGGTATACCGTGGATCACTTCCTCGTTGATCGACACGCAGAGCGTCGCGGGGAACGGGTTCGATCGGTCGCCGTAGTTCAGGAAGGCCGGCGCGCCTCCATGCTCGACTATATAGGCGTGGGCGAAGCGGTCGAGCTCTCCGGTCGTCACTCCGGCCGCGATCCTGGGCCGTAGCTCGGCGTACATCTCCGACAGTAGCTTGCAGGACGCCCTGATGCCGGCCATCTGCTTCTCGTTCTTTAAGCGTATCACGCGAGTGCCTTTCTGGGCTTCGGAGCCCGGCCGCCTTAGTCGCGGCGCGTATATCATGCGATCAGTCGAGCCCGGGGCTCAAGGGGAAGCGTCGAGGCGGTACAGCCTGGACCGGGCGTCCCGGTTAGCCGGATCGGCCCCGAGCGCCGCCTCGTAGGCGATCCGCGCGTCGCGCGTCCGCCGCGACGCCGAGAGCGCGTCCCCGAGCAGCACGTAGGCCTCGGCCGAGTCCTCGTCCGATCCGGCGATCGTCGCGGCCGCGGCGAGGGCCTCGGCCGCCGAAGCGTAGTCGCCGGCGGCCAGTTCGAGGATACCGATATCGTAGGCCGTGGCATAGTCGGCGTAGGCGGAGCCGTGGCGCCCGAGAGCGGCGGCGGCCTCGGCCGGCTCGCCGCTCAGCGCGCCGGAGACGGCCTCCCAGAACCACAGCCGAGGCAACGCGAGCCCCGCCGCCTCGGCCCCGTCCAACGCGGCCGAGAAGCGTTCCCACGCGCCCGCCCTCGCGAACGCGTAGAGGGCCGCGTCGACGGCGGCCGGAGATAGCGGGTACGTCGCGGCGAGGCGCGAGGCGTCTGGCACCGCCCGATCCGGCGAGCCGTAGGTCAGCCTGGCTATCGCCGCCCGTTCGCCGCCGATCCCGGCAAGCAGGCGCGAGGCCTCCCCCGACCTAGCGTCGGCGAACAGCCAGGAGGCCCGCTCGATGACGGCCTCGGGATCGCCGTCCGAGCGGCCGAGCATCTCTGCGTGCAGGCGCTCGGCGATGGCCGTCGGGTTGGCTAGGCTCTCGGATGAGCCGGGTAGCGCCGAGTACGGCCAGCGCGGGGTTTCGTCGTCGTCGCCGACGCCGCAGAGGCGAGCGAGCGACGCGTATGGCTTCCATGACCAATCGGGATAGTTCTCGACGATGAACGCGTAGGAGGCGGCGGCGGCCACGAAGTCGCCGAGCAGCCGCTCCGCGTCGGCCCGGACGGCCAGCTCGAGCGGATCGGACGATTCTGGCGCACCGCGAGCCAGGGCTTCGAGCGCGCCCGCGTCCCAAAGAAGGCGATACGGTACGCCGCTCGATCGTCCGGAGGCGATCGCGGCGCGCTCGGCGTCGATAAGCAGCGCGCTGGCGGCCTGGCGGTCGCCGCCGCGCATGGCGTCGACCGCGGCTCGCGCCATGAACGACGGATCCCCGGTGGCGTCGGAGCATGCGACCAGCTGATCGATCGACGGCGCGAGCGCGACGCCGGCCCGGGCGGCCATGACGATGGTCTCGGCGAGCTCGGGCGCGTCGGCTCTGGGATCCAGGGGGCCGCCGAAGAGCGACAGGGCCTCATCGTAGCGGCCGGCCAGGAGGAAGGCGTCGAGCGCGGCCAAGGCCACCGGCTCGGAGAGCTGGTTTCCGGCCATCGCGGCGGCTACGTCGGCGTAGAGCGCGCTATCGCGCGACGAGGCCCTCTTCAGGACGCGCAGGCGCTCCTCAGAGCCTTTCGCCAGCGCGGCGGCGTTCAGGTACGCCGCCGCGGAGGCCGTCGCCGGAGAGGCGTCTATCTTGGCCAATAAGGCCCCGAAGGACCTGTCGGAGCCCGGGCGAGCGTATAGCGCGATCGCGACGATCGCCGCGACGCAGAGGGTCGCGGACGCCCCGGCCGCGATCGCGAGCGCGGTCCTCCGCGGGCCGCCTCGCGTCAGGCTTCCGCGCCCCGTTCTTTCCATACGGCATCCAGCACGCCGTTGATGAAGCGGTACGAATCCTCCGACCCGAATTCCTTCGCTATCTCGATCGCCTCGTCTATCGTTATCTGGGCCGGGATATCCGGCTGGTAGATGAGCGAGTAGATCGACACGCGCAGGATGGCCAGGTCGACCCTCTTGAGCCGCTCGAAGGCCCAATGCTCGAGGTGCCGCTTGATCGCGGCGTCGACCGCCTCGACGTTCTCTATCGTACCCGAGACAATGAGCCCGGCGAAGGTCTTGAGCTCCTCGTCGCTGCTGGCGAGGCTATCCTCGCCGAGCCACGAGAAGGACAGCAGCTCGTCATAGCCCATCTGAGAGGCGTCCCAAGCGTAGAGGGCCTGGAACGCGAGTATCCTCGCCTTGCGCCTCGAAGCCATCAGGGCGTCCCCAGGATCTTGATCTCGGCCTGGGCCCGGAGCTTGACGAACAGCTCGCCGAAGGTCTTCTGGAGGAAGTCGTTCTCGCGCTGCTTGGCCAGGAGCTGGCCTATGTAGTCCTGCACGGTGCCTTCCTGGCCGAGGCGGTACGGATCGGACAGCTCGAGCTGCTTCTGCGGCAGGTACTCGAGCCGCTTGACTATCCACCACCCGGCCTCGCTCTCGAAGGCGGCCGAGGCCTGGCCGTCCGACAGGGCGAACACGGTGTCGTAGAAGGCCTTGCCGAACCTCGTCAGGAACACGTCGCTGCGCTCGAAATAGACCGGGTCCTGGTTAGCGGCGTAGCCGCCGTCCTTGGCGGTGAGCCTGAGTACGTCGAACGACTCGCCCTTGGCCAGGCGGGCGGACAGGCCCTTCATGACCTCGGCGCCCTTGGCGCGCTCGGCGGCGCTCGAATCGCGGTACTGGTAGAACAGGAACGCCACCTTGGCCGTATCGGGCCTGACGAGGCGCGACTTATAGAGCTCGTAGGTGGACGCGATCTCCTCGCCGGAGATCGGCTTGATGGCGGCGATCTCCGCGGAGCGCGCCGTCATGAGCCAGCGCTGGATGAGCACCTGCTTGCGGTAATAGTCCTTCAGGTCGTCGAAGGGTATGCCCTGCGAGGCCAGGTAGGCGGCGAACTGCTGGTCGCTCTCGCCGGCCGGGCGCTGCGAGCGCAGCTTGGCGATATACGAGTCGATCTCCCCGTCCGAGACCTTGACGCCGTCGCGCTCGCACATCTGGTAGAAAAGGAGATCGTTGATAACGTCGTCCAGGTAGGCCTTGCGCTCATCGGCGCTCAGGGTCTTGCCGAGGGTCTTCTCCAGCTTGACGACGTCCTCCTTGAAGGCCTTGTCCGAGACGACCTCGGTCTTGATCAGCTTCACGGTGGCGAGCGGGGCGCCGAGGCTCGTGCCGCTCATCGGCTGCGCTATCATCGGCATCGTCGCGAGGAGCGACAGGGCTATCGCGATCATTCTAGTACGCATCGTATACTCCAGGACCTATCGATTTAGGCGCCGGTTCTACGCCGACGACGCAGGATAACAAACGGCGGACGCTCCAGGTTAATGGAAAACGGCGAGCCTATTCAAGGCTCGCCGGCTTGGCCATGCCGGACGACAGCTTCCTGGCCAGGTTCTTGAGGCCGGGCATCCTCGGCGCGAGGGCCCAGGCCTTGGCCATCGCGGCCTTGGCCTCCGCGGCCCTGCCGAGGCGCAGCAGCAGCTCGGCGCGCCTCCGCAGGAACTGGGCGTCGTTCTCGGCCGAGCTGCGCAGCTCGACGGCCTCCGCGAGCGTATCGAGGTAGGCCTCGGTCTCCAGCACGCGATAGAGATCCTCGAGGACCAGCCGCCTGAAGCGGGCCAGCACCACCTCGTAGAAGTAGCCGAAGCCGGAGGCCCGCTGCTCCATCGCGATGAGCTTGAGCATGACGCGGAACGCGTCGACGAATCGCCCTCGGGCGGCGTATTCCTCCGCGATGCAGTACTCGGCGTCCATCGCCTCGGGCCTCTCGAAGAAGCGCTCGAGGCGCCCGTCGTCGGCGTCGCGGATCCTCTCGTACAGCTCGAGCGCCTCGTCTTCCTTATCGTGGAGCAGGTCGTAGAAGACGAGCTTGGCCACGTACTCGCTCTGGTCGAGGCGTTCCATCAGCCAGCGCCGGTAATCGAAGGAGCCCTCCGCTTCGCCCTTGACGATGCGTAGCCGTCCCCTGTCGTATTCCCGCCTCGAGGCGGGGTCGGATAGGACCTTGTAGGCCTCTATCGACAGGCGCATCGCCTCGTCGTCGTCCCCGCCTATGTCGGGATGGCGGGCCTTGGCCCGCTTCCTGAACGCGCTCTTGATCTCTTTCTGGGTGGCCTCTTGGTGGACCCCGAGGATAGCGTAGAAATCTTTCACGTTGGTATCGTTAAACCTTTGTTATTCTAGCCTCGTAGCGCTCGATGACCCTATGGGCCTCCGACGGGTCCGAGGCGGACAGCATCGCGGCGACGAAGCCCGGGGCGTCGAGCAACCCGGCGAGCCGCTTCAGGATGGCCAGGTGCTCGTTCGCCATCGACCGCGGCGATATGAGCATGAACGCGATCCGCACCGGCTCTCCGTCCAGGGCGTCGTAGTCGACCCCTAGCCTCGATACGCCTATCGCGCCGAAGAAGCGGTCGACGCCGTCGGTCTTGCCGTGGGGCAACGCGACGCCCGGGCGTATGCCGGTAGACATGCGGCTCTCTCGCTCGAGCACGCAGGCGAGCGCGTCCTCGCGGTCGAAATGCGTCGAGCCCGTCGATCCTATCAGATCGACGAGCTCGACGAACAAGGCTTCCTTTTCGACGCTCGAGAGGTCGACGCAGATCCTGTCCCTAGGGAACAGGTCGCTGAGGGAGAGCGGCCCCGAAGGCACGTGCGTCCTATTCGGTGGCGGGAGCGGTCTCGGTAGCGGGCGCGGAATCCTGGCTCCACCATTCCGTAGCCTGGCCGTCCTGGGCGCGCACGGCGTCCTCGACGTTGCCGACGGATCCCTTGTTCAGCACGGCGAGGCCGAACGCGATGACGAAGAACAGGCCGCCGAGGATGTAGGTGAAGCGGACGACCACGCTCGACGACCGCGAACCGAACGCCGCGTTGCCGGCTCCGGAGAATAGACCGCCGAGCCCCTCGCCTTCCTGATCCTGGATGACGACCATGAATATGAGCAACAGGCAGACGATCGCGAAGAGAACGAGAAGCACTATGCCGAAAACACCCATCTGTTTGACTCCGATTTGTATTGGGTCTGGCTTACGCGCCCTTAACGGCGCGCCGCGCCTATTCGGCGCGCCGCGTCGGGTAGACGCCGCCTCGCGCGATACTATACCAGATCGAAGCGGCCGCGCAAGGGGCGCGGGGCTTAAAAAGCCGCGGGCGACGCGCCCGCGGCCGTTCCGCCTACGACCTGAATTTCGCTATGGGGCCGAAGCTCTCGGCCTTGAGCGAGGCGCCTCCTACGAGGGCCCCGTCGATGTTCGGCTTCGCCATCAGCTCGGCCGCGTTCTCAGCCTTGACCGAGCCGCCGTATTGGATGCACATGGCCTTGGCGGCCGCCTCGCCGTACAGCCCCGCGAGGACCTTACGGATATACGCGTGGACCGCGTCGGCGTCTTCGGGCGTCGCCGTCTTGCCGGTGCCTATGGCCCAGACCGGCTCGTAGGCTATCGTCACCTTGCCGAGCGCGGCGGCGTCCACGCCCTTCAGGCCTTCCCTGACCTGCGCGCCCACGACGGCCTCGAGCCTTCCGGACTCGCGCTCCTCGAGCGTCTCGCCGACGCATAGGATCGGCTCGAGCCCCTGGGCCAGGGCCAGTAGGACTTTCTTGTTGATGAGCGCGTCGGTCTCCAGGTATGAATGCCTGCGCTCCGAATGCCCGAGGATGACCGCCGTGACGCCCAGGTCCTTGAGCATCAGCGGGGAGATCTCCCCGGTATGCGCGCCCTGCAGGTCCGGTCCCATATTCTGGGCGCCGAGCACGATGCGGCTGCCCTTGACCACGTCGGCGACGGCGGATAGGGCCGTGAACGCGGGCGCTATCATCACGCGCTCGCCGCACGAACCCAGCTCCGCGACGAGCGCCTTGGCCAGCGCCACGGACTCGGCGACGGTCTTATGCATCTTCCAGTTGCCGGCGATATAGTAGTTCCTCACGATCGTTCTCCTGACTGTGCGTAGCCGCGGCTTAGCGGCAGACTTCGATGCCCGGCAGCTTCTTGCCCTCGAGCAGCTCCAGCGACGCGCCTCCGCCGGTGGACACGTGGCTCATCCTGTCGGCGAGGCCGAATTTATTGACGGCCGCGACCGAATCGCCGCCGCCGACGACTGTGACGGCGCCGCGGCCGGTGGCGTCGGCGACCATCTTGGCTATCGCCCCGGTGCCCTTCGCGAAGGCCTCGAACTCGAATACGCCGACCGGGCCGTTCCAGACGACGCTCTTGGCCCCGGCGATCACGCCGACGTAGGACGCGAGGGTCTTCGGCCCTACGTCGAGCCCCATCAGCCCGTCCGGCACGTCGACGCCGTCTACGAGCCTCGGCTCCGCGCCGGCGTCGAAGCGGTCGGCGCAGACGTGGTCCACGGGCAGCACGATCGAGACGCCGGAACGCTTGGCCGCGTCCATCACCGCCTTGGCGGTCTCCAGCTGGTCCATCTCGACGAGCGAGGCCCCCACGGCGTGGCCCTGGGCCTTGAGGAAGGTATAGGCCATGCCGCCGCCGATGATCAGGGCCGAGGCGTTCTTGATCAGGCTCTCGAGCACCGCGATCTTGGAGCTTACCTTGGCGCCGCCGATGATCGCGACCATCGGCTTCGGCGGGTTCGTGACCATCGGCTCGAGGTACCGGACCTCCTTGTCCATCAGGAAGCCTCCGACGGCGACCGGCACGAACTTCGCGATAGAGGCGGTCGACGCGTGGTCGCGGTGCGCGGTGCCGAAGGCGTCGTTGACGAACACCTCGCCGTAGCTCGCCAGCTCCTTGGCCAGGGCGTCGCGCTCGGCCGGATCCGAGCTGGTCTCCTCCTTATGGAAGCGGGTATTCTCGAGCATGATCACCGAGCCGTCGGGCCGGGACTCGATGAAGGCTTTCTTGCCGTAGCAACCGTCCTCGCCGGCGAACGCGACCGGGCGGCCGAGCTTGGACGCGAGGTAGTCGGCGATAGGCTTCATGCGGTGCTTCCCGGCTATATAGGCCGCCTCGTCCCAGGCCTTGCCCGCCTGCTCGGCCTTCTCCTTGGCCTTCTTGGAGTCCTTCTTGGGATCCCCGAGGTGGCTCATCAGCGTCAGGCTCTTGGCGCCCTGGGCCAGGATGTATTCTATGGACGGGATGGCCGCGACGATGCGCGTGTCGTCCTGCACGACGCCGTCCTTCATCGGCACGTTGAAGTCGACGCGCATCACGACGCGCTTACCGGACAGGCTCGTGTCCTTGATGGTCCTGATCATCGTTATCCTCCGTGGTCAGCGTGAAAAAAAGGCCCGCCTGCTCAGGCGGGCCCTACGAAGGCGGCCGTTACTTCTTGAGGCCGGCCATGTGGCGGAGCATGTCCACTACGCGGTTCGAGTAGCCCCATTCGTTATCGTACCAGGAGACGATCTTGAAGAAGCGCTTCTCGCCGGGCAGGTTATTCTGCTTCGTCGCCAGGCTGTCGTAGATCGACGAGCGCTGGTCGTGGATGAAGTCGGAGGATACCATCTCCTCCTCGCCGTAGCCGAGGATGCCCTTGAGATAGCTCTCGCTGGCCTTCTTGAGCAGCGCGTCGATCTCCTCGATCGAGGTGTCCTTCTCGCTGCGGAAGGTCAGGTCGACGACGGAGACGTCCGGCGTCGGCACGCGGAACGACATGCCGGTCAGCTTGCCCTTGGTGCTCGGGAGCACCTCGCCGACGGCCTTGGCGGCGCCGGTAGTGGACGGGATGATATTGATGGCGGCCGCGCGCCCGCCGCGCCAGTCCTTCTTGGACACGCCGTCGACCGTCTTCTGGGTGGCGGTATAGCTGTGGATGGTCGTCATGAGGCCGGTCTCGATGCCGACGCCTTCCTTAAGGAGCACGTGGACGATCGGTGCGAGGCAGTTCGTCGTGCAGGACGCGTTCGAGACGACGTGGTGCTTGGAGGCGTCATAGTCGTTCTCGTTGACGCCGACGACGAAGGTCTTGATCTTCTTGGCCTCGTCCTTGCTCTTGGCGGGGGCGCTGATGATGACCTTCTTGGCCCCGGCCTCGAGGTGGTCGTAGGCCTTCTCGTTCGAGAAGAGGCCGGTGGACTCGATGACGTACTCGACGCCCATCTTGGCCCAGGGCAGGTTCTTGAGCTCCTTCTCGGCCATCACGCACTTGACCTCGTGGCCGTTGACCACGAGCACGTCGTCTTCCTCGAGCGACGGGTCGCTCTTCTTGGAGGCGATCTTCGCGTTCATGCGGCCATGAACGGAATCGTACTTGAGCTGGTAGGCGAAATACTTGGCGTCGGTGGCGACGTCTACCACGGCGACCACGTCGATCTTGTCCTTGCCGAGCAGTCCCTGGTCGACGATGGACTGGAAGACCAGCCGCCCGATCCGGCCGAAACCGTTGATTGCAACCTTCATTGAGGCCTCCTACGCAAAAATTGAATCGATAAAACAGTATCTTATTCACAAATGATATCGATAAGTAGAATCGTTCGTCAATCCGTGGATAAATATACGCAATGATGCGCCGACTTTGCAATTATTCGCCTTAAAAAAACGCGACCGGGTTCCGATATATTGAATGTCGGGCCGCGCCGCGGCCCCCCTCCCAATTCGTCGCGGCGTAGGCGGACAGCCTGTCAGGGCGGGCCGGTCTTCGGGACCGGCCTTTTTTATTCCAGCTTGACCTACCGGAGCGCTTTCGCGTAGGCTTTCGACGATATGGCATCCGGGAAGTCCGTCAGCAAGGTATTGAAGGTCCTTATCGTCACAGCCGTCGTCGTCGCGATAGCGCTCGGCGTCGCGTTCGGCGTCGCGATAGCGTCGGTGCGCAATATCGTCTCGGTGGAGAATTTCTCCACCTTCGACCCGCCCCTCCCCTCGCGGCTGCTGGATAGCCAAGGACGGCTGATAACCGAGTTCGCCTCGAGCGAGAAACGCGAGCTGGTATCGATCAAGGACATGCCGCAGCACCTGATCGACGCCCTCGTGACCCGCGAGGATAAGACCTTCTGGACCCATCCCGGCTTCACGCTCAAGGGCTATTTCAGGGCGTTCGTGGGCATCCTGACCGGCAAGAACCTCGGCGGCGGCTCCACGCTGACCCTGCAGCTCGCAGGCACCCTGTACGCCGACAGGCGGGATATCAGCTTCAAGCGGAAATTCGTCGAGCTATGGTGGGCGCTACAGCTCGAGCGGCGCTTCTCGAAGCAGGAAATCCTCGAGATGTACATGAACCGCATGATCATGGGGCCGGGGGTCTACGGCGTCGAGGCGGCGAGCAAGTACTTCTTCGGGCATTCGGCCAAGGACGTCAGCATAGCCGAGTCGGCCATCCTCGTGATCCAGCTGTCGAGCCCGACGCGCTTCAACCCGCTCAGGAACCCGAACGTCGCCAGGGAGCGGTCGCGCGAGGTCCTCGACCAGATGATCGAGCTCGGCTACGTGACCAAGGACGCCGCCGACGCTTCGTTCGCGCTGTACTGGGATAACTACGACTATACCCGCGTCGCCTCCGGCGCGTTCTACGCGCGGGACGACAAGGCCCCCTGGTTCAGCGAGTACGTGCGCAGGCAGCTCGAGGACATGCTCTACGGCTCGATCGACCTGTACAAGGACGGCCTGACGATCCACACGACGCTCGACCTGGACTACCAGGCCGTGGCGGACAAGTACATGACCCGCTACATAGCGCAGGTCAACCGCGACTACGCCTCGACGAGCTCGCGCCGGCTCAAGGAGGCCGAGCGCATCTACGCGCCGATGGCCGAGATGCTCGGGCTGGCCTTCAACCTGGAAGGCGTCTTCTTCGAGGAGACCAAGGTCCGCGGCAAGGCCATGGAATACTATCGGAAGAGCGTCAACCCGACGGTCGACGCGATGGCGCTGATGTTCGGGCTCGAGCCGCTCAAGCTGGCTACCAACGCCAGCTACGGCGCCGCCAAGACCGAGATGGAGAAGAACACCGTCGAGGGCGCGCTCATCACCATCGACAACGAGACGGGGCATATCAAGGCCATAGTCGGCGGATCGAAGTTCGACCAGTCGAACCAGCTGATACGCGCGACCCAGGCCCAGCTGATGCCCGGCTCGTGCTTCAAGCCTCTCTACTACTCCGCCGCGATCGACTCGAGGCGCTTTACCCCGGGCACGCTGATCTACGACGCCCCGGTCGTCTTCTATAACGAGGACGGGACCCCGTATATCCCGCTCAACTATAAGGGCGAGTGGCAGGGCCAGGTGCTTACCTGGTACGCGCTGGCCAAGTCGATGAACGTGCCGGCCGTCAAGGTGCTCGACGGCATAGGCTTCGACGCCGCGATCAACCGGGCGGCGGCCCTGCTCGACATCACCGACCCGGAGCAGATCCGCACGACCTTCCCGCGGGTCTACCCGCTGGCCCTCGGCATCGCCGCCGTGACGCCGCTTCGGATGGCCAGGGCATTCGCGGTGTTCGCCAACCAGGGCCGCGAGGTCACGCCGATAGCCATACGGTCCATCGAGGACAGGGACGGCCGTCCCATCCTCGACCCGGAGAAGGACCTGCGCGCCGAGCAGAAGAAGAAGGGCTCCGGCATCCAGGTCGTCTCGCCCCAGAACGCCTACGTGATGACAGACATGCTGCAGCGCGTCGTCAAGGTCGGCACCCTGGCCTGGCCGACCTCGTCCGGGGCCAAGTTCACCTACCGCGACGCCGACGGCAAGCGCTATACCATCCCGGCCGCCGGCAAGACCGGCACGACCCAGAACTGGGCGGACGCGTGGACCGTGGGCTTCACCCCGTACATGACGACGGCGATCTGGTTCGGCTTCGACCGTCCCGGCAACTCGCTCGGCGTCAGCCAGTCCGGCGCCGCGATCGCGGGCATAGCCTGGGCCGACTACATGGCCGAGATACACCGGGGGCTGCCCGCCAAGGAATTCATCCGCCCCCAGAGCGGCCTGATCGACGTCACCGTCTGCTCCGTCTCGGGCCTGCTCCCGACCGAGTACTGCGACGAGGGTACGCTGACGCTCACCTACTACGAGGGCACGCAGCCCAAGAGCTACTGCGACCTGCACGAGTTCAAGTCGGAGCAGGCCGAGTCGACCATCCGGACCCTGTCCTCCCAGCAGGACGTCGTCGGCGGCGGCAGGGTCGACTCGAGCCTCGACTTCGACCCGAGCGACCTCGATTCGCTGCTGCGCGACCTGGCGGCCGACATAGAGAGCTACCGCGTCGACGACGGCGCCGTAGCGGTCCCCGAATCGCCGGGCCTATTCGACCCGTTCGATCCGTTCGCCGGCGCCTCCGCCCCTGAACCGGCGCCCGACCCGTCGAGCGGGGCGCCAGGCGCCGAGGACGGCTCCCGCATCCTTGATTAGCCACCCGATCGGCGATACCATTAAGGCCAGTACGACGCCGGAGGTACGCGTGCAGATCGAGGTCGCTTCAATCCGAATACGCAAACGAATACGCAAGGACCTTCGCGATATCGACCAGCTCGCGACCAGCATGGACCGCTTCGGGCAGTTGCATCCCATAACCGTAACCAGGCGGAACGTGCTCATAGCCGGCAGGCGTCGGCTCGAGGCCGCCAGGCGCCTCGGATGGTCGACCATCGAGGCGACCGTCGTAGGCAAGAGCGACGCGGCGCAGCGCCTGGAGCTAGAGATCGAGGAGAACGTCCAGCGATCCCCCCTCGACCGGGACGAGCTCGAACAGGCGCTGGTCAGGCTCGATCGCATGCGCAATCCGGGCTTCTTCCGACGCCTCTGGTACGCCGTCGTCGCTTTCTTCCGTAGGCTGTTCAGGGTAGACGACCGGTGAGAAGCATGATCGCCTACCGCGGGAGGCCCGCATGAGAAGATCGTTCCCTATCGCGGTCGTCGCGGCCCTCTGCGTCGCGCGGCTCTTCGGGCAGGAAAGCCTGGCCGTCGTCAGGGTAAGCCCGTTCGCCGCCGCCGGGGTCGGCGCGAGCGAGGCCTCGATGCTCGAGCGCCTGGTCGTCTCGTACATCGTCGAGACGCGCTCGTTCAGGGTGGTCGACGCGCAGGGACAGGATCGGGCGCTCGCTGAGACGGAGGCGGCCCTGGGCCGCGGCGAGAGCGTAGCGGACGCCCTGCCCCTCGCCGCCGACTTCATCGTCGACGGCTCCCTCGGCAGGATAGGCGAGCTGTTCGTCCTTAGCCTCGAGGTCACGAGGGTGTCGGACGGCGAGATGCTATCGGTATCGGATACCGCCGAATCCATCAGCGACATCGTGCTGCGCGCTCGCGCGTCCACGAGGCGGCTGTTCGGCTTCGAATCGTCGAGCGAGCGCCAGTCGTCGGCCGAGCCGCCCGCCGACGAGGCGCAGGCGCCCGCGGCCGACGCTATCGAGCCCGAATCGAGCGCCGCCTTCGTCGGGAAGCCGACCGTCTCGGACGTCAGCGGCACCTGGCGCGGCGACAAGGGCCTTGAAACGGTCCGTATCTTCCCGAACGGAGCGGGCCTGGCCGTCCTGAGCGGAGGCGGTACCCTGAAGCTGCGCGTGACGATAGACGGCGACGAGGTAATCGTCGCCCAGGATCAGGCGAACGACGCCGCGCTGTATAAGGCGTCCTCGATCACCTTCGCGATGGCCAAGGCCATCGCCGAGCGCGCCAGGCCGATGCGATGGGTCTTCCGCCTCGACGCCGGCCGAGAGCTCCTGTCCGGCAGGAAGGAATCGGTAGCCGTCAGCTACTCGGGCGAGGAGCTGCTCGTAGACAACGATTACGTCCGGGAGGCTTCCTGGACCAGGATCTCGCGCTGACCGCCGCGCTTCCTTCCCGTTCGAGCCGACCCGGCCGCCTTCAGGGCCATGCCCGCCAACAGGACGGCCATGCCCGCCGCCGCGGCTATGTCCTTGATGCGCGCCTCCGCGAGCGCCGAGGTGCCCTCGTACTCGAGCAGCCGGCCGGCCTCGGCGGGCGGCGCCGGTTCGGTTTCTAGGTCCAGGCGCACCGCGACCTCGTCCGAGGCGAGGTAGCCCAACGACCTTGCCTCGAGGGCGGTAGCCTCCGGGGCCCCGCGCAGGCTCTCGAGCTCGGCCGCGTAGCGCTCGTTCCGCCTCGCCAGCTCGTCGATATTGCCGCGCATCGCCGCGGCCGTTTCGGTCGCCCGCCGCGTGACGACCAGGCCGCTCGGGCCCCACACGGCCGATACGGCGCAGTACGACGCGACGGCTATCCAGCACGCGATCAATAGTATTCGTTTCATCACTCTATTTACGGAACGGCGGCCTCGTTTCTTTACCGGCGGCGGCCGGAATTCCGATACGGTTGACAATAGGAAGAAGCGCGATTAGAGTGATTTTAGTCGTATGCGCTATGTATTTCGCCGGTTTCTGCCGATATTTGGATGAGATCAATCCAGTTGATGGAGTGCGCGCGCCATGCAGAATAAGACCCCGCAAGGGAAGCCAGATCCCATTCCTACCCCCGAGCACGATCTTGAACGATACGGCGTCTGGGTCAAGGCAGAGCCTCAGGACCTGACCGACGACACGCTAGCCGCCGAAGGGTCTCCAGCCGAGGCTTCGGCCGAAGGCTCCGACGCGGTACTGCTCGCCGAGGAAGAGGAACTGCTCGATTCGTTCGACCTGCCGGATCTGGATACGGCCGTCGAAGCGCCGTCCGAAGAGCCGATCGGCGGCGAAGCCGTCGATTCCGCGGGCGTGGACTTCGACGAATTCGAGTCGCTCGCTCCGCTCGACGACATGTCGGGCGTCGCCGAGACGGACCTCTCCGAGGTCCAGGGCGAACTGGACGAAGGCGTCGTAGAGAGCACCGTCATCGATATGTCCCTCGACGACCTCGATTTCGACGAGGTCAAGGCCGAAGCCCCGGAGGCCGCGCCCTCCCCGGCCGAACGGCGATCCGCCTCGAGCGACTCGTTCGAGACCACCGAGATAAGCATCGAGGACTTCGGCCTCGACGAGGATACCCCGGCCGGCCCCGCGCTCGAGGACATCGAACGGTTCGCCGCGGACGCCGCCGAGCCGCCTGCCGCCGACGAGGAATTCGAATCCCTCGATATCGACCTCCAGTTCGACGACACCATCCCGTCCGCCGAGTCAGAGGAAGCGGCTGGCTCGTTCTCGCCAGACGACGACATGCTCGACGTGACCTCCGAGTTCGAGTCGGTAGACCTCGACTCGATAGGCGTCGACGAGCCCGAATCCAAGCCCGCCCCGGCCCCTCGCGCGGAGCGGCCCGAGCCGGAGGTCGTCGACGACTCGGAAGGGATATCGCTCGACTCGTTCATCGACTCCGACGACGACGCGAGCATCGGCATCATCCCGGACCTCGAGATAGAGAGCGTATCGATCGGTTCCGGCGACTCGGGCTTCGACGACGTTAGGGCCGTATCCGACGACCTCGCCTCCTCGGCCCCCTCATCCGACCTGCTCAAGCAGATAGCCAGCGAACTGTCTTCGATCAAGCAGGAGCTCGTCAGCCTGCGCGACCAGCTGAGCAGCATCAAGGCCGCCGGGGCCGCGGTCGGAGAGGCCGACGCCGAGGACGAGTCCGCCGAAGAGATAGCGGACGCGTCCGGCGGGTTCTTCGACGACGAGGACGACGACACGATCGCCCTGACCGGTGACGAGCTAGACAATATCCTCAACACCGCGGACTTCACCGAGGAGACCGTGTCCGAGGAACCCGAGGCCGAGGCTCCCGAGCTGTCGGTGCCAGACGACGTCGAGCTCCTGCCGGAGGACGGCGTCTACGAGGAGCCGTCGGAGCCCGGCATCGAGACCATAGAGCTCGACGACGTATCCGATATATCCGCGGACGGCGAGCTGGGCATCGAGGCCGTCGAGCCGCTCGACGGCGTCACGCCGCTTACCTCCGGCCCCGAGGACACGAGCTTCCTCGACGAGGAGATCAAGACGGACGAATTCGAGGAGCTCGAGGGCATGCCGATAGAGGACGTCCCGCTCGTCGAACCGAGCGAGTCCGACCTCGACATCGACCTAGCCCCAGCCTTCGAGGAAGGCGACGAGGACCTGCCCGTCATCGAAGCCGCCGACGACGATACGGAGCTGGTGCTCGACATAGACGCCGAAGCCGCGCCGGTCGTCTCGACGGTCGACTCGTTCGAGGAGCCTATCGACGAGGTAGAGGACGCGATGGACCTCGAAGAGGTCATCGAGCCGGAGGAGCTAGGCGGCCTCGAGCTGCACGCCGAGAATCCCGCCGAGCCCGTCGAGGAGCTGCTTCAGGACGACGAGGATCTCGAGGAGCTGTCGATCGACGATTTCAGCGACGATCTCGCCGCGGAGGAGGAGCCTCTCGTAGAAGAGACGCCGCTCGTACTGGAAACGCCCGAAACGGTCCAGGGCCTGGATCTGTCATACCATCCTGACGAGATCGCCACGAGCCTCGACGATTCGCTGTTCGTCGGATCCGCTCAGGAAGAGGGCGCCGAGGAACTCGAGCCGGTCGAAGAGGAAGCTATCGCCGATGAATCCGGTACCGTCGAGCTCGAGAGCCCGATCGATGAAATAATAGCCGACGAGATCCCGGAAGCTATCGAGCCGTCGGAAACCGTCGCCGAAGCGTCGGCCGAGCCGGCTATGCCCGCGGCGGCGCCTCCGAAGGCCAAGGCCGCGGCCGATACCGGAACCGATTCGGTGCCTGATAAGCTGAAGCGCGACGTTAAGTCAGTGCTGGTCTATCTCGATCAGCTGCTCGCCTCGCTACCTGAAGAAAAAATCGAGGAATTCGCCTCCAGCGAATATTACGGAATATTACGACACGTACAAACGCCTATTCGACGATCTGGGGTTGCTTTAATGGGATTACTGGAGAAGGCGGCGAGCCGCTCAAGCGCGCTCGCCGCTAGGAACGAAGGCCTCCTGGCCATAAGCCAAAAAAAAAAGCCTCGGATGGCCATCGCGAGCCTCTCGACGGCCTTCTTAAGGGCATAGATAACCGCTACCTGGGCCTCAGGCTGGCGCTCGAGGCCCTTTCGTCCGCCGGCGTTCCGTGGGCCGGGTATTATTCGAGGCGGGTCGACTCGATAGTCCGCATCGCCTCGTACGGCGCATCCTTACCCGACGACGCGGCGTTCTCGGACCATCCGATGATCGCCGTCGACGGCGAACCAGGCGAGCCGTTGCGGCTCGAGGGCGACCAGTTCTTTATCACGCCTTCATCGACCGCCCTATCGGATGCATCCAAGTCGGAACTCCGACGCATAGCTCGCGCTTCTCCCGCGGCGTCGCTCAAGACGGCCCTA
>QKAK01000148.1 GCA_003247225.1 Spirochaetota bacterium | reverse complement strand
GGCGCGAGGCCCGCCGCGCCGCGGTGGCCGACGCGGAGGGGGCGCGGGCCGTACTCGGCCGGCCTGACCGCCGGGGCGAGCGGCGCGATGGCTTCCGAACCGGCGTCCGCCGAGCGGCCGGTGGCGCAGGCCGAGGACAGGGCCGCGGCGATGGCGGCGGCCAGCGCGATCCGGGCGGCGGCGATATGGCGGGGCGTCGCGACGGGGCGGCGCCCGGCGCCGCGGTTCATGTACGTGCTCATGGTAGCAGTATAGCACCGAAGCGCAACGGCCGCCGCACACCGATACCCTAGATCGCCTTGGTCGGCGGCATATCGCGCGGGTTAGGCGCCTTAACGACGAAGAACTCGAGGGGCTCGTCGCCGCGGTTCCGTATGGCCATCTTGAGATTATACGGTACCGCCACGATGCTGCTAGCCGGATGGCTCTCCTCGGGGCCGTCCTCGAGGGACAGGCTCAAGGTTCCGCGCGTCACGATCTGGTGCACGTACGAGTTCGAGACGTGCACCGGCACCGCCTCGCCAGGCCCAACGACGATGTGGTTGATGTTGACGCGCTCGTCGTCGACGATCTTTTCCATCGTGAAGGCGTCAGTCTCGGTAAAACGGTATTCGTTCTCTAGCATGCTTCTACTCCCGTCAGCCCAGTTTGGCGACGAAGGCTTTGCCGTAGGCCGCCGTGGCGGCGATCGCCTCGTCGTCCGGGTTCCACAGCGCCTTGATCCCGTCGTCGACCACGTCGAAGCCGGAGGCCTTGAGCAGGTCGGAGATTACCTTGACCGACTCGCCAGACCAGCCGTAGGCGCCGAAGGCCCCGGCCTTCTTGCCCTTGAAGCGCAGGCCCTTGATCTCCTCGAGCGCCGCGGCTACGGCGGTCAGGATGCCCTTGCCTACGGTGGGCGAGCCGACGAGCACGGCCTTGGAGCGGAACACGTCGGTGATCGCGTCGTTCTTGTCGAATTTGGACAGGCAGTGCGACACCACCGTCGTGGACGGCGAGGCCTCGGCGATGGCCTTGGCCAGCGCGTCGGCCATTACGCGGGTGCCTTGCCACATCGTGTCGTAGAGGATGGTGACCCTGTCCTCCTTATAATCCTGCGACCACTCGAGGTACTTCTGCACGATCTGGACGGGATTGTCGCGCCAGATGACGCCGTGGCTCGTGGCTATCATATTGACCGGCAGGCCGAGCGACAGCACCTGGTCGATCTTGGCCTTCACGAGGGACGAGAAGGGCGTGAGGATGTTGGCGTAGTACTTGATCGACTCTGCCCAGAGCACGTCCTGGTCGACCAGGTCGTTGTAGAGGCGCTCGGTGGCCATATGCTGGCCGAAGGCGTCGTTGGAGAACAGTATGGCGTCGCCGGTCATGTACGAGAACATACTGTCCGGCCAGTGGAGCATCGGAGCCTCGACGAAGACCAGCTTCTTGCCGTTGCCCAGGTCGTACTCGTCGCCGGTCTTGACGACATGGAAGTCCCAGCCCTGGTGGTAGTGTCCCTTGAGCGACTTGACGCCGTTGGCCGTGCAGTAGACGGGCAGGTCGGGTCGGCGGCGCATGAGCTCCGGCATTGCGCCCGAATGGTCGCTCTCGGCGTGCTGGGCGATGACGGCGTCGAGCCTATCGAGCAGGCCTTCCGCCTCCAGGTTGTCGACGAATTCCTTGGCGTACGGCGTCCAGACCGTGTCGATCAGGACGGTCTTGCCCTCCTCGACGAGGTAGCTGTTATAGCTCGAGCCCTTGTGGGTGGAGTACTCGTCGCCGTGGAAGCGCGTCAGTTCCCAGTCTATCTTGCCGACCCAGGATACCGTGCCGTTCAAAGCCTTCTTCATACTGGTGCTCCTTTCTCGTACCGCGCGGCTCCGCTCGCTTGAGCAAAGCTGAATGCATTGTTGCTGTATTATGGTATTACAATACCATAATACAGCAAAACAGAGCAAGTCCTATTTCACGACGATGACTCGAGTGCACATCGTTACCAGTCGAGCAGCCTGCGCTGGCCCTCGAGCGCGCGTACGTCGGTCGCGTCGCCGCTCATCTCGAGCGTACCGAGGTAGGTCCCGTCGGCGTCGTAGATTGGCTTATACGATATGGTGATGAAGCGCTCGCCCATCTGGATCCAGAAATCCGCCTCGTCCTTCTCCTTCTTCTTGAACGACTCGACGATCCGCTCGACGACGTGGACGCTCTTGGGCGGATGGCAGTTCTGTACGGCGCGGCCGATGATAGCCGGGCTGCGCGGGAAGACCCGGCGCGGCGAGTCGGAGTAGTACATCACGTTATCGTCCGCGCCGACGAAGGATACGTCGACCGGCAGGCTCTTGAGCACGGCGTCGAGCGCCTTGAGCGGCAGGGCGCCGGTGGACAGGGGGATCATGGTGTCCGGGCCGATGGCCGCCGCGCCCGATACGTCCGGGGCCGCGCCGGCGTCGGGCGCCGTCCCGACCGACGCGCCGGCCGCCGCTACGGCCGCGCCGAAGTCGGCGTAGGCGCCCCCGGCGCCGCGGCCCGCCGGGGCGACGAGCGCCGGATCCCACTCGGCGCCCGGCCTGACCCACGCGAAGCCGATCGCGTCCTCGCCGCGCCGGACCTCGGCCCACTCGGCGTCGCTCAGGCGCTTGAGCGCGTTCGGGAACAGTATCCTCTCCTCCATGAAGATCATCGCGCGTACCCGCCTGGCCAGGTCCCGGGCCTTGGCTCGGTAGGCCTTGGCGTTCGCCGACCCGCGGGCTCCGTCCAGTTCCCTGAAGGCCGCCCGGATCTCGTCGTGCTTGCCCCACATCACCTTGGACGGACCGGTGAAGCCCTTGCGCTCGAGGTAGGGGAAGAGCTGGTTCTCCTTACGCTCGAAATGGGTGACGATAGGCTTGAGCTCGGCCACGGCGGCCGATACGGCGTCGAGGCTGCCGGCGACCGAGGCGAGCCTCAGCGCCCGCGCGCGCTTCCCGGCTTCCCGGTTCTCGGCCAGGTAGGTGTGGACCGGGTGCCCGGGCATGCGGTCGGCGCGCTCGCCCCGCTCGAGGCCGGCCTTGAACACGTCGGCGTGCACCTCGCAGAGCCGCTGCACCTCCTCGACCGGCATGCCGCCCTCGATCAGGGACTGCTCCAGTTCCGCGACCTCCGCCGCGTCCGCTCCCTCGATCAGGTCGCGGAACTCCTTCTTGACCGCCGAGGGGGCGGCGCCGGCTGCCAGTGTATCTATGATTACCTTGAGTCGCGCCGCCCGCTCGGCCCTCGCCGCGTCGTTGGTCAGGAATTCGCTCATCGATGCCCTCCTCGTTCATGGCCGGTCGTCATCGCCCGGCGTCAATGATCGTCGAGGGGCGCTTCGCGGTCAAATCCGTTATCCGGCGCGACGATAATCGCGTACAATGGAGGCGGAACCGATGTTGCATAAGCTTCGTAACACCGAGGAGGCGGCGATGAGGGCTATCGTACTACTGGGACGGTTCTGGGGAGCGAACCTTACGCTCGGCGACGAGGCTCCCGGAATCGTCGCCCAGCTCGCCGGTTTCGGCTGGGAACTGACGTTCGCGTCGGCCGCTCCCCCGGCGGCGCCCTGCCCGAACGTGGCCAGGTTCGGAGCCGGCGCGCTCCCGGGTCCTCAGGAGCGCTGTTCCGATATCGCCGACGTCGAGGCCTACGACGCGCTGATCGTCGCCCCGGGCCGCGACTACTCCGATCTGCTGGCCGACGGCGCGGCGCTGGACCTGGTCAGGCGCGCGTTCGCCGCGGGCCTCGCCGTCGCGTCGTTCTGCCACGGGGTCAGGGTGCTCGCGGCCGCCGGCGTACTGGCGGGGCGGGCCGTGACGGGACGGGCGGACGCCCGCGCCGCCTGCGAGGCAGCCGGAGCCCGGTTCGTCGGGTACGACGACCTGTCAGGCAAGTCCGACGCGCCGCCGCCCCTCGTGGACGGCCCCTTCGTCACCTCGGTCCGTAGCAAGTACTACCGGAGCGCTATCTGCGACGCGATACGCGTGGCCGCCGGCAACGCGGCGCGGGCCCGGGGCCGGGCCGCGGCCGGCGGGCGAGCCTCGGACGGCGTAGGCCCGACCGCCCGTGCGGTCGGAGCGACGCGGCAAGCGGCCCGCTCGGCGATGTTCGCGTTCATGATGGGGCCCGGCGAGGCCGACCGGGCCGAGCTGCTCGTCGGCAGCCTCAGGAGCTTCGGCGGCGCGCTCAAGGGTTCGTCCGTAGCCTGCATGGTCCGCGGCGACGCGTCGTCCGTAGAGCCGGCTCTCCGGGCCCGTCTCGAGGCGCTCGGCTGCGAGCTCGTCGGGTTCGCCCCCGACCCGCGCATCGACGGCCTGCCGCTCGCGGCGAAGGTCGGGGCTGCTGCGGCGGCCGAGCGCCTCGCGATGGGCCGGGCCGACGTCCTCGTCTGGATGGATCCCGATACCGTCGTCGCGCGGGAGCCGTCGGAACTGCTGCTGCCCGCGGGCGCGGTCGCCGCGGCGTCGCCCGTCCATCATCGCCTCGTCGGCCTGCCCTGGGGCCGGGAGCCCGACGACTACTGGAAGGCGGTGTACGCCGCGGTCGGCACCGACCCCGCGGGCGCCTTCCCGATGCTGACCGTCGCCGATAGGGAGCCGGTAGCTACCTATATTAACGCCGGGCTCGTGTCGGCCCGCCCGGGCGCCGGGCTCTTCGCGGCCTGGCGGGACGGCCTCGCGGCCGCCTGCGCCGACCAGGCGACGCTCGCCGCGATAGCCGGTAACGAATTGCGAACCCTGTTCCTGCATCAGGCGGCGCTCGCCGCGGCCGTCGTCGCGACTGCCGGCCCTTCAGGCTTCCGGGAGCTATCCTACGGTTACGACTACCCGCTCCACATGCACGCGGCCTGCCCCGCCGCCCTGGCGCCGAGGAAGCTCGACGACCTCTATACGGCTCGCTACGACGATCCGCGTTTCGCCCCGGGCGGGCCGGACTGCCCCGTGCCCGTCCCCGAGCGGATGCGCTCCGCGCTCGGGCGTTCCGGGGGCTGAGGCGTCGGCCCCGGCCGGCGCGCGCCTCCGTCCTCGAGCGCCAGCGACGCCAGGCAGTCGGCGAATAGATCCTTCGCGTCGGGACGTTCGCCGATGGCCCGCAGCGCAGGCGCGAAGCACCCGAGGATCAGCGCGGTACAGAGCGCCGGGTCGCCCGCGCGCAGTCGCTCCGACTCGCCTACCCGCGCCACGAGGCGGCCGAACGCCTCGGTGAACGCGTCGTGCATCGGGGACAGCGACGGGAACGGGCAGCGGCCGGGTATCGCGTCCGCGAACCCGGCGCGGTCTCGGTGGCCGGCCCATACGTCGAAGCAGAAGGCGGCGACGTCCGACATGCGCGGCGAGCGGCCGGGCGCCGCCAGGGCCTCGATGCGGCTCAGGGCCTGGGCGAAGATCGGCTCGACCGCCGCCCTGACCAGGTCATCCTTGGTACCGTAGTGGTTGAACAGCGTCGCCCTCGAGACGTCGGCCCTCGAGGCGGCGTCGTCCATGCTGAAGCCGTCCAAGCCCCCGTCCAGTATGAGCTCGAGCGCCGCCTCGCGGAGCCGCTCGTGAGTCGATCGCTTCCTCGCTTCGAACCTGGTCTCGGGCATTTGTCGTTTCCTTCCATCATGGTTACATTATACGACAAGGTCCATAAATGGACTATACAGTCTAATATTTGGAGCGTTCATGACGAAGATTCTCAAGGCATTAGCGGCGTACCTGACCGATTGGAAGAACCTACTCGCTCACGCCCTGATCGGCGTGGGCCTGGTAGCCGTCGCCGTGTTCTTACCGGTCCATTGGGCCATCCGGCTGGCGATACTCGTCGCGGTCGTCGCGTTCAACATCGCCCGAGGACGCCGCGACGCCGCCCGCAAGGCCGGTAAGGCCGGTAAGGCCGGCGAGGCTAGCGAGGCCCAGTCCTGATCGTCCCGGCGGAGGCCGGGGCTCTCAAGCCCCGCGAGGCCGTCGAGCCGGAACGAAGCCCGGCGCCAGGTAACGCGGGAAGCGCTTCGTCGGCCCCGCGGCGAAGGGCCGTCGCAAGGCGCGAGAACGCTCGGCCCTCCTGAGCGGCGCGTCCAGCGGTCCGAGCTGCAGCAGCGTGAACGCGAGATAGAGCCCGAGCGACAGCGCGAAGGCGACGGCGCCGAAGCCCGGCCAGCCCCGTCCGCCGGCCAAGGCCTCGAGCATGGCCCGGCTAAGCGGGGGAGTAGCCGCCATCGCCGCGATGTTGAGCCCGAGCACCAGGACGAGCCGAGCCGTCGAGGTCTGGATCGCGGCGGCCGGGCAGAGGTTTATGCAGCGGTTGCACGCCGAGCACGCCGTCGACCAGGCCGGCCGGCCGTCGCGCATCTCGATCGCGGCGGACGGGCACGCGTCGGCGCATAGGCCGCAGCCGGTGCACGCGCCGTCGGCGACGAACAGCCGCGCCAGCGCCCTGCGCGCCAGGACCCTGAACACGAAGCCGACGAAGCGGCCGAGGCTCCTCGTCAGCGGATCGCGCCTCAGGAGCGTCCCGTCGCCCGCCGCCAGCCGCTCGCCGAAGGCCGCCGCCTCCGCGTCCCCCCGCGCGATCATCGCGTCCCGGTCGGCGCCCGCCGCCGGCGGCGATGCCTGGGTCCAGTTCTCCGGGTACGAGACGTCGGCCGAGCCGGCGGCCCGGTAGCCCCGCCGCCCGAGCGCCGCCAGCGCCGCGATCGACGCGGCCCCGCTCCAGCCGCCGATTATGCCGGACCTGCCCATCGTCGACCCGCAGACGCAGGCCACGGCCGCCCGCGACCCGGCCGCGGCGCGCGGCGCTCGCCTCAGGGCGCGCATCACCGTATACGGCACGGAGAAGCCGAGCGTCGAGCTGCAGACGACCAGGAGCCCTCCGGCCGACGGCTCCGGTAGCGCCTCGCCGGCCGCCAGGTCGACCGTAGTCACGGCCAGGCCGGCGGCCCGGAGGCGATCCGCCATTATTCCCGCCGCCCGCGCCGCGTTGCCCGTGCCCGAGAAAACCGCTATCGTCGCGTCGCCCATACCGCTTCCTTTCGTCGCCGTTCAATCGGCCAGGCGCTTCTCGCCCTCGATGGCCCGCTTCTCGGTCAGGTCCTGGCTCGCCTCCAGCACGCCCAGGTATCGTCCGGCGGGGTCGCGCAGCGCGAAGTACTCTATATGGATGAATCGTCCCTTCATCGTGATCCAGAACGCCTCGCGGTCCTTCTCGCCGCGCCTGAACGACTCGATAATTGAGACGACGCGACCGACCGAGGCGCCGGGGTGGCAGTTCCGCACGTCGCGGCCGATGATCGCCGGGCTACGCGGGAAGATACGATGCGGCGAGTCCGAGAACCAGCGCACCTTATCCCTGTCGTCGACCCAGGTCATGTCCACCGGCAGGGCCGCGAAGATCGCGGCGAGCACATCGTTCGGTATCGCGCCCGTGCGCCCGGAGAAGCCGCCGGCCGCGGCGACGCCGCCCGGGCCGTCGCTCGGTTCGGCGTTCGGCCCCGACGACGCCTCGAGCGCCACCCGCGCGGCCGACTCGGCTGAGGCCTCGGGGCCGGTAAAGCGCAGCGCCGCGGCCTCGTCCAGGAAAGGCCAGCCGTAGTCGAGCGTCTCGGCGAACAGCGCCTCGCCGTCGGCCGGGCTTATCAGGTCCATCATCACCGGGTACAGCGCGTAGTCCTCGCGCCACGCGTTCGCGTTCAGGTCGAAGTACAGCCTCCCGAGCGCCTTGTTGAGCGGCGCGGGATCGAAGGCTCCCCCGGGGCCGGCCGCGGCCGCGTCGAGCAGGCGGGCCGCGTCCTTCAGGTCCCGCCTCGCGTCGTCGTGGATCTCCCACATCACGCGCACGCAGCGGTACCTGGGGTAGCGAGCCTCGAACCAAGGGAACAGGACGTTCTCCTTCTTACGGTAATGGGCTTCGATCGCCCCTAACTCTTCTATAAACTCCCTCAAATCGACGATATGCCGTGCGGGGTTCGCGCCTCGTTTCGTAGCGTCGTTGATCGCCTGGGCCAGCGGCTTGCCCCGATCCAGAACGGCGAGCAGGGCCCGGTTCTCCGCCATCAGCGAGCCGAACAGGCGCTCGCCTCGCGGCGGCTCGCGCCGGCGCCGCGAAAGCGGCGCGGCCATCAGGTTTATCAGCCGGCTGACCGCTGGCTTGAGCGCCTCCATATCGACGCCCCGCTCCACCGCGGCGTCCACCGCGTCCACTAGGTCCTCCGGCCTCGCGTCGTCGAGCAGCGGCTTGGCCTTCCGGGCCGCCTCCGCGTCGCCCCCGGCCAGCATCGCCGCGAGCAGCTCGTCGAATCCCGCCGCCCTGTCGGCCGCGTTCCGGATTGCCTCAGCCATATCGCCTCCAGTCGCTCCGTCTCCGATAGCGAACGCGCCTTGCGCGACGCGCCTAGCGCGCCTCGATTCCCTCGAACGTAACCGAGGATCGCGTCAGGACATCGTAGAATCGGATCTTCTTATCCAGGCCCCGTATATTGTACATGTATTTTTCCAAGCCGCTCCAGACGAAGAACCATGACGGAATCAGCAGGAAGTCCCTCAGGTAGTCCGTGATGAAGCGGGCCAGGTAATTGGCGACCAGCATGATGAGCAGGCCGATCGCCTCGAATTTGACCGCGGTAAGCAGGATCGCCCGCTTTTTCGCCTTATTCCGCTCGAGCCGCATCGCGAAGAATTCCCTGATCCTGTCCAGTATGATGGCTTCGGCGCCATCATCCCTTTCGTCCGAGGGGATGACGAGCTTGATGGCCAGGGCCTTGGCGTCGACGGACCTGTTCGTCCTCATCTTCAGCTCATCGAGGAAGTCGTTCGAGAAGAACCGTTCCCGATAGTCCCTGATGTCGAAATCCGAGAACAGGTCGTCGTAGGCGTCGATCGCGATCTCTACCTGCATGGCCGCCTCCCGAACGGACGCGCCGCGATACCCGACCGTCCATCTAGCACTATACTATGATATAGAACGAAGTGCCTAATTATTACCCACGACGCGCCGCCCCATGCAGGTTCGTGAATGTATACAAGCCTTATCTATCATCTCGGCAGGGCCTGTCCAGGAGGCGCGGCCCTCGCAACGCGAGGGCCGTCGTCTCCTGGACACCCGCCTCCGCGATACTGCGAGGCTTGGTTACGAGCAAATTGCTCGGGGCGGCGCGTCGTCCGGTACATAGGGAGGGTACCTAATGCCAGTCTAGCGCACGTTTCAGGGCAGCGCATCGTGCTTGTTAGAGGGTAGTGATCAGGTTCCGATGTGCGGTTCGGTCGAAACCAATATGGCATCTGATAGCCGCGCTTTATCCTGTACATCTTGTCGCCATTATTCTTATCTCGCCATCCTCCAGTATGCACGGCACGAAGCGCCGCCCCTTGATCCGATATACGGCATCCGATTACTACCTCTGCACGGCGCGACGCGCCGCCCCGAGAAGGCTGTTCGTAACCAAGCCTCGCATTAACGGGGAGGAGGGTGCCAAAAAGACGGCGGCCCTCGCGTGAGCGAGGGTCCCGTCTCTTTGGCAGGACCCTCCGAGCTGCTATATGAGGCCTGAATTAGGTCCTGAACCTGCATGGGGCGGCGCGTCGTGTTTCTATCGGGGACGGACTTCCGCTATCCTTCCTGGGGCGTCGCGCATCGTGCTATAGTCTGGCCGCGAAATCGACCGAAAGCGAGGAACGAGGGATGCCCATAGCCAACGCGGTGCGAGCCAGCCTGGAGCGCGGTTCGTGGATACGGAAGATGTTCGAGGCGGGCATCGAGCTCAAGGCCAGCCTCGGCCCGGACGCCGTCTACGACTTCTCGCTGGGCAACCCCGACCTCGAGCCGCCGGCCGAATTCCTGGCGGCGCTCAAGGCCGCCGCGTCGAGCGGCGAACTCGGATCGCACGCATACATGACCAACGCCGGCTATCCCTTCGCGCGCGCCGCGATGGCCGAGAAGGTGGCCCTCGAGCATGGCGTGCCTACGACCTCCGACGACGTGGTGATGACCGTCGGCGCCGCGGGCGCCCTGAACGTGATCCTGCGCACCGTCGTCAACCCCGGCGACGAGGTCGTCGTCGTCAGGCCGTACTTCGCCGAGTACTCGGCCTACGTCGACAACGCGGGCGGCGTCCTCGTCGTCGCCGACTCCGCGCCCGATTTCTCGCTCGATCCGGACGCCGTGGCTCGCGTCCTCTCGCCCAGGACCGCGGCCGTCATCGTCAACAGCCCGAACAACCCGACCGGCCGCGTCTACCCGGCCTCGGCGATCGCGGCGCTCGCCGCCGTCCTGTCGAGGCACGCCGCCGCCTCGGGCCGCGCGCCGTATCTCGTCGTCGACGAGCCGTACCGGGACATCGTCTACGACGGCGTGGCGGTGCCGCCCGTACTGTCGGCCTATCCCGAGAGCATCGTCGCCTCGAGCTTCTCGAAGACCCTGTCGATACCCGGCGAGCGGCTCGGTTACGCCGCCGTCAACCCCGCCTGCTCTGACAAGGCCCTCCTGACGGCCGGGCTCGCCGCCTCGAACCGCGTGCTCGGCTTCGTCAACGCGCCGGCCATGATGCAGCGCGCCGTAGCCGCCAGCTGGCGCGCCAAGGCCGACGTATCGCGCTACGAGCGCCGCCGCGCCATGCTGTCCGCCGTCCTCGACGAGGCCGGCATACGCTATGCCCGCCCCGAGGGCGCTTTCTACCTGTTCTGCGAGGCTCCCGCCGCCGCCGCGGCGGCGGCCGCTCCCGGCGAGAGCGCCGACGTCGCGTTCGCGATGGCCCTCAAGGACCGAGGCGTCCTGTCCGTGCCCGGCGTCGGCTTCGGCTATCCCGGCTGGATACGCCTCTGCTACTGCGTCCCCGAAGCCACCATCGAGGGCTCCAGGAAGGCGTTCCTGGCTACCATGGCGTCGTACCGCGGTTGAACGATCGGGCGGCGCCCATACCGATTTGCTTACCGTCGACTGATAGCCGCTCCGCAACCCAACACGACGCGCCGCCCGAGATCTTCGCGATCGCCGACTGACGCGGCGATCGCCGGCCGTCGTTCGACCTGACTCGCTTCGCTCGCAGGTCAACGGCGGCGCCGCTACTACGCCGAGCATCAGGGCGGCGCGTCGTGTCTTTAGTCGATGATGACCTTGATCCTCGCAAGCACTTCTGCGAAGACTTCCGAAGGTAGTTTTTCGATAAATTCTATGTTCCTAACGGTCCAATCGAGGCTTTTTACCTGATCGCTAAGCACGCATCCTTCGATCCGCGAACCCTGAACTATAACATCGAACGGATAACCCTTTATCTTGCTCGTGATTGGGCAGAATATGGCCATCCCTATCTTCTGGTTGTATTCTTTGTGAGAAACGACCAGCGCCGGCCGTCTACCGCGCTGCTCGTGGCCGAGTTGCGGGTTGAAATCCAGCCAGACGATATCCATGCGGTCGGGAACGTACATATACGTTACCATTCCTCATTGCCGAGCGATGTTCCTGTTTCAACCGAAGCATGGGCATTCTCCGATGTTATCTGCGCGAGGAGGGATTCAAGATTCATCTTCGGCGGAACGATGACGATAGCGCCATCTTTTTCGACTATGTCTACTGACAATCCATGCTTAAGGCAGAGTTCTTTTACGTAAAGATTCGGAATACGTATACCGAGGCTGTTGCCCCACTTTTGAATAACTGCCTGCATGGTAGTACCCTCCATTGATAGTATATACTTAGTATAAACAGTGGGCAAGTATAACCTAAGATACGACAGTAGAAATGAATAAACATGCTGTTGCTACATTCGATAGGTGTATGCAACCCGTTACGACACGCCGCCCCATGAACGTTGCTTGAACAACGGCCTCGTATTTTCGTGGAGGCGGGTGTGATACGAATAATGGCGACAAGATAAACATGATAGTACAAGGCTATCGGACGCCGTAGTAGCATCGACCGAATCATGACCGGCTCCCGAACTCTACCCG
>QKAK01000199.1 GCA_003247225.1 Spirochaetota bacterium | reverse complement strand
CCACTCGAACAGCATCGCGCGGTCGCCAGGCTCGCTCCGCAGCAGGCGCGATGCGGCGAGCGGGTAGAGCCGCAGCGCCTCGGCCTTGAGCCGGTAGAAGGCGCCCTCGTCCTCCTCGGCCGGGTCGAAGCGCGAGACGGTCGGCACGCGTATCAGCGCGGCCAGGCGCTCCTCGGCCCCGGCGTACGCGTTCAGCCTGGAACCGTCGATCCGGCCGGGAGCCGGGGCGCGCGGGCAGGCCGCGGCGCGGGCCAGCATCGTCGCGAGCAGGGCGAGCAGGGCCGCTCCCAGGGTAAGGGCTATGATTCCGACGACGTGCATGGATACCTCCCGATAGCGACGGCACCAACAGTGTACACCGGTACGGCGGGGAGCGCTAACGTAAAGCGCCGACCGCGACGCGCCGCCGTCGAACCCGCCCGGCGCCGCGTCGGCCTCCGGCCGTTCGCGAGGCTAATGTTAGGATTCGAGTAAAAAGGCGCTCGTCGAAGCCCCACTGCGCTGACCATCGATAGCCGTTCTGCTAGAATCGCCGGCGGCGAAAGGAACCCGCATGAAAATCACCCAAAGGATATCGCTACTGTTCGGAGGCCTGCTGCTGTTCGTCGCGCTCGGCCTGGGAGGCGCAGCGTTACTGCTATCGACGCGCGTGGTCACCGAGATGGCCGACAAGTCGCTCCGCGACCAGTCCTCGACCGGCGCTAGGATGATACGCGAGGAGCTCGAGTCGCAGCTGGCTCTGCTCCAGGAAGTAGCCAACCGCGACGCCGTAACGACGATGGACTGGGCCGCCCAGCAGGAGAGCCTCCGGGACGACGTCGAGCGCCTCGGCTACCTCGATTTCGGGATCGTCGGGCTCGACGGCGTGTCGCGCTACGTGCTCGAGGACGTCAGCGCCGACCTCGGCGACCGGGCCTACGTCAGGGCCGCGCTGTCGGGCGAGCGGGCGATATCCGACGTGCTGATCAGCAAGGTCATAGGCAAGCCGGTGGTGATGTACGCGGTGCCGATCAGATCGGGCGGCGCTGTGGTCGGCGCACTCGTCGCCCGCAAGGACGGTAACGCGTTGAGCGAGCGGACGGACGGGCTGGGGTTCGGCAGGACGGGATACTCGTACCTAGTGAACGCGGAGGGCGTCATCATAGCCCATAAGGACCGGGATCTCGTGATGGGACGGTACGCGCCCGTAAAGGCGGCGGCCGACGACCCGTCGCTGGCCGGGCTGGCTGCCGTGTTCGAGAGCATAGTCCTCGGCGAGGAGGGCGACGGCAGCTACCGCTACGACGGTGCGGTGCGCCTGGTCGGGTATACTCCGGTCGGGGTGATGGGCTGGATGCTCGCGGTCACCGTCGACAGGGACGAGCTGATGTGGGGCGTCGTCTACCTGCGCGACCTCATCGCGATCGCGGTAGCCGGCTTCGTGGCGATAGGCTTCGCGGTAACGCGGTGGCTCGGCGGCTCGATCACGAAGCCGGTTCGGGGCATGCTCCCCGTCATGGAACGGCTATCGGTCGGCGACCTGACGGCGAGGAGCGGTTACGTATCGGGCGACGAGCTCGGGGAGCTGTCTGAGAAGATGAACCTCTCCATAGACGGGCTGGCGAGCCTGGTGTCGAACGCGAAACGGTCGGTATCGCGTCTCGACGGCGTAGCTGACGGGCTGTCGTCGAGCATGGCCGAGACCGCGGCGGCGATGGAGCAGATCAGCGCCAACGTCTCCGGGTTCAAGCGGCGGATGGTCGACCAGTCGGCGTCGGTGACCGAGACGGTCGCCGCCGTTAAGGAGATACGCGGCAATACCGAGCGGCTGAACCGGAGGATAGAGGATCAGGCCGCCGCCATAGCCGAGGCGTCGTCGGCCATCGAGCAGATGGTCGCCAACGTACGGTCGATCAACGAGGCGCTACGCCGGAATTCGGACTCCGTGCGGGAGCTGTCCGAGGCGTCCGAGGTCGGCAAGTCGGGCATACACGAGCTAGCCGACGTTATGCTGAGCATCGACCGCGATTCGGACGGCCTGATCGAGGCCGGCGCCGTCGTCGAGAACGTCGCGTCCCAGACGAACCTGCTGGCCATGAACGCCGCGATCGAGGCCGCCCACGCAGGGACCGCGGGGAAGGGCTTCGCGGTCGTCGCGGACGAGATACGGAAGCTCGCCGAGGACTCGTCTACCCAGGGAAAGGCCATCTCGAGCGCGCTGCGAACGCTCAAGGAGCGGATCGTCACCGTGTCCCGGCTATCTGAGGGCGCCCGGAAGCAGTTCGAGTTCATCTACGAGCTCCTCGGGCAGGTGAGCGACCAGGAGACGTCGGTCCGCGGCTCCATGGAAGAGCAGGACCAGGGCGGCATGAGCGTCCTGGCGTCGATCCGCGCGATGAATGAGATCACCGACGAGGTCCGCGACGGCTCGCTCGGTATGCTCGGCGCCAGCGGCCAGATACTCGAGGAGATGAACCTGCTCTCCGCCGTCACCGTCGAGATGAACGACGGCCTCGAGGAGATGGCGAACGGCGCGGGCCAGGTGAACGCGTCGGTGCAGGCGATAAGCGGCGTCGCCCGCGACACGCGCGAGAGCGTGCGGCTCCTGTCCTCCGAGGTCGACCGCTTCAGCGTCGAGCTGGGGCGGGGCGACGACGCGGGCCCCGCGGGCGAGCGCCCGACGAGCGTCTGACGAGCGTCTGACGGGCGTCTGACGGGCGTCTGACGAGCGGCCGCGCCGTCGATGCTACCGGCGCGCCGCTCGATGATCGCGGCGCGCCTGCGATGCTACCTATGGCGCGGTCGATTCTATCCGCGGCGCCGTGCCGCCCGTCGCCGCCTAGGCTCCGATCGCGCTGATTCATCCAACCGTAACGCCGCCCCGCGCGTGGTACTATACGATGAACATGCGCAGCGACAGCGTCGCCCTCGGCGGCTGGCCGGAACTCGGGCCTCGCCTCGTACTCTACCTCGCCTCGTTCTCCGGGCTCCGCGCCGAGGACCGCGAGGACGCCCTGCAGGCGACC
>QKAK01000004.1 GCA_003247225.1 Spirochaetota bacterium | reverse complement strand
CAAGGGCCACCGCCGTACCTACGTCGGCGCGCTGCCCGGGAAGATCATCCAGGGCCTCAAGATCACCAAGAGCCGCGACCCGGTCTTCATGATCGACGAGATCGACAAGATGGGCTCGAGCTACCAGGGCGACCCGTCGAGCGCGCTGCTCGAGGTGCTCGACCCGGAGCAGAACGTCGCGTTCCGCGACCATTACCTCGACCTGCCCTTCGATGTGTCGAACGTGTTCTTCATCGTCACCGCGAACACGCTCGACACCATACCCGGGCCGCTGCGCGACCGCATGGAGATCATCCAGCTGTCCGGCTACGTCGACTCGGAGAAGCTCGAGATAGCCAAGCGCTACCTGATACCCAAGAGCCTCGAGAAGAACGGCCTCAAGAAGGCCCGCGTCAAGTACACCCGCGACGCTCTGACCGCCATCGCCGAGGGCTACGCGCGCGAGGCCGGCGTCCGCAACTTCGAGAAGTACCTGGACCGGATCCATCGCAAGATAGCGCTGGCCGTCGTCACGGCCCCCGAGGGCGAGGAGACGAAGCGCTTCGAGGTCGACAAGCCGTCGCTCGAGAAATACCTCGGCAAGCCGCGCTTCGACGCCGACGAGATCAAGCGGGCGACGCTGCCCGGCATGACCGTCGGGCTGGCCTGGACCAGCATGGGCGGCGATACGCTGATCATAGAGGCGGTGGCGAACCCGGGCAAGGAGGGCTTCAAGCTGACCGGCCAGATGGGCTCGGTGATGCAGGAATCCGCCGGAATCGCCTATACCTGGGTCAGGCACCACGTCGCGGACGCCCACGGCATCGATGCTAAGTTCTTCGAGGAGCGGCAGATCCACCTGCATATACCGGAGGGCGCCACCCCGAAGGACGGGCCGAGCGCCGGCATAACCATGGCCACGTCGCTCGCGTCGCTCGTGCTCGACAGGCGGGTCAGGGACAGGCTCGCGATGACCGGAGAGCTGTCGCTGACCGGCCAGGTGCTGCCCATCGGCGGCCTCCGCGAGAAGACCGTCGCCGCCAAGCGCAATAAGATCAGGGAGATCATCATACCGCGGGCCAACGAGAAGGACCTGTCGGATATACCGGAACACGTTAAGAAAGGCATCGTCTTCCATCCGGTCGACCGGATGGAGGAGGTACTCGAGATAGCCTTATCGTAAAGAAACGGCCGGCCCCTCGGGGCCGGCCGTTTTTTTGCCGCTACCAGACGGCGGCCGGCCGCCAGGAGCCGCCGTCGAGCCTGAGCCCGCACGGCCCCGAAAGGACGGCGCGCAGCCCCCGGGACATCGTCCCGGCGGTCTCCGCGACGTCCGGCGGCAAGGTCGCGGCGCCGGCGGCGCCGCTGGCCAGGACGGTCTCGGCCAGCAGCTTGGCGGCGATGAAGCGCTCGCCCTTCTCCACCGCGAACCCGAGCGGCCCGTCGAGGAGGCCGACCACCTCCCAGGTGGACTGCTCTGCCTGGCTGTAGCGCCCGGCGTCCTTGTCCTGGTCGGAGACGCGTACCGGCAGGCGCCTGGCTATCTCGTCGAGCCTTGGCACGAGCCTCGCCAGGTCGAACAGGCCGGTGGCGCAGTTGAACAGCACCCGCGAGCCGGCGGCCTCGAGCTCCAGCACGCGCCCGAAGGAGATGGCCTGGCCGATGTCGGCCACCGTACGCCGGCCGTCGTCGGTGGTCACGAGTATGCCGCCCTTGATATCGACCGGGGTGCGGTACGAGAACTCGAACGCGGCCTCGGCCCCGGACAGGGCCATGACGGCCAGTTCGGCCGGGTCGGGGTAGTAGCCGACGTTGTCGACGTTGCCTATCCACGCGTAGCGGTAGCCGTCGGCCAGCAGCCCGCGGTAGACGTCGGCCAGCACGCGGAAGCTCTGGCCGTGGCCGCCGGGCAGGGCTATGGCGCTGTCCGACCGGCCGTACGCGCGGTCGAATACGCGGCGGGGTCGGCCGTCGCCCGAGTGGGTGAAGGCCGCCAGGAGCGGCTGCCTCGCCGAGCGAGGCCTGGTCGGGTCGGTACCGGCCCTCTCGACGAGCGGGGCGATCCACGGATGCGCGGCGTACGCGGCGTAGGCGTCGGCGAGCTGGGCGTCGGTGCCGTCGCTCGTCATCTGGAAGAACGGCAGCGCCGGCCGCTCGGGCATCCCGAAGCGCTCGACGTAGCGCACGGCGCGCAGCAGGGCCGCCCGCATCTTAAGGAGCAGGAAACTCTCGCCGGGGCTACCGTCAGGATTGATATAGGCGGGGGTGACGCCCTTGGGCCTTCCGTCGCAGAGCGGCGCCAACAGCTCGAAGCCGGGGCGGATGGCGTCGAACACGGCGGGGCCGAGGGCGGCGTTCTTCTTTCGGTCGGCGTAGCTCGTCGCCGAGCCGCCGTTGAGCACGCCCCAGGCGGCGACGGGGTACAGCCGCTCGCCGAGATCCTCGAGGGCGGCCCGGTCGAACAGCAGCGCGCCGCCGTCCGCCCGGGCGCCCTCGGGCGGCGCTAGCCCGAGGGCGGCAAGCCGCTCGGCCGCGGCTTCCCGGCCTATCCTATAGGCCATGGTACCGGATGCGGGCACTATCGAGACGCCGTCGACCGGAGGCACGCCCGATGCCGCCACCGCGGCCTGGCCGTCGTAGAGCCCCGCGTTCAGGTCGGCGAGTATGGCCAGGGTCGTCTCGACGTCTATCCCCTTGGCGACCATGTCGGACCGAAGCGCGTCGCTCAGCATGGCGGCCGCCCCGCTCCGTCGGCCAGGTGGACCGCCGCGTTCGCCGCCCCGTAGATCGATATGGCGTAGTCCTTGACGACGAACACCGGCGTCCTGGCCGCGATCGCCCTGACGTGATCGCGGTAGCCCAGGCCGAAGCCGCGCATGAAGCGGTCTCCCTCGGTAAAGCGCGCCAGGTTCTTGGCGGCTATGCCGCCAGCCAGGTAGATTCCCCCGGACGGCATGAAGACGGAGGCGGCGTCGGCCGCGACCCGAGCGTAGAGCCGAACGAACATATCCATGGCGCGTAGGCACAGCCGGTCGCCGTCGTCGGCGGCCTTGGACACGAGGGCCGGCCTATCGTCGGCCGGCGCGGCGAGG
>QKAK01000142.1 GCA_003247225.1 Spirochaetota bacterium | reverse complement strand
ATGGTGTTGCCCGCCTTCTCGATCTACCTGCTGGTGATGGCGTTCCCCATCGTGCTGTCCATCGTACTGTCCGTATCCAATTATTCAGGCGGGAAGATGTTCGGCGGCGAGCCCTGGGGCTTCGCCGGCTTCAAGTCCTACGCGCGGGTATTCACCGACCCTCTGTTCTGGAACGCCCTCAAGAATAATCTCTATATCGTGCTGCTGTCGGTATTCGGGCAGCTTCCGCTCGGCTTCATCTTCGCCTATATCATCTACCGGCGCCTGGTCAAATGGCCGGGCTTCTGGCAGGGCGTCCTCTACGTGCCGAACATCATATCGGTCATCGTGGTCGGCCTCCTCTGGCAGACCATCTTCTCGCCGAACGGGCCTATCGCCGAGGTCATGAACAACATGGCGAGGGCGGGCTTCCAATCGAAGCTCGAGGCGCTGTTCGCATCGGCCGGGGGCTTCAATATCGACGACGGGCTCGTATCGAGGATCCTGGACATGGCCGGCCCGGCGGCGCTCGACTGGTTCTCCGATCCCGTACCCGAGCTCAAGGACCTGATACTCTCGTACGAGGGCTCCCCCCTGTCCGAGCTCATCGGCGACCTGTGCAACCTATTCGTGCCGCGCTGGAGCCCGGAGTTCCTGTCCAAGCCCAATATCGCGATGCTGCCGGTGCTCTTCGTCATCCTGTGGATGTATACCGGCATGTACCTGATCCTCTTCCTGGCGAACATGCAGAAGATAGACGCGCAGGTGATAGAGGCGGCTCGCATCGACGGCGCCAGCGAGGGCCAGGTCATGCGCTACGTGATCCTGCCGGCCCTGTCCGGGACCATCGTCAACTCGGCCATACTCGCGATCTCCGGATCGCTTTCGAGCTTCTCGCTCATTTTCGCGATGACCGGCGGCGGCCCGTCGAGGGTCACCGAGATCCTTTCCATCTATATGTACAACAACGCGTTCCTGGGCAGGCCCAACCTGCCGCTGGCAAACGCGATCTCGTTGGTCATGGTCGTCATCAGCTTCATGCTGATAGGGCTGACCAAGATGGCCGAGAAGCGCTACGGCGGCAAGGAGGAATGATGAGCGACGAGATCAAGACCACCGCGCTCGGCAGGATAGGCGGGGCGGCCGCCAAGGCGGCGGCCTACGCGATGATGCTGCTGTTCACGGCGATGACGCTGTACCCGATCTTCTGGCTGATCATGAACTCCTTCAAGTCGACGAGGGAATTCCAGGTGAGCCAGCTGGCCTTCCCGAGGGAACCGACGCTATCGAACTACGTCGAGGCCTGGAAGATGGGCGACTTCGCCCTCTTGTTCCCGAACTCGCTGATCTACACGATCGGCGCGACGGTCGGCATCGTGTTCGTGTCGCTGCTCGCCGGCTTCGCCTTCGCGAAGATCGCCTCCCGAGCCACGAAGCCGATCTATAACGGCTTCGTGATCGGCATCCTGATCACGGCGCAGTCGCTGATGATACCGCTGTTCCTCGAGGTCAACCTGCTCGGCATCTATAACACGAGGTTCGCGGTGCTGCTCGTCTACGTAGGCACCGGCCTGCCGATGGGCGTATACCTAGCCACCGAGTACATCAAGGCCATACCGAGCGCGCTGATAGAGTCGGCGCGCATCGACGGCGCCAGCTTCTGGCGGATCTTCGCCAAGATCATCGTGCCGATGTCGATGCCGGTGGCGGTCACGCTGTCGATCCTGAACATATCGAACATCTGGAACGAATTCGCCCTGATAAATATCCTGGTCTCGAGGACGGAGCTGAAATCGCTGCCGCTCGGCATCTACAAGTTCTCCGGCTCGCTGTCTACCGACTACGGCAAGCAGTTCGCCGCGCTGACGATAGGCATGGTGCCGATGCTGCTGTTCTATATCGCCTTCCGCAAGCAGATCACCAGGGGCGTCGCCGCCGGAGCGGTCAAGGGCTAGAGGATGAGGAGTACCTGCATGACGAACGACCGAACGGCCCGGGGGACCGGGTTCCCCGAGGATTTCCTGTGGGGCTGCGCCACGTCGAGCTATCAGATAGAGGGCGGCGCGAACGCCGGGGGGCGCGGCCGGTCGATCTGGGACGCCTTCTGCCGCGAGCCCGGGCGCGTGGCGCTCGGGCAGTCCGGGGACGTCGCCTGCGACTCGTACCGGCGCTGGCCGGAGGACGTCAGGCTGTTGGCCGGCCTCGGCGTCGGGGCCTACCGATTCTCGGTCGCCTGGCCCCGCGTCCAGCCAGGCGGCTCCGGCCCCGCTAACCAGGCCGGCCTGGACTACTACTCGGCCCTCGTCGACGCCCTCCTGGCCGAGGGGATAGAGCCCTGGGTCACGCTATACCACTGGGACCTGCCGCTGGCCCTCGGCGAGCGCGGCGGCTGGACCGATCGAGACACGGCGTACCGCTTCGCCGACTACGCCGCGCTCATGTACGACAGCCTTGGCGATCGCGTGAGCCACTGGACGACGCTGAACGAGCCGTGGTGCTCGGCCTTCCTCGGCTACGAGTACGGCGAGCACGCGCCTGGGCTGCATGATAGGCGCGCGGCACTCGACGCGGCGCACCACCTGCTCCTGGGCCACGGCCTCGCCGTAGCCGCCTTCCGCGGCTCCGGGCTCCACGGGGAGATAGGGCTCGTGATCAACCCCGCGACCCCGAGGCCCGCGACCCGGCGCGAGGCCGACGTCCAGGCGGCGCTCCGGGCCTCGGTCGAGCGCACCGGCCTTTGGCTCGACCCCGTGTACGGGAGGGGCTATCCCGAGGCGTACCTGGCGGCCAGGGGCGCGGCGATGCCCGAGCGGCCCGGCGACCTGGAGCTGATCGCGTCGCCCATCGATTTCGTCGGCGTCAACTACTACAACGAGGAGGCGGTCGTCGCCGCTCCGCCCAGCGCGGCGCGCCCCGACGGCTACTCGACTGCCCCGACGGCCAACGCGCGGACCGAGATGGGCTGGGACGTGGCGCCCCAGGGGCTCAGGCGCGTGCTCGGCTTCATAGCCGAGCGCTGGCCGGTACGCGCCCTCTACGTGACCGAGAACGGCGCCGCCTATCCGGACGCGGAGATCCGCGACGGCCGGGCGCGCGACGTCGACCGTATCGAGTACTACCGCGGCCATATATCGGCCTGCGCGGACGCGATCGGCGACGGCGCGCCGCTGCGGGGCTACTTCGCCTGGAGCCTGCTCGACAACTTCGAGTGGTCGCACGGCTACGGCAAGCGCTTCGGCCTCGTGTCGGTAGACCCTATGACGATGGAGCGACGGCCTAAGGATAGCTACTACTTCTATAGGGACGTCATCGCCGGCTATATGGAGTAGGGCTCGCCGTTCGCGTCGTCCGCCGGCGTGTGCTATACTATCGTCATCCGATAACGTTGGCGGCGAAACGGTGAGATTGAAGAGCTCTACCATAAGCCTCTGCAGGAAGATACTCTACGAGTCCCTGACGACGGACGCCATGGTCCGCTTCGTCAGGCTCGTGGAGCCCGAGTACGACCTGCACGAGCGCTCGGGCATCCCGGTCAATATCCCCATTACCAACCAGATGGCGGCGGAGCGTATCGTCACCGATATCCTGGCCGACGACCGCTTCATCGACTTCGTCGAGGTGCTCGTCAAGATCGACGCCGAGGGCCACATGGGGCGATCGTACCCGATCAAGGGCCTGGGCCAGATCGTCAAGATACTCGCCCAGGACGGCTTCGTGCTCGACCGGTCCACGGGGCAGTTCTTCGAGAACACCAACGAGCGCGCCAGCCCCGATTGGGGAAGGCTGCACGAGGGCGACGAGCGGCAGACCTCGATCCTCCGGCTCGACGTGGTGGACAACTCGGCCCTGGTGCAGCGCAACCGGCCGGAATGCGTCGACGCGGCCTTCGCGGCGCTGCGCGCCATCGTCACCCGCGCCGTCGTCGGCCGCTTCGGCCGCGTCTGGTCCTGGGAAGGCGACGGCGCGCTCGCGGCCTTCATGTTCGGCCGGAAGGAGCGATCGGCCGTGCTCGCGGGCATGGAGATACTGAACGAGCTGTTCTTCTTCAATCGCGCCCGCAACCCGCTCGACTCGCCGCTAAGGGTCAGGATCGCCGCCCATTCCGGCCTCGTACGCTACAGCGACAGCCTGATGGAGCTGCTCAAGAACGACGCGGTCAAGGACGCGATACAGATGGAGGCTAGCGCGACGCCGGCCGATACCTTCAGCGCGTCGTCGAACCTGTTCCTGTCGATCGATCGCACCGTCCAGGACCGCTTCGGGCCCGATATCCATTCCCCCGTCGGGGATATCCGCCATTACGCCGTGAACCTGGAGAAGGCATGAGCGTCTACCTGTTCTCGCCCGACGCCGAGGCCGCCCGCCGCTTCGCGGACGAGCGCTCGAGCAGGAACGGCGCCGTCGTCGTCCTCGGACTGGAGGCGATCAAGGGCCATAGGCCCGATCGACGCGACCTGAGCTACGTCGACCTGCGCGGGCTCGACGAGGCGGCCGGGCGTAAGGCGGTGCAGGCCATCAAGCGCCGATGCCCCGGCTCCGCCTGGGGCGTCGTCGATCCGGACGGGGCCGTCGCCGACCCCGCCGCCCTGTTCTTCGCGGGCGCCTCGGACTATATAGGCCCGGCCGTCATCGGTGCAGGCGTCGACGCGGCCCGGTTCAAGGCCGCGCTGGCCTTCGGCCGGCGCCGCGAGCCCGCGGCGGACGCCGGAGCCGAGGCCGCCTCGTTCGTCGAGGGCGCTTCCTCCGACGGCGACCGGGAAGGCGGCTTCGGCGGCTGGAAGGCCGTACGGCCCGGTTCGTCGTACCCGTTCTGCTTCCTCTACGCGACCGCCTCGTCGCCGGCTAACCTGAAGACCAGCCTCGGCGAGGCCGGATACGTGGCGTTCCGCGACAGGCTCCGGCACATCATGCAGCAGGGCCTGGCCGAGGCCGACGCGCTCCTATGGATGGAGACGGACTCGAGCGCGCTGTACCTGGCGCCGCCGTACGCCGCGAACGCCTCCGCCCTGACTGAATTCTGCCTGCGCACCCTGCTCGGCGCGCCCCTGATCGGCTACGAGAGGCTATGCCTGCCGTTCCAGCTCGATTTCACCTTCGCCGTCCATTACGGCGTCACCGAGTTCGCGCCGCCGGGCAAGACCGGCACCATCGTCTCCGAGGCCGTCAACTATAGCTACCACCTGGGCGTCAAACGGGCCGAACCCGGCCGATTGACGATATCGGCCGACGCCGCGGGGCTAGCCGTACCCGGCCGCTTCTCCGACCTGTTCGCGCCGGCCGGCTCGTTCGAGGGGAAATCCATCCTCCATTCCAGGCGCTTCTGGGCCTGAGCCCCCGGTTGGCTATCCGGGCCTCCGAGCGGTATGATCCTAGGATGCGTTCCCGTACCGAGCCTCGCCGCGTTTCCATGGCCTGGAAGCTGACCGGTTTCATCTTCGCCTTCGGCCTCCTCCTTACCTACGTAGCCTTCCTTTCGTTCGGCAGGGTGTCGACGCGCCTGGCGCTCAGGGTGAGCTCGGGGATGGCCGCCTCGGCGTTCAGGGAGAGCTTCGGCGAAGGCGATCGCGACTGCCTCTCCTCGCTCGAGGGGGCGAGCGAGGCCAAGCTGTTCGACTTCGAGCGCGGGCTACCCTTCCTATCGTCGCCCGACGCCTTCAGGTCGCTGCGCGTCTACGGCCGCGAGTCGAACGGCCGCTGGTTCCGCTTCTCCTGGGCCGACGGCGATAAAGCCGCGCGCGGCCTGGCCACGGCCGACGAGGAGGAGGCGCTCGAGTCGATACGGAGCCGCCGCGTCATCGCGGTATCCGGCTTCGACCCGCTGTCCGTACGCGCACTTCCCGCCTACCTCGCCCTGCCGACGGGGCCTGACGGCACCGAATGGGCCATCGGCGCTGACGTCGACGCCGCCGGCATCAAGGACTATATACTCGACAACGGCCGGGAGACGCTGTCCTTCGCCGTCCTGCTCGTCGTCCTGTCGCTCGCCCTGAGCCACGCCTTCGCCAGGCGCTTCACGAAGCCGATCGTCTCGCTGGCCGGGGCGGCAAGGGCCTACGGCGACGGCGACGGCCCCGCGGCCTTCGACATGCGCAGGCGCGACGAGATCGGCGAGCTGGCGGGGACCCTTTCGGCGATGGCGGGGGAGCTCGAGCGGCGGAAGGCCGAGACCGAGTCGCGCCTCGCGACGATGGAGGCGATGAACCGCATCGACAAGGCCGTACTGACGACCTCGTCCCGCTCGGAGCTGCTGTCGAGCGTCGCGGCCATCATCGACGGCATCCTCGGGGCGGACGTCGCGGCCATAGCGCTACGCGAGCCCGAGCGGGGAGGCTGGTCGATAGGGGCCCTCAGCCTCGCGTCGGGCGGCGTCGCGCCCACGGACATCGGGTTCTCGCCGTTCGTACCCGACGCGACCCTCGGCGCGGCCGGGCTCGAGCGCTTCACCGGGTACTCCGAATTCCCGCTGCGGAACGCGGGGCCCGCCATCGCGTCCGTCGCGTCGGACCTTATAGACTCGACGACGGGCGTCATCGTCTCGGTTCCCCTGCGGGTCGACGGAGTATTGCTCGGCGCCCTCATCGTCGCGAGCGGCGAGGTCGAGGGGCTGTCCGACGACGAGCGCCGCACGGTGACCATGCTCGCCGACCAGGCGGCCGTGGCCCTCCGCAGCATCCTGGAGCGGGAATCCCGCGAGGATAATTTCATCGGCATCATACGCTCGCTGACCCGGGCCATCGACGCCAAGTCGAAGTGGACCTCCGGGCACTCCGAGCGCGTATCCGACGGCGCCGTCGCCCTGGCCTCGGCCCTCGGCCTGCCGGCCGCTGACGTAGCGAGCCTGCGTATCGCCGCGAACCTCCACGACGTGGGCAAGATCGGCGTAGCCGAGGCCATCCTCGACAAGCCCGGACGGCTCACGCCGGAGGAGTTCGAGCGGGTACGGAGCCATCCAGCCGTCGGGGCCGCCATGCTCGAGGGTATCCGCTCGTTCAAGGAGATCGTGCCGGCGGTGCTGCGCCACCACGAGCGATGGAACGGCACGGGCTACCCGGACGGCCTGGCGGGCGAGGACATTCCCTTGGCCGCCCGTATCATCGCGGTGGCCGACGTCTGGGACGCGATCCGCGACGACCGCCCCTATAGGGCCGGCATGCCCCTCGACGAGGCGATACGGTTCATGAGGGACGGGGCGGGTACCATGTTCGATCCGCGGATAGTCGACGTCTTCCTCGAGGATAAGGCCGAGCCTTAGCCTTCCGCCCGATTGCGCGCCTCCGCGTTTTTCTGATAGTTTCTACGCATGGTAACACTAGAGAAGGTCGAGGCCGGAGCGGCCGCGGCCAGGGCCATGACGCGCCTGTCGCGCGGGATCAAGGACGACGCGCTGCGTCGCCTGGCGCTCGGGCTGCGGGAACGAGCGGCCGAGATATACGAGGCTAACGAGGCCGACGTCTCCTCGGCGAGGGCTTCCGGGGCGTCGGAGGCTATCCTCTCGAGGCTCGCCTACGACGGGAAGAAGCTCGAGGAGTCGATAGCGATGATCGACGCCGTCGCGAGGCTGCCGGACCCGTCCGGCCGGACGCTCGAGTCGCGGCGGCTCGACGACGGCCTCGTCCTCAGGCGGGTATCCTGCCCTATAGGCCTCGTCGCCCTGATCTTCGAGAGCCGCCCGGACGCCCTCGTGCAGATGGCGGCGCTCGCGGTCAAGAGCGGCGACGCGATCATCGTCAAGGGCGGCCGCGAGGCCGAGCGCACGAACCGGGCCCTCGCCGACGCGCTGAGCGCCTCCGGCGTCGAGGCGGGGTTGCCCGAAGGCTGGCTCGGCAGGCTCGAGACGCGGGACGAGGTCGCGGAGCTGCTGGCGCTCGACCGGCTCGTCGACCTCGTTATACCGCGGGGCTCGAACGAGTTCGTGCGCCGCATCATCGAGACGAGCAGGATCCCGGTGCTCGGCCACGCGGGCGGCGTCTGCCACGTCTACGTCCACGGCGACGCCGACGTAGGCATGGCCGCGCGCTTGGTAGTCGACAGCAAGGCCCAGTACCCGGCCGCATGCAACGCCGCCGAGGTCCTGCTCGTCGACGAGGCCTCGGCGCGGTCGACGTTGCCGGAGCTCGTCGGAGCGCTCGAGGGGGCCGGCGTCGCGCTCGAGCTGTGCCCGAGGTGCATGGCCGTCGTCGGCCCGGGCCCGACGAGGACGCTCAAGGACGACGACGACTGGTCGGTCGAGTACCTGTCGCTCCGCATGGCGCTGCGCGTCGTCGGCTCGATCGAGGAGGCGATAGCCCATATCAACCGATACGGCTCGGGCCACACCGACGCCATCGTCTGCTCCTCCGACGAGGCGGCGGCGCGCTTCATGGCGGAGGTCGACTCGGCGTCGGTCTACCGCAACGCGAGCACCCGCTTCGCCGACGGCTATCGCTACGGCCTCGGGGCCGAGGTCGGGATCTCGACCGGCAAGCTGCACGCCAGGGGGCCGATGGGGCTCGAGGGCCTCCAGACCTATAAATGGCTGCTCGAGGGCGAAGGGCACGTCGTCTCGGAGTACGCGTCCGGCGCCAGGCGCTTCGTCCACGAGGATCTGCCGGTCGGGAAAGGCGGCGTCCGTGGCTAAGGGGAACGCGTTCCTCGACGCGAGGCTAGCCCACGAGGCGAGGGCCGCGCTGGCTTCGGCCAGGCGCATCGTCATCAAGATCGGCACCGCGACGATAGCCAGGCAGGAGGGGCAGGCGGGCAGGATATCCGACGGCCCCGATCCGGGAGGCTCCGGCATCGACGTCGAATTCCTGCACCGCGTCGCCGCCGAGCTGGCCGACCTGGCGCGCGAGGGCCGGCAGCCGGTGCTCGTGACCTCTGGCGCGGTGGGCATGGGCGCTCGGGCGCTCGGACTCGGGAAGAAGCCTAAGGACACCGCCTCGAAGCAGGCCTGCGCGGCGATAGGGCAGCCGCTGCTCATGGAGGAGTACCGGAGGGCCTTCGACGTGTACGGCCTGACCGCGGCCCAGCTCCTGGTGACGCGCGGGGCCTGGGAGGACCGGGAAGCCTACCTGAACCTGCGCTCGACCGTCGAGGCGCTGCTCGAGCGCAAGGTGGTGCCGGTGTTCAACGAGAACGACTCGGTCTCCACCGCGGAGATAGCCTTCGGCGACAACGACCGCCTGTCCGCGTACGTCGCGAGCAAGATCGACGCGGACCTGCTGGTCATCCTATCGGACGTGGACGCCTTGTACGACGCGGACCCGCGGTCCGACCCCGCGGCCAGGCCGATACCCTTCGTGCGCGAGATCGACCCGGCCATCATGTCCGCGGCGGGCGGCAAGGGCAGCGAGTTCTCTACCGGGGGCATGAAGACCAAGCTGATGGCGGTCGGGATAGCCCGGGACGCCGGCTGCCGCGTCGCGCTCGTCCACGGGCGGTCGCCGAGGATCATCTCGCGCGTCATCGCCGGGGAGGCCGTCGGCACGCTGTTCGACGCGGACGCTGCGCTGCGGAACCGCCAGCGCTGGATCAAGCGCGCGAGGCCCAAGGGCGAGATAGCCGTCGACGAAGGCGCCCTCGCCGCGATGCGGGAGCGGCGCTCGCTGCTGCCGCGCGGCGTGGTATCGGTCAGCGGCACCTTCGAGCGGGGGGACGTGGTGCTGATAGGCGGCGCGGCGATGGCCGTGACGAGCCTGTCGTCGGCGGAGCTCGACGCGGCGCGGGGCAAGCGCTCGTCGGAGCTGGGGGGCCGGGAAGGCTCCGGCGGCAGCCGCGTCGTGGCGCGGCCCGACGACGTGGTGTTCCTGGACTAGCGCCCGCCTATCCGGTTGATCAGGCTGGCCTGGTAGCCGGCCCCGAAGCCGTTGTCGATATTGACCACCGACACGCCGGAGGCGCAGGCGTTGAGCATCGCGAGCAGGGCGGCCACGCCGCCCAGGCTGGCGCCGTAGCCGACGCTGGTCGGCACGGCTATCACGGGCGCCGATACGAGGCCGCCGAGCACGCTGACGAGGGCGCCCTCCATGCCGGCGACCGCCACGACGACGCGGGCCCCGCGTATGAGATCGAGGCGGCGGATCAGCCGGTGGAGGCCCGCCACGCCGACGTCGTAGACGCGCTCCACCCGCTGGCCGAACATCGAGGCGGTTATGGCCGCTTCCTCGGCGACGGGGTAGTCGGAGGTGCCGGCGGCGACGACCGCTATGTACGGCGAACCTTCCGGCGCGGCCGGAGGCTTGCGCGCGACGATCAGCCGGGCGTCCTGGTCGTACTCGAGCTCGAGCGACAGGTCCCTGACCGCCTCGTACTGCTCCGGCGAGGCTTTCGTCGCCAGGATGGGTCCGCCGGCCTCGAGCAGGCGCTCGACGATGGCCCGCAGGTGCGCGGCGCTCTTGCCTGCGCAGTAGACGACCTCGGGGAAGCCGACCCGTACCGATCGCTGGGTGTCCAGCCTCGCGAAGCCGAGGTCGGCCTCGGGGTAGTCCTTGAGCAGGGCCATCGCCCCGTCGAGGTCCAGGGCGCCCGACTTATAGTCGTCGAGTATGCCCGACAGCCGTCGTCCCTCCACCTCAGTCCAGCTCTTTCCGCACGATAGCGTACGCGTCGACGAGGGACAGGCCGTTGGCCTCGGCCAGCGCCTTCACGTCGTCGAATTCTGGTTTCGAGCGCACTACCTTGCCGCCGGACAGCGCCGACTTGACCCGCACGTTGCCCAGGCTCGTGGCGACCGTGGAGACGCTGCGCTCGAGGGCGGTCTTGCGGACCTCGTACGACCTGAGCCCGAAGCTGGTCGTCTCGGCGAGCATGGCGACGGCTACCGACTCCCTGGCCGCCGGCTTACAAAGCGCCGACAGCGTTATAGCGGAGCGTGACTTCTTCATGACGACGGGCGTGATCCAGACGTCGTCGGCGCCCGCGGCGAACAGGGCGTCCATCACGTGGCCGTGCAGCTCGGGGTTCATGTCGTCGATGTTGCACTCGAGCACGACTCCCTCGGCCTCGGCGCCGGCCGCGCTCCTGACGCCGTAGCTCGACTTGGCCATCGTCCTCGGCGGGGCCTCGCGCTCGGCCCAGAAGACGCGCAGCAGGTTGGGCGTCGGCATGTCCCTATGGCCGACGCCATAGGCCGTCCTGACGATGGAGAAACGCTTGTCGTCGGTGAATTCGTCGACGGCGGTCGCGAGTATCGCGGCGCCGGTCGGGGTCGTCGTCTCGAAGGGCGCCGCGCCGCTCTTGACCGGCGCGCCGCGCAGCACCTCGACGACCGCCGGGGCCGGCACCGGTATCAGGCCGTGCTGGCAGCGCACGAAGCCGCCGCCGAGCTCGACCGACGACGCCATCACCACGTCGGGCTTGAGGTACTCGAGGCAGATCGCCGCGCCGACGATATCGATGATCGAGTCGACCGCGCCGACCTCATGGAATCCGACCTCCGAGGCGGGCTTGCCGTGGACCTTGCCCTCGGCGATATAGCGTTCGCCTTGACCCGCTGCCCGAGCGAGCTCGACTCGATCAGCGCCTTGATGTCGGTCAGCGTGCGGTGGACGTGTTCGTCGTCATGGCGATGCTCGTGTTCGTGATCATGCTCGTGGGCATGCTCATGCTCGTGGTCGTGGGCATGTTCATGATCGTGGTCATGCTCATGATGATGCTCATGCTCGCGTTCGTCGCTAGTCAGCTCGACGTCGGCGCGCAAGCGCCGAAGATGCCGTGCTTCGAGTCGCGGGTAAGGCGCAGCGACCAGCCGTCCAGCCCCAGCTTCCCGAGCTCGGATCGGAGGTGCTCCTCCGGGACGCCGAGCCCGACGAGCGCCGAAAGGTTCATGTCTCCCGAGATCCCCGAGAAGCAGTCGTAATAAAGGATGCTTTCTTTCATGATTCTGTCCTTTCGGTCCCGAGCGCCCTGTTCAGGCTTCCCATACTATAGCCCTCGAGCTCGAGGCTGACGAAGGTAAAGCCGAGCCGCTTGAGGCGGCCGGAAACGCCGTCCATCGTCGCCTCGTCGAAGAATTTCCTGCGCTCGTCCGGCGCCACCTCTATGCGGGCGTTGCCGTCATGGCTCCTGACCCTGCATTGCCTGAAGCCGAGGCCTCGCAGATAGTCCTCCGCGGCCTCGATGCGGGCCAATAGGGGCGCGTCCAGCCTGTCGCCGTAGGGCACGCGCGATGCCAGGCACGCGAAGGCCGGCTTATCCCAGGTGCAGAGTCCGCGGCGCCTGGACAGCTCTCGTATGTCGTCCTTGGTCATGCCGGCGTCGGCGAGCGGCGAGCGGACGCCGAGCTCCTCGTTCGCGACGCGCCCGGGCCGGTAGTCGGCCAGATCGTCTATGTTGGAGCCCTCGAGCAGGGCCGCTAGGCCCCGGCCCTCCGCTACCCGCAGCATGGCGCCCATCTTAATGCGCTTGCAGAGGTAGCAGCGATCGGGAGGGTTGGCGGCGACGGCTTCGTCGATGGTGCCTTCGCGGATGATCAGGTGCTCGACGCCGACGAGGCCGGCTACCCGGCGCGCGTCCTCGAGCTCGGAGCGGGGCAGGAGCGGGGAGTCGACGGTGATGGCCAGGGCCTCGGGGCCGAGCGCCTCGGCCGCCAGCGCGCAGAGGTAGCTGGAATCCACGCCGCCGGAGAAGGCCACGGCCGCGGAACCGTATCCGGCGATGGCGGACAGCGCGGCGGCTTCCTTCTTATCGATATCCATCCTGTTCCTTTCGGCGGCGTCGCCGGGACTCGAGTATACGACGGAGCCGGAATACGGGTCAACGACGGACGTTCGCCGACGGGCCGCACAGGGGGCAGGACGGGGCGCGGGCTACCTCGAGGAGATGGAACGACGCGTCCCAGAGGCTGATCGACGCGAGCGTCCGTCGGACGCGGGGGCTGCCGATGACTATCTTCATCGCCTCGGCCGACTCGATCGAGGCGATGATCGCGGTGATCTGGTTGAGCACGCCGGCCTCGGCGGTCGTTTCGTACGACCCGGGTTCCGGAGCCTCGGGCATCAGGCAGCGTAGGCAGGGCCCGTCGGGCAGCACGTTCATCGAGACGCCGGAGTCGCCGAGCACGCCGCCGTAGATCCACGGCAGGCGCCGCCGTCGGCAGGCGTCGTTGACCAGGTAGCGCGATTCGAAGTTGTCGGTGCCGTCGAGCACGACGTCTACGTCGCCGATGACGGCGTCGACGTTGGACGCGTCGACCCTGGCGACGATGGGCTCCAGGACGACGGTCGAGTTGATCCGCGACAGCCTGGCGGCCGCGGCCTCCGCCTTGAACGAGCCGGCCGCGGCGTCGTCCTCGTCGAACAGCGCCTGCCTCTGCAGGTTGCCCAGCTCGACGCGGTCCGGGTCGACGAGCCTGACGAATCCGAAACCGGCCCGGGCCAGGGAGTTGGCTATAGCCGTGCCGAGCGCTCCGACGCCTATCACGGCCGCCCTCGCCCTCGACAGGCGGGCCTGCCCGTCCTCCCCGACGCCCTTGAACGCTATCTGCCTGCCGTACCTCGACGAGCCTTCCACCGTTCCGCCTCCCGGCCCGATAGCGGGCCCTCGCCGTATAATACCACGGCCGGCGGCGCTTAGCCGGCGGTATCGTCGAACAGCCAGGTTGACAGGTAGCGCTCGCCCGAATCGGGCAGGATGACGACGATGGTCTTGCCCGCGCTATCGGGGCGCCGCGCCGTCTCCATGGCAGCCCAGGCCGCCGCGCCCGAGGATATGCCGACGAGTATGCCCTGTTCCGCCGCCAGCGCGCGGGCGGTCCGCCCGGCCTCGGCGTGGCCTACCCGGATCACCTCGTCGACTGCTGAGGCGTCGTAGACGCCCGGCACGAAGCCCGCGCCGATGCCCTGGATCTTATGCGGCCCGGGCGCGCCCCCGGACAGCACCGGCGAGTCGGTCGGCTCCACCGCCACGGCCCGCAGCGACGGTCTCCTGGCCTTCAGGGCCGTCGCGATCCCGGTGATCGTCCCTCCGGTGCCGACGCCCGCGACGACGACGTCCACCGCGCCGTCGGCGTCGCGCCATATCTCCTCGGCCGTCGAGCGCGCGTGGGCCGCGGGGTTGGCCGGATTCTCGAACTGCATCGGCATGAAGGCGTTCGGGGTCGAGGCCGCCAACTCGCGGGCCTTGGCTATCGCTCCCTTCATGCCCTCGGCGCCGGGCGTCAGCACGAGCTCGGCGCCGTAGGCGGCGAGCAGCTTGCGGCGCTCGACGCTCATCGTCTCGGGCATGGTCAGGACGATGCGGTAGCCCTTCGCCGCCGCGACCGCGGCCAGCGCGACGCCGGTGTTGCCCGAGGTCGGCTCGACGATCACGGAGCCGGGCCGTAGCCGGCCCGAGCGCTCGGCGTCCTCGACCATCGCCAGCCCGATGCGGTCCTTGACGCTCGAGAACGGGTTGAACGACTCGAGCTTGCCGAGCAGGACGGCTCCCTCGGCGGCCCCGTCGACGCGTATCCTCACGAGCGGGGTATCGCCTATGAGCTCGGTTATGCTATTCGCGTACTTCATGCGTAATCCCTCCATCGGCCGCGCCGGACGTAGGGCCCGAGGCGCGATAATCTGACTAAAATAGTCTACTAGTATATCCGGCCAAGGTCAAAATCGCCCGACGCGAGCCGCGGCGAGCCGATGGAACGGGCCTCGTCAGAACGCCGGAACGACGCCTCCGCCGTACGCGGCCAGTATATAGTCCCTAACCTTCGGCGACCTGAGCGCCGCCACGAGCGCGACGATGCGCGGATCGTCGGCGTCCCCGGCGCGCACGGCCACGACGTTCGCGTAGGGCGAGCCCGGCCCCTCGACGGCTATCGCGTCCTTGACCGGGCTGAGGCCGGCGGGCAGCGCGTAGTTGCCGTTGATCACCGACGCGTCGACGTCGGCGAGCGTGCGCGGCAGCTGGGCGGCGTCGAGTTCCCTGAACCTGAGCTTCCTAGGGTTCGTAGCTATGTCCCTGAGCGTCGCCTCGAGCCCGGCGCCCGGCTTGAGCGTAATGAGGCCGCGGGCGGCGAGCAGTATCAGCGCCCGGCCCTCGTTGGTCGGGTCGTTCGGGATGGCTATCGTCGCCCCCCTCGGCAGCGCGTCGAGCGAACGGTACTTCCTCGAGTATACGCCGAGCGGCTCGATATGGACGGCGCCGGCGACCTCGAGCGACAGGCCGCGCGAGGACGCGAACGACTCGAGGTACGGCGCGTGCTGGAAGAAGTTGGCGTCGAGCTGGCCCTCGGCCAGGGCGACGTTCGGCGTCACGTAGTCGGTGAACTCGATCACCTCGAGCCTGTAGCCGGCGGCCGCCAGGTCGTCGGCTACCAGGGCGAGCAGCTCGGCGTGCGGTACCGGCGTGGCGCCTACCTTGATCACGGCCGGCGACTGGGCGAAGCCGGCCGCCGCGGCGAGCGAGAGGACGGATAGGGTAAGGGCTAGGGTCCTGCGGTTCATATGAACCTCCTTGGGATGAGTAGCGGTCGCTCTACGAGCGCCGTGAAGGGACTGTCTTGTGGTTCGACGCCGACGGGACGGGGCGGCGGAGGGCCGCGTCCCGGCCGTCGGCTATCGCATGGACATGATGCGGCGGGATATCCTGTCGCCGGCGGCTTGGACGCCCTCGACGAGTATCAGGATGACGACCACGGAGGCGGCCATCACGTCGAGCCTGAAGCGGTGGTAGCCGTAGCGTACCGCGAGGTCGCCGAGACCGCCGCCGCCTATAGCGCCGGCCATCGCCGAGTAGCCTATCAGGTTGATCACCGTCAGCGCGAGGCCGGAGACGAGGGACGGCAGGGCCTCGGGCAGCAGCACGCCGAACGCTATCCGGGCCTTGGTAGCGCCGGCGGCAACGGCCGCGTCGACGACGCCGCGGTCGACGCCGGCGAGCGACGACTCGACGACGCGGGCCACGAACGGCGCGGCCGCTATCGCGAGCGGGACGACGGCGGCCGCGGTGCCGATGCTCGTGCCTACGACGAGCCTGGACAGCGGGAACAGCATGATCATCAGGATGATGAACGGGAAGGAACGTAGCGCGTTGATCAGCCTGTCCAGGACGCGGCGCAGGGCGGGGCGCTCGGCCAGGCCTCCCGGCGCTATCAGGTACAGGAGGAGGCCGACCGGCGCCCCTAGCGCCGAGGCGGCCAGGGCGGCGGCCGATACCATCGCGAGGGTCTCGACGGTAGGCCCGGCGATCAGCTCGAGCAGCTCACGCACGGAAGGCCTCCGCCGGATCGGCTACGAGGCGCCTGCCTGCCTCGCTGCTGGGCGACGAGAAGACGGCCCGGGCGGGGCCGGTCTCGACGACGCGCCCGGCGTCCATCACCGTCACCTCGTCGCAGACGCGGCGAGCGACCTCCATCTGGTGGGTCACCATCAGCACCGCCAGGGAAAGCCCGTCGCGTATCGAGGCGATCAGGTCGAGCACCGAGCGCGTGGTCTCGGGGTCGAGCGCGCTGGTCGCCTCGTCGCAGAGCAGGATCTCCGGCTCGTTGGCCAGGGCCCTGGCGATCGCGACGCGCTGCTTCTCCCCTCCCGAGAAGCGCCCGACCGGCTGGTCGGCCTTATCGGCCAGGCCGACCAGGTCGAGCAGGCGGACGACGCGCTCGCGTATGTCGCGGCGCCGGACGCCCGCCGCCTCGAGCGGGAACGCGACGTTGCCTGCAGCGGTCCTCGAGGAGAAGAGGTTGAACGACTGGAACACGACGCCGACCCTCCTGCGGGCGGACAGCAGGGCCGAGCCGGACAGGCCCGTGACCGGGACGCCGCCGTATAGCGCGACGCCCGAGTCCGGTTCCTCGAGCAGGGCCGCCATCCGGAGCAGCGTCGACTTCCCGGCTCCGGATCGGCCGATGACGCCGTGGATCGAGCCGGGCCGTACCGAGAGGCTGGCGTCGACCACGACGGGCCGGCCGCCGAACGATTTGGTCAGCGAGCGCAGCTCGAGGCGCTGCCGCGAGCGGAATGGAACGGTTTCGTCGGATTCGGTATGGAAGGGGGAACGATCGCGGGAAGCGGCCTTTAGCGGCCGCCCCGCATGAAACATAGGGGGGTCTCGAAGTCTCTCATTGGTATCCTCTGGCCGGACTATCTCCCGGACGGGCCGGTTTCGTCAAGTATCTCCGCGTAGAAATCGATCCGTCAGGCCAGCAGGCGCGTCAACGCGATGAACGCGGCCGTGCCGCAGGCGATGGACAGGAGCACGTTCCTCTTGGCCAGATGGACGAGGGCCGTGGCCGTCGCGCCCGCGATCGCCGGGATCCCGTGGGGGAATTCCGCCCAGGCGACGTCCTTGAACGCGGATAGCACCAGTATGGTCATCAGCGCGGGGGGCAGGTAGGCCTGCAGGTAATCGACGGCGGCGGGCGGCTCGCGCCTCGAGAAGAACAGGAACGGCGCCGCCCTGGTCAGGACGGTAACGATCGTCATCGCGGCCACCGCCGGGATCAGCCTCGTCATCGCGCGCTCCCGGCGCCGCCGGCAGGTTCAAGGCGGCGCCTGAGCGCCAGTAGGAAGGCGCAGCTCAGGATAGTGGCGACCAGGATCAGGTTGTCCGGCCCGACCGCTATAGAGGCGATCGCGACGGCCGCGGCGGCGGCCAGGTACGGTTCGGCCCGCCGTATCGAGCGGAGCTGCTCCATCAGCAGCACGACGAACAGGGCCGTCATAGCGAATTCGAGTCCCGAGGTGTCGAACGGCACGGCTCGGCCGATCGCGGCGCCGGCCAGGCAGCCGAGGAACCACCATAGCTGGTTCAGCGCGGTCAGCGCGAAATAGAAGTCGATCGGATCGGAGCCCGGGGGCGGCGCTATGGTCGTCACGATGCCGTAGGTCTCGTCGGTCAGACCGAAGATCAGGTACGGCTTGCGCCATCCGGCTCCCTTGTACGCGTCGAGCACCGACAAGCCGTATACCATGTGGCGCCCGTTCATCAGCAGGGTGAGCAGCGCTATCTCGCCCAGGCCCGCGCCGGCGGCAAGTAGCCCGGCTCCCATGAACTGGGCGGCTCCGGCGAACACGAACAGCGCCATCGTCGGCGCCAGCCACCAGGGTAGCCCCAAGCCTACCAGGACGAGGCCGAAGGCGAAACCTATGCTGGTATACCCGAGGAGTACCGGGACGCCCGCCTTGAACGCGGACGATACGGCTTCTCGTCGTCGTCCCCGTCGCGATTGTTCTTTCATGGAGATACTATATCGATAGCGATGAAGACGAGCAAGAAAAAAAGGAGCTTCCGGGCAAGGAGGTAAAACCCCGGAAGCTCTATCGCACTAACTGGGTCCTTGATGCATCCGCTATGTCGCATAAGGCCGAAAAGAACCCTGTTCGATTGACTATGCCGCATAATATCCAATAGCTCTAACTTGTGTCAACTAGCTCGATATCCATATGTTCCTTGCCAACGAGGCCGGGGGAATGTAATAATCGCCCAGAGGCTCCCGTTGAAGATCGCAGTGATGGCTTCCCCAGAGACGATAGACAGCGCCCGGATGGTTATGGCCGCCCTGAAGGCCGAAGGCCTGCCTATCGTCGGCCTCAGGTACAACGACGGTTGGCGTAACGAGACTCGTTCCAGGATGGACGACCTCCTGAGCGCCGCGACCCACATCCTGTGCGTCGTCGACCTAGCCGATACCGCGGGATCCTGGCTCGCCTATATCGTCGGGTCGGCTCGGGGCAGGGGCGCGCCGCTGGCCCTGTACGCCGCGGGACGGCCTCGCGAGCCCGAGGCCTGGCTCGCCGACGCGCCGCTGTTCGACGATCCCGGCAGGGCGGTAGCCTACTATCGCGACGAGGCGGCCGCTTGGGCCGTTAAGGAAGAGCGTCGGATGGCCAAGGCGGCGCTCCTCGAGCTGGGCATATCCTGGCACGCCGAGTCCCTGGCTCAGTGCGTCCGCGAGGGCGACACGAAGGCCGTCGAGTTGTTCATCGCTTCGGGCTTCCCGCCGGACGTGCGCGACAAGGCTGGCGTGCCGATGCTCTGCCTGGCGGCCCGATCGAGGCACGTCGGCATCGTCGAGCTGCTCCTCGACAAGGGCGCGAACATAGACGCCCAGAGCGACGACAGGGGCTACTCCGCTCTGATGGACGCGGCCCAGCAGGGCGACGATAGGCTGCTCGAGGTCCTGCTAGCGAGGCGCGCCGATCCCGACCTCCGCAGCAAGGACGGCCAGACCGCCCTGGTGCTCGCCGTCGGGCGGAGCGACGCGACGGCGGTGGAACGCCTGCTGCGCAGCGGCGCCGATCCCGACATCGCCGACAAACTGGGCCTGAGCGCCAGGAAATACGCCAAGCTCTTCCACGACCCTCGCGTCGACGAGGCGTTTTCCGCCATCGCGCGATAATCGATACTATTGACTCTCTGAATCGATTTCAGCTATATTCCACCTGCCCAGCGCATTCCCCGGTTGTGTAATGGTAGCACGGCAGACTCTGGATCTGCTTGTGGGGGTTCAAATCCTCCCTGGGGAACTATCTGTAATCGGTAACCCGATCGCAGCGACCGATACGGCCCCTTCGTCTATCGGTTAGGACAAAAGATTCTCAATCTTTAAAGAGGGGTTCGACTCCCCTAGGGGCTAAAAAAAACGACCCAGGCTTTGCCTGGGTCGTCTTTTTTTAATAGCCCCAGGGGAGTCGAACGGGTTATCGCGTGAATAACGTACGCTCCGAGCCGGGTTATCGCGTGAATAACGTACGCTCCGAGCCAGCGAGGAGTACATCGAAGATGCGCGCCCACGAAGGGCGCGGCGCGATAACCCCGGCCTGGAGCGAGCGAACAGGAAGTTCGCGCGCGGAAGGTCGACTCCCCTAGGGGCTAAAAAAGATACCCAGGCTTCGCCTGGGTCGTCTTTTTTTATAAAGTCCTAGGGGAGTCGAACCGGAGGGGCCGATCCGAGCGAACGCGAGGACGAGGCGTATGGATGCGCCGAGAGGACCCGGAGGCGGCCCGGAGCGAGGAGCCAGGACGGCTCCGAAGCGTAGGGCGACTCCCTTAGGGGCCAGACGAGACTCGGTTGCCGATTTTTTATATGTTCCCAGGGGAGTCGAACGGGTTATCGCGTGGATACCATACGCTCCGGGCCGGCTAAGAGCGCGCTCCGGGGCTCCCCACGCCTCGGTGAATCGGGCTAGTATGGGCGCATGAACGAAGCACCGATCGCGCGGCCCGTCATTTCCCTGGCCCCGCTCCAGGGCGTCACGACGCGCGTGTTCAGGAACGCCTTCGCGAGGCG
>QKAK01000167.1 GCA_003247225.1 Spirochaetota bacterium | reverse complement strand
GAGGAGCGGCTCGAGGGTACTCATGTGGTTGGCCACGAAGACGGCCGGTCCGGTCAGCGCCCGAACGTGGTCGAGGCCGCTTATATGGATCTTCGCGCCGCAGCGTTCCATCGCGCGCATGATATCCATCGAGCTGGCGGCCCAGGCCTCGTCGTCGTAGAGCCCGCGCTTGGCCAGGGCCCTGGAGCGGAACATCACGTCGAAGAACTTGGTATACGGGCTCCAGCGCGAGCCGAGCATCAGGTACTCGCGCAGGCATCGCCGTACCCCTGGCGGCGTGTCGTACGTATCGCCATGTATGATTTCGTTGACGTGCCCATGATTCGCTCATCGTCCAGAGGAGCGTGCGTATAGAATCGCCGTCGTCGAGGTCGACGGTATAGCCGTCCATCCGCGCCGGGTAGACCCTGAGGGCCCTGATCCTGCCGTCCGACACGCCGAGCGACAGGAGCATCGACTCGAGGCCCTTCGGGTTATCCTCCACGTCGTCGAACACGAAGTTGCCGAGCGAGTAGACGATCAAGCCGGCGTGTGATGAACCATCGTACCACTCCATCGGCTGCAGCACGTGCGGATGATGGCCTAGCACCAGGTCGGCTCCGGCGTCGACGAGCGATCGGTACAGCCTCGTCTGCACGGCGTTCGGGCCGTAGACGTACTCGGAGCCGGCGTGCACCGACACGACGAGGAGGCGGCCGTCGTCCTTCATCGCGGCGAGGCTCCGCTCGATCTCCGCTACCGCCTCGTCGTCGGCCCAGAGCAGGCCCGGCTCGCCGCGCTGGACCGAGGCGTGGACGAGGCCGCTGAAGCCGGTGCGCTCGATCGGGAATGCGGCGAGCGCCCAGACGACGACCCGTTCGCCCACGGACGACCGGCCGCTTGCGGACGACCGGCCGCTTGCGGACGACCATTCGAACGGCCGTATCGCCTCGACCCGGTCCATGCCCGCGCCGATGAACGGCAGTCCGGCCGCCTTGAGCGCGGCGACGGTATCGGAGAAGCCTATATCGGTGTAGTCGTAGACATGGTTATTGGCCAGGCCGACGACGTCGATGCCGCTGTCGATCAGCGGCCCGAGCGCAGTTGCAGGCATCCTGAAGCGGAAGGTCTTGGGCCATTCGACGCCGCGGCCGGTCACGGCGGTCTCGAGGTTGGCTATCAGCAGGTCCTGCGACCGCATGACGGGCAGGAGGCGCCCGAAAACCGTCGCCGGGCCGTCCGGTTCGAGCAGCCTGGCGGCGGTGCCCTGACCCGGCATCACGTCGCCGACGGCGCCTATCCAAGTAAGCCCGCTCGGAGGCGCGGCCTCGGGCAGCCCGTCGAGGTAGGTGGCCGCCTCGACGGCGTAGCGGCCCCGGCGGTCGCGCCCGGCCGGCGCCGCGCGTACGAGGACGGACTTGACCAGCGGATAGCCCGGGTCGCCCGGATAGAGGCCGTCGTAGGCCAGCGCCTTCCGGGGCAGCGCTATCGACGATAGGGGTTCGGCGAGGTCGGCCGCGTCCTCGAGGCAGACCTCGGCAGAGCTCAGCGACTCGCGCGGGTCGAGCCAGTCGGCGGCTACGGCGTAGGCCTCCGCGCTCGCCGCGCGCGCGCCGGGACCGTCGGGCGCGAAGGCGCCCCAGGACTCCTCGGCGGATACGACGATATCGGCCTCGGACCGCTCGACCAGCCGCCAACTGCCTGGAACCGGGTACGCTGACAGCGCTGAAGCGCCTGCCTCGTCGGTAGCCGGGTCGATCGCGTAGCGCGGGGCGCGGGCGCAGGAGGTAGGAACTAATAATAAGGCCGCCGCGGCCGATGCGATGATCAGCGCGGCGGTTCTATCGCGAGGAAAGGGCGGCTTGGCCGCGTCGTCGTCATGGGGCATACCGCGAGGATACCAGCGGGCGCCCCGCCGGTCAACGCGACGCGGCCCGCTCCGGGTACAGGAAGCGCTTTATCTTCTGGGTCGGCGTCTTCTGGAACGAATCCGGGTGGTGCTCGACCTTGCGTATGCGGCAGAAGGCCGCTAGGCGCTGGTTGGTCTCGCGCTTGATCGACTCGAGCAGCTCGCCTACGACGCGCTCCGCCTGGTCGACGCCGGCCTTGACCTTTGCCAGGGCCTCGGCTACCGCCTCGGGCCTCAGGTGAACGAGGGCCACGAGCCCGTCCGCGCCGCCGTAGACCAGGGCCTCCTCGACGTGGGGGCTGCGGTTCAGCTCGGCCTCGATCTCCTCCGGGTAGATATTCTCGCCGGACGCGCCGAGAATCATGTTCTTCGAGCGGCCGCGCACGAAGAAACGGCCGCGCTCGTCGCGGTAGCCGAGGTCGCCGGTGCGGAAGTAGCCGTCGGGCGTACGGCTCTCGGCCGTGCGCTCCGGGTCGAGGTAGTAGCCGGGGCCGACCATCGGGCCGCGCACCTGGAGCTCGCCCACGAGGAGGCTCGGGTCGTCGTCGGCCGGCCTCTCGTCCGCGACGCGTATATCAGCCCCCGGCAGGGCCGGCCCGGCCGCCCTCGGCGCCGTCCTGCCGACCGCCGAGGCCGCGATGATAGGCGCCGTCTCGGTCAGCCCGTAGCCGATCGCGTACGGCCAGCGGACCGCCCGCAGGAAGGTTTCCACCTCCGGGTCGAGCGGCGCGCCGCCGACGCCGAAGAAGCGCAGCCGCCCGCCGAAGGAGCGGTACAGCTTGGCGCCGGCCAGGCGCGTCAGGATAGGCCTCAGGAGCGGGTTGCGGTACGCGCGCATCTTCTCCAGGGCAGGCTTGACCGCCTGCCTGTAGGTCTTCTCGATCACGAGCGGCACCGACAGCACGATGGTCGGCCGTACCGACGCGAGGGCCGGCATCAGGGCCGACGCGGACGGCGGCCGGTCCAGGTACTGGACGAAGGCGCCGCTCATCATCGGGATCAGGAAGCCTATCGTGTACTCGTAGGCGTGGGCCAGCGGCAGTATCGACAGGAGCACGTCGCGCGGGTTCAGCACGATGATCGCGGAGCAGGCCAGCGCGTCGGCTATGTAGTTGCGGTGGGTCAGCATCACGCCCTTGGGGCTGCCGGTCGTGCCCGAGGTATAGACGATCGCGGCGAGGTCGTCCGGGGCGGGCCCGGGCAGCTCGAGCTCGGCCGCGTCCCGGTCGAGCTCCGTGGCCAGGTCCGACAGCTCCTCTATCGGCAGCGCCGCGACGCCGATGCCTTCGAGCTTCGGCCGCTGCTTAGGCGAGGCGTAGACGACGGCGGCGCCGGAGTGGCCGAGTATCTCTCGCAGCTGGGTCGGGGTGAAGTCGACGAGGAGCGGTACCGAGACCGCCGCCGCCCTGGCTATGCCGAGCGAGGCTATGCCCCACTCGGGCCGGCTCTCCGACAGGATGGCCACCCGGTCGCCCTTGCGGACGCCGCGGCGGTACAGGTCCGCCGCGACTCGCCTGGACTGCAGCTCCAGCTCGCGATAATCGACGCGCTCGCCTCCGACGAGCCCGAGGGCCGGCCTGTCGCCGAATTCGGCCGCCCCGATCGGGGCGATGTCGGCGATCGTATGTAAGTCGTAGTCGTATACCATCTTTGATCCTCGGCGAATTAGACCGCCGGGATCGAAGATGGTTGCAGGCTTCACGCGATCGCTTCGTCGAATCGCCTGGCGACCTCCTTCCACGCTATCAGGTTGAAGAAATTGTCGACGTATTCCTGCCTGCGGTTCTGGTACTTGAGATAGTACGCGTGCTCCCAGACGTCCAGGCCGAGTACGGGCCGGAGTCCGTCGCTCAGCGGGCTGTCCTGGTTCTGGGTCGAGGCGACCGCCAGCCTGCCGTCCTTTCCGACGACGAGCCAGGCCCAGCCGGAGCCGAACCTGCCGACGGCCGCCTTGCCGAAAGCCTCCTTGAACGCGTCGAAGCCGCCCAGGTCGCGCTCCAGCGCATCGGCCAGCGCGCCGGAGGGCTTGGCCGGCCCTCCCGGCAGGGCGGGCGCCATCATCGTCCAGAACAGCGAGTGGTTATAGTGCCCGCCTCCGTGGTTGCGGACCGCCGTCCTCAGCGATTCGGGCAGGCTCCCGAGCTCGGCTATCAGCCGCTCCACCGGCCAGGCCGCGTATTCGGTGCCGGCCAGCGCCTTGTCCAGGTTGGCGGCGTAGGCCGCGTGGTGCTTGTCGTGATGCACGCGCATCGTCGCCTCGTCGATCCAGGGCTCGAGGGCGTCATAGGGATACTGAAGGTCGGGTACCGTAAAAGCCATAGCGGGCTCCTTAAGACTATCGGTGTTACCCCGAAGGGTACATTACTATATTAGTAATGTTTAATATTCCAGGCAAATCAGCCGCGCCCAGCCCGATTATATCGATTGATGAAACGTTTATATTGGCTTATGATCCATTCGTCGGCCTGAGACTCGTTCAGCAAGCATCGACCGACGGAAGGGACGAATAAGAATGGCTTCGGACGACCAGAAGAAGGTGCTCGTGCTCAATAGCGGCAGCTCGTCGCTTAAATACGAGGTATTCCTGATGCCGAATCGGGAGAGCCTCGGCAAGGGACTCGTCGAACGCATCGGCGAGGCCAAGGGCTACCTGACCCAGACCTCTCCTAAGGGCTCGATCAGGATAGACGAGCACTTCCCGGATCACAAGCACGCGATGCTCCGCGTCGGGCAGGCCCTCGTCGACCAGCTCAAGGGCATCCTCGGCTCTATCGACGAGATCGAGGCGATCGGCCACCGCGTCGTGCACGGCGGCGAGCGCTTCGCCAGCTCCGTCCGCATCGACGAGGCCGTCGTCAAGGCGCTCGAGGACAACATCGAGCTGGCCCCGCTCCACAACCCCGCCAACCTGACCGGCATAGCCGAGGCGGAGCAGCTCTGGCCGGGCGTGCCCCAGGTCGCCGTCTTCGACACCGCCTTCCATCAGACCATGTCGCCGACCGCCTACCTCTACGGCCTGCCCCGCGAGCTGTACGACAAGTACCGGATCAGGCGCTACGGCTTCCACGGCACGAGCCACCGCTTCGTGGCGAACCGCGCCCTCGAGCTGCTCGGCCGCAGGGCCGAGAACACCAACCTGATCACCTGCCACCTCGGCAACGGCGCGTCGATCACCGCGATCGAGTGCGGCCGCTCGATCGACACCTCGATGGGCTTCACCCCGCTCGAGGGACTGATGATGGGCACCCGCTCCGGCGACTTCGACCCGGCCATCCTCGGCTTCCTGGCCGAGCGCGGCTACTCGTCCCAGGACCTGACGACGATGATCAACAAGAAGAGCGGCCTCCTCGGCCTGTCCGGCATCTCCAACGACCTGCGCGACCTGGAGGCCGCCGCCGAGAAGGGCAACCGCAACGCTATCGAGGCGCTCGACGTCTACGCCCACCGCGTGCGCCAGTATATCGGCGCCTATATGGCCGAGCTGGTCAAGGTCGACGCGATCGTGTTCACCGGCGGCGTCGGCCAGCACGGCGTCAAGATGCGCGAGCGCATCTGCCACCGCCTCGAGAACATCGGCATCATGATGGACTACGAGGCCAACCGCGACGACGGTTCCGGCGAGGGCGCCGTGTCGCAGCCCTACTCGCCCACCGCCATACTGGTGATCCCGACCAACGAGGAGCTCCAGATAGCGATGGACGCGTACGGCATCCTGTTCGCCGGCGCCTGACCCCCTACGCGCGCCCGGGCCTACGACGCCCGGGTGCGCGAGTCGAGCGCGGCTATCAGCGCCGCGAGCGCGGCGACGAACCCGCAGACGGCCGGCCCGAGTACCTCGAGCCCGAGCCGCGCGGCGGCCAGCCCGACGAGGCCGGGGAACAGCGAGGCGCCGAGCATAGCGGCGGCCATCTGGTAGCCGATGATAGCGCGGTAGGCCCGGCCGCCGAAGCGCCTCGGCGTCTCGTGCGTCAGCCCCGGGAAGATAGGCGCGAAGCCGAGCCCCAGGAGCAGCAGCCCCGGCGCCGCCAGCCACAGGGGGCCGCGTATCGAGAACATGAGCGCGCCTACCGCCGCCACGGCTATGCCGAGCCAGACCACGCGCCTGTTGCCCAGCCGGTCTGAGACGAAGCCGGTGATCACCCTGCCCGCCATGATGCCGCCGAAGTACAGTACAGGGCGGTCATCGCCCCCGCGAAGCCCGAGCCCGCGCCCCTCGCCTCGATCAGGAGCGACGCCGTCCAGACGCCCACGGAGCTCTCGCAGGCCGTGTACATCGCGTACGAGGCTATCTGGATCGCGGCCGCCGTACGCAGCCGCCCGGTCATAGGGTCGGGCGCCGACGCGCTTCCGTCGCCGGCGCCCGACGCGGCGGTCCCGCGCGCGCGCGCCTCGTCGCGCCGCCATAGGCCGAGCGTCAGGATGAAGCCGAACGCCATCGCGCCCTGCGCGGAGCCGAGGATACGGTAGCCGATACGGTACGAGCCCGCGTCGACGATGGCCCTGGACATGATGACCGGCCCGAGCGTAGCGCCGACGCCCCAGCACGCGTGCAGCCAGTTCATGTGCCTCGACGCGTAGTGGGCCGCCACGTACGCGTTCAGCGACGAGTCGACGGCGCCCTGCCCGAAGCCGAGCGGCACCGCGGCGACGATCACCCACGCGAACGACGGCGCCGCCGAATAGCCGGCCAGGCCGATCGCGGTCAGGGCGCAGCTGGCCGCGACGACGCGGCCGGTGCCGAAGCGGCGGGTAACGTGGCCGCTGGCCAGGCTCGACGCGGCCGAGCAGGCCGTCAGCACGACGGCCACGAGGCCGGCCGCCTCGAGCGGGGCGCCTACGGCCAGCCTGAAGGTCGGCCAGGCCACGCCGAGCGTCGAGTCCGGCAGGCCGAGGCTTATGAACGCCAGGTAGACGACGATCAGTATCAGCGGCGATCCCATGCTCAGCTCCCTCCCGAGACGAGCCTGAACGAGCTGAACATACGGTCCAGCGCCAGGCCGCAGAGGCCGTTCAGGTAATGCGGCGTCACGTCGCGCTCGAAGGCCAGGCGAGGCCGGACCGACGCCGGCACCCGCGCCTTGAATTCCGCCTCGACGGCGTCCGATAGGTCGAAGCGGAAGCCAGGCCCGCCGACGACGAACAGGGCCGGGTTGACGACGCAGTTGACGGCCGCCAGCGCCGACGCCACGGCGTCGACGACGCGGCCGTCGTCCGCCGCCCCGGCCAACGCGTCGCGCAGCGTCAGTCCGCCGCCGACCGGCAGGTAATCGAGCTCGCCGGCGAAATGGGCGGCGCCGCGCGCGACCTGGCCGCCGACCACGATGCCGGAGCCGGTGCAGGTACCCGAGACGTACACGTAGACGAGGCTGTGCGGCCGTTGCCCGACCGAGGCCAGGCGCCGCTCGTAGCCGAGCGCCGCCGCGTTGATGTCGTTCTCGACGACGACGGGCAGCCCGGTGCGCTCAGAGAAGTACTCGGCTATATCGGTGTCGTACCACCGTTCCTCGAAGTGCCCGGTGATGACCCTGCCGTCCTGCACCGCGCCGGGCACGCCGATGGCCAGGACGACGCGCTCGGACGACCGTATCACGGCGTCGCGCCCCATCGCCCCGACGAGCTCGACCGCCTCGGTCACCGGATCGGACCGGACCAGGCGCCCGCCCGTCGAGACGACGGTGCCGAGGGCGTTGGCCATCGCCCAGTCGATGCGGTCGCGCTCCAGGGCTATCGCGTAGACGGTGCCGGCCGACTCGTCGAGCTCGTACTCGGTGGCCTTCCGCCCCCCGCTCGACGGGGTCATCCCGGCGGCGCGTATCTCCCCGCGCGCCGAAAGCGCGGCCATCGCCTGGGATACCGTCGGGAGGCTCAGGCCGGTGTCGGCGCCGAGCTGGGCCTTCGTCGCCCGGCCGCGAGCCGACAGGGCCTCGCGCACGAGCGCCTCGTTCACCTGCTTCATCCGCTCGGGTCTTCCAGCGTACATGTCCGCTCCACCTCTTATTAAGCTTACTTTATTAAGTATCTTTATTAATAAACTTGTCAAGATACCGATACTCGATGAAACGCAGCCTGCTCCAGCGACGACGACGTTTTTCGAGTCTTTTTTTATGTAGTTTATTGATGGAAAAGGCTTTATGCCTTATGGTTACCGTCATGAAAGTTGGAATAGGATTCGTAACCGGAAGGAAGGGCTTCAAGCACCTGCTCAGGACCTACGTGAACAGCTGGAGCGAACAGGGCTTCGTCGAGGACGATGACACGAAGCTGCGGCTATTCGTCGCCTACGACCTGTCGTACTTCGGGACCACCGTCAGCGACTATACCAGGATCGACAAGGACCTGGCCGGCAAGCTCGACGGCCTCTCGTACTTCGGCGCCACGCGGATAACCGAGGAGCGCCAAACCCTCGTCCGCGAGGGCGTGATCGACTCGTCCGAGGCGATGCTGCTGTTCGGAGACGGCTACGGCAAGAAACGCAACGCCGTCGTATGGTTCGCGATCAGGGCCGGCATGGACCGCCTCCTGTTCATCGACGACGACGAGTACCCCATCGCGGTGCAGCGCGGCGATCCGGTGCACTGGCGCGGTCAGTCGGTGCTCGGCGCCCACCTGCACGCCTCGCCCGACGCCGACATAACCCACGGGCGGCACTGCGGCTATATCTCCCCGATACCCAAGATACGCTTCGACCGTACGCTCGACGAGGGCTCGTTCGCCGAGCTGATCGACGCGCTGTCGAACGACATCGTATCCTGGGACTCTATACGCGAGGTCGTGCTCGGGGACGGCGGCGTCACCTACGCGGACCCCGGGATCGTGGACGGCGCGCCGCCGGTCGAGGTCGGATCGGTCAAGGGCATGAAATTCATCAGCGGCGCGAACCTCTGCCTGAACCTGAACCGCGGCGGCGCCGACGCGCCGTTCTTCAACCCGCCGGGGGCCCGCGGCGAGGACACCTTCCTGTCCACCTGCCTCGAGGACAAGCGCGTGCTGCGCGTGCCCGCCTACACCTTCCATGACGCGTTCCTGAAGTACAAGGCCCTGCTGCACGGCGTGCTGCCGCGGCGCCTCCAGCCGGTCGACGCGCTCGACCCGGCGGTCGCAAAGCGCTTCGCCAAGGCGGCGGTGGGCTGGGTGCGGTATAAGCCGCTGCTCAGCTACATCAGCGACCGCTCGGGCTACGAGGCCACGATGGACTCTATGGCCGACGTCTTCGGCCGGAACGGGCCGCGGTTCAAGGCGTACTTCAAGGCCGACGAGTTCGACCGCCTGCTCCCCGAGCTCAGGCGCTTCAGGGGCAAGGTCGCCGAGCACCACGAGCTGTTCGAGCGGACCAAGGAGGCGTGGAACAAGGCCGTCCCGTGGGCGCGCGCCCACCGCCTCGAGTAGCGGCTACTTGGTGACGCCCGGCGCGTACCTCTCGATGATCTTCATCGCTATCAGGTAGGCGGCCGGGCAGAACTCGGTGTTGAAGGCCAGCCGGCCGAGCGAGCGCTGGATGCCGCGCTCCTCCATGTACGGGAAGGCGGCGCAGTCGCGCGGCCGGTCCTCGTAGATGGCGCAGGCGTCGTCGTCGCGCAGGAAGGGGCACGGCATAGATACGCATACCCAGCCGAGCTCCTCGTCCCGCCTGAGCGAGGTATCGGTGAACTCGCGCTGATCCAGCCCGTAGGCCTTGCACGCCCGCTTGATGTCGTTCTCGCTCATCTTCGGGCCTATGGTCCTGCAGCAGTTGCCGCAGCGGAGGCAGTCGATCTCCTCGAAGGCCTCGGCGCTGAAGTCTGCCGCCACGTGGTCGAAGTTCTTGGTATTGAACTTGCCCAGGTACTTGAGCTGGCGCTTGATGAACGCGTTACGCTCTTTGCTCTCCTCGAGCAGGCGGAGGTATGCTTGATCCATGGGGATAGTCTACGCCGAAACGGCGCGCCGACTCAAGCCGAGGCCGGACGGCGCGCCGCGGGACGCCGGCTGCCGCGCCTAGAGGAAGTCCTCGCGCTGGGGCGTGAACGTATCGGTGACGACCGTATCCTCGAGGAAGCGCACCGCGTGCGGCACGCCCGGCCCGGCGTAGAACGAGTCGCCCGGGCCGAGGGTCTCATCCCGTCCGCCTAGCGTCACGACCAGGCGGCCGGAGACGACGTAGCTGACCTGCTCGTGCGGGTGGGCGTGCTCGTCGACGACCGAGCCCTTGGCGAAGCGGGCCTCGACCGCCATCAGGCCGCCTCCGCGGGCCAGGACCTTGCGCGACGCCCCCGCGAACAGGGCCTTGGACGGAACCTCCGCGTTCTTGACTATCATCGACGCCTCCATACCGCGGCTACCGTACCCGCAGCCATTTGACCATCTCCCCGAAGCTGGCGCGCTTTCCGCCCATCAGGATGCCTACCCTGAATATCCTGGCCGCCGCGGCCGCCGCGCCGTACACGCTGACGACGAGGAGGCCGAGGCAGGTCGCCAGCTGCCACGCGGGCGGCGTGGCTATCAGGACCCGTATCAGCATGACGATCGGGCTGGTCATCGGGAACAGCGACAGTCCGACCGACAGCGGCGAGTCCGGGTTCGACACGAAGCTCGATATCATCACGAGCGGTACGATCAGGAACGCGAGCACCGGCCAGGCCAGCTGGCCGAGGTGCTGCTCGTCCTCCGCGGCGGCGCCGAGGGCCGCGTACAGCGACGCGTACAGGAAGAAGGCCAGCACGAAGAATACGACGAGCCAGGCCAGGTTGCCCGGGGCTATCGCCGACGGCGCCGCCATGCCCAGGAGCGGCATCAGCAGCTTCGACAGGACGAGGGCGAGCGATACCCAGACGCCGTACTGGAGCAGGCCGGCGAGCCCGAGCCCCAGGATCTTCCCGAACATCAGCTCGCGCGGCGATACGCTCGACAGCATGATCTCGACGGTCTTGGAGGTCTTCTCGGTGACCACGGACCTGCCTATCATCTGGCCGTAGAGCAGCGTCGTCATGTAGACGAGCATCACGAAGCTCATCGCGGTGAACAGCGTCTGTAAGAAGGCGCCCTCCCCGCCCTCCTCCTCGCGGTCGCCGGCCGACATCTTGACGATGGACAGCCCGACGCCGCGCGCCAGGTCCCTGGCGACGTCCGGGTCGACGCCGCTCCTGGCGATGCGCGACTCCCTGGCGAGGGCGTCGACGACGCGCTCGACCGTGCCGTAGAGCACCGCGTCGGTGCCGGTCTTCGTATACAGCGTGGCGCCGGACTCCGCCCATCCCGCGGGAAGCACGACCAGCGCGGCCAGCTTACCCGAGCCGACGCGCCGCTTGGCGTCGGCTATGGCCTCGTCGTCGAGCGGCAGCGGCTCCACGCCGCGCCCCTGGGACGACATGGCCGTCTCGAACGCGGCGTACATCGCCGCGGTCCCGCCCGGCGCGTCCGTAGAGACGGCGATCGCTATAGGCTCGCCGCCGGACAGGGCCTTGGGGTTCATCGATAGGAGCCCGGGCAGCACCGTTATGGCCAGTATCAGGAACGGCCCGAGTATGGTCAGTATCACGAAGGCCTTGTTCGCGGCCATCAGCTTGAACTCGTAGCGGATTATCGCGGGCAGCTTACGCATTCGCGGCCTCCTCGTCGGCGACGCCCGTTCCTGCGTCGCCGGAAGACTCCACCAGGCTGACGAACATCGCGTGCAGCGACGGCTCCATCAGTTGGAAGCGCCGCACGCGCACCCTGCCGGACAGGGCGGAGAACAGCTCGTCGGAGCCGTGGCCGTCGGCCAGGCTCGCCTCTATCCACCTCGGCATCGTCCGCACGCCGTCGACGCAGGGCAGGCCGGCGATGAACGAGCCGTCGCCGTCGTACTCGATCTGGACCGAGTTGGTGCCGTAGCTCGACTTGAGCCCGGCCAGCGGGCCCGAGACGAGCTCCCTGCCCTTGCGCACCAGGAGGATGCGGTCGCACAGGCGCTCGGCCTGCTCCATCACGTGGGTGGAGAACAAAATCGTCTTGCCCTTGGCCTTCAGCTCGAGCACCGCGTCGAGCAGGGTATCCTGCGACACCGGGTCGAGGCCGGAGAACGGCTCGTCGAACAGCACCAGGTCGGGGTCGTGCGCGACCGAGCCGATGAACTGCACCTTCTGGGCCATGCCCTTCGACAGGGCCTCGACCTTCTCGCCCTTCCAGTCTGACAGCTCGAAGCGCTCGAGCCACGACTCGGCCCGCCGCCTGGCGTCGGCCGGATCGAGGCCCTTGAGCACGCCGAGGTAGACGAGCGTGTCGATCACCTTGACCTTGCGGTTCAGGCCCCGCTCCTCGGGCAGGTAGCCGATGCGCTCCTTCATGGCCTCGGAGAAGGCCTTGCCGTCGAAGCGTATCGTCCCCTCGTCCGGGGCGATCACGTTCATGATCATGCGTATCGTCGTCGACTTGCCGGCCCCGTTCGGGCCTATCAGCCCGAATATCTCGCCCGGCCGGGCCTCGAACGACAGCCCGTCGACGGCGCGCACCGTCTCGTAGGTCTTTACGACCTTGTCTACGCTGAGCACGGTCCACTCCTTGCTCGTCCGCGCGGCATCCCGCCGCGGACGGATTAGATTATGCTAGTATAGCCCTTCTAATCTCGAAAGCATACTCCGCCCGCGCTTGCCGCGGCGCGCGCCAGGTCCTATACTCGCTTCGACGCCGACGGGGGGCGCGACGATACGCCGCGCCTCGCGTAGCCCATGGCGCGAGGAGACCATCGATATGACGTACGACGAGGCGAGGGCCAAGGCCAAGCAGACCATAGGGCCGTATTGCAAGGTATGCCCGGAGTGCAACGGGCTGGCGTGCAAGGGCGTGATACCCGGCCCCGGCGGCAAGGGCACCGGGCTCGGCTTCATACGGAACTACCAGGGGCTGCGCGGGCTGCGCCTGGCCATGGACACCGTCTACGAGCCCCGCCCCGTCTCGACGGCGACGAGCCTGTTCGGCAAGGAATTCGAGCTACCGGTATTCGCCGCCCCGGTAGGCGCCGTCGGCCTGCACTACAGCGACGCGTACGACGACCTGAGCTACTCGACGGCCGTGCTCGAGGGCTGCAAGGCCGCCGGCAGCGCGGCCTTTACCGGCGACGGCGTCAAGGACGAGGTCTACCGCGGCACGATCGAGGCGATCAAGGCGATCGGCGGCCACGGCGTGCCGACCATCAAGCCGTGGAGCGTCGACGAGGTGATCGTCAAGGCCAAGATGGCCGAGGACGCCGGCGCCTTCGCCTTCGCGATGGACATAGACGCGGCCGGCCTCGTCGTGCTGGCGATGCAGGGCAAGCCCGTAGCGCCGATGCCGGTCGCCTCGCTGGCGAGGATAGCGTCGTCCGTACGTATGCCGTTCATCCTGAAGGGCGTGATGACGCCCGCCGGCGCGCTCAAGGCCCTCGAGGCCGGAGCCCGGGCCATCGTCGTGTCGAACCACGGCGGGCGCGTGCTCGACGAGACCCCATCGACTATAGAGGCGCTGCCGCCCATCGTCGAGGCGGTACGCGGCCGCATGAAGATACTGATAGACGGCGGTTTCAGGACCGGCCTCGACGTGTTCAAGGCCATCGCGCTCGGCGCGGACGGCGTACTGATAGCCAGGCCGTTCACCTGGTCGGTCTACGGCGGGGGCGCCGAGGGCGCCAGGCTATACCTGGATAAGGTCAAGGCCGAACTGGCCGAGGCGATGCTGATGACCGGGGCGGCCAGCCTCGAGGATATAGACGGCGCTAAGCTGGCCTAGGCCTAGGGGCGCCGGGGCCATCGGTTCCCGGCGCTCGCGGTACGGCCTATTCGTCCCCGAGGGGGTCGAGTATGAAGCCGTCGTGGTCGAATTCGACTTCCTGCCCCGCGTCGACGGACCGGTATCTAGGGTCGCCGCCGTTCGGCTCGACGGATTGGATCAGGTCCTGCCTGGTGGACAGGGTGCCGGAACGGACCTTGCCGTCCTTGTAGAAGGTGACGGCGGTGCCGCCCTTGAACTCGACCAGGTACGGCCTGAAGGCCATGCCGAAGCGCGACTTGGTCGATAGCCAAGCCGTGGCCAGCTTCTGATCCTGGGCGAGGGTGCCTTTTCTCGGAATCGCCTCATCGTGCTTGATGCGCGGCTTCCTTTCGGTCGAGCGCCGGGCCGCCGCGTCGGGCGGACCCGGCGTCGCGGCCCCTTACTTGAAGTCTTTTTCCTGGACGGTCTTGCGGCCGTCGGCCTTGGCGTTCTTGATGGCCTCTTCGCAGAGGGCGCGGACCTTATCGGACAGCACGTCGATAACGGCCGCCGATACCTTCAGCTCGGAGGCGTCCTTGATGAACGCCTTAACCTTGGAGGCGATTACCAGGGTCTCTTTTTCCGCCATATGTTCTCCTTACGATCGAATACGCCATCGTAGACCATAGCGGCGCCCCTTGTCGAGGGGAAATTAACATCCCATCATGATGTTCAGTATCTCGCGGTCGGTAGAGCGCATGCCGTCGCGCCCTATCCTGACGACGCTCCGTATCGTATCCTCGACGTCGCCCATGACGATGCCCTCCCCCGGCTTGAATACCATCCTATCCATCGCCATGCAGTGGCTGAGGATCGCGGCGTCGACCGACGAGGCGACCTTGGCCGCGCAACTCGCCTTGGCGCCGTCGCAGATGATGCCGGAGGTATTCGCCAGGGTGTTCGTAATGGTCATCGCGACGGTCTCGAGGTCGCCGCCGGACAGCCAGGTGATGCCCGCCCCGCTGCCGCAGGCCGCCGACACGGCGCCGCAGAAGGCGCTCAGCTTGCCGATGCCGCGCTTGATATGGATGCTGACGAGGTTACTGAGCGCCAGGGCCCGGTACAGGGTCTCGTCCGGGACGCCCTTGTCGCGAGCGAAGACGATGACCGGGACGCTCGCGGTGATGCCCTGGTTGCCGCTGCCGGAGTTGATTACCACGGGCATCGCGCAGCCGCTCATGCGCGCGTCGGCGCCGGCGGCGGCCGCGGCCCTGGCCCTGATCATGACGCCGTCGCCGTAGCAGCGCAGCAGGGTCGCCCCGACGCGCTCGCCGTACGGCCTCTCGAGGCCCTCGCGCGATATCGCCGAGTTGCAGCGGATCTGCTCGTCGAGCGCGCCCTTGACCGGCCCCAGGTCGGCCTCGGTCGCGTACGCGTAGATGCCGGCGAGCGTCAGGCGCTCGTACGGCGGCTCCGCGGCCTCGGGAACGGAGGCCCCGGGCCCCGCGACGGCGGGGTCCCGGCCTCCGGGCAGCGGCAGGGGCCCGCCGTCGCGTTCCACCCTGACGACGTCGGTATGGCCGCCGCGTATCTCGACGACGGAGCTAGAGCCGCCAGCCTCCAGCTCGGCGACGACGAGCAGCCCCTCGACGTCGGGCACGAGCTCGGCGCCGCAGAAACGCTCGGCCAGCAGGGCGCGCGTACGCTCGAGGTGCTCGGGACGCAGGCCGGACAGCACCTCGAGGCGGAGGGAGGCGTCGCCGCCGACCGCGCCGAGTATCGCGCTGGCCTCGACGCCGCGCAGGTCGCCCGTGCCCGGCACGACGACGCCCTTGACGTTCTTGACCACGTTGCCCGAACAGCGTATCGTCATGCGCTCGGGGAAGGCGCCGAGCGTCTCGCGGGCCAGGGCCGCGGCGTAGGCTATCGCGATCGGCTCGGTGCAGCCGAGCGCCGGCACCAGCTCTTTCCTCAGGATGGCCTCGCAGGCCTCCTCGATGCTCCGTTCCATGAAGGCTCCTTTTGGCGACAGGATATCGCCCCGAGGCGCCGGCCGCAAGGCTGTATCGCCCGCCGCGGGCGTTCCGGCATAGAATCCCCCGATAGCCCGAACCAGGAGACAGCGTGCACGGAACCTATACGATAGCGTCGTTCAACGCTGAGAACTTCTCGATGCTGCTTGACGCAGACTACGGCGCCGCCGAGTTCCGCGCCCTCTCGGACGAGCGCTACGCCGCGATGAACCCGTCGATCTTCAACCCGAACAAGGACCGGGCCAAGGCGGCGGCGATAGCCTCCGTCATCCTGGAACGCGATTTCGACGTCGTCGGGCTGTGCGAGATAGGCGGCATGGAGACGCTCGATAACTTCGACCGCTACTACCTGGACGGGCGCTACGAACCCTACCTGCACGAGGCCAACAGCCGACGCGGCATCTTCGTCGGCGCGTTGGTCAAGAAGGGGCGCTTCGACCGCGTCGAGGCGCGGCCGATAGACGGGCCGTTCTCGCGCAACGTGCTCGAGCTGCGCCTGGCCTCCGGCGACGATAGGCTCCGCGTCATCGTCGTCCACCTCAAGTCGCAGTACGGCCAGGACCGCGGCATACCGCAGCGCGTCGCCGAGGTCCGCAGGCTATGCGAGGTGGCCGCCCCGCCCGGCTGCGTCGTCATGGGCGACTTCAACGGCATACTGATACGAGGCGAGGCGGAGTTCGAGTACGAGCCGTTCCTCGCGCTGCCGTTCAGGGACGTGCTCGAGGCGACCGGCGTGCCTCCGGGCGCCCGCTTCACCCACTACTACTTCAGGGGCGAGGAGCCGAGCTTCAGCCAGCTCGACTACATCTTCTGCTCGGACGACCTCGAGGTGCGGGGCGGCGGCGTCCTGGCGGAGCTCGTGCCGATCAACTACGAGCAGCGCGGGCGCCTGCCGTCCGACCACGCCTTCATATGGGCCGAGCTGTCGCTTCCGTCGCGGGCGTAGCCCCGGATCGACGATCCGCTATGTAGGCGTAGCCGGCGCGCAAGGATGCGCCGCCGGCTACGGTCGCCCCTTACGGTCAGACGTATAGCTTCTCGAACAGCGCCCTGATGTCGGCGGACTCGCGCAGGATGTTGAGCGCCAGGTCAGAGTGCCCCTTGGTATAGCCGTTGCCGACTATCAGCTCGATGTCCTTGCCCACGCCCTCGGCGCCGAGGGCGGCCTTGGTGAACGAGGTGGCCATCGAGAAGAAGTAGATGAGCCCCTGCCCCTTGGTGATCAGGATGCTCGTCATCTCGGTGTTCGGAACGTTGACGTTATTGACCGTCACGTCGCAGCCGCGCGGGCCGGTGATGTCGGTCACCTTGCGGTAGACGTCGAGGGCGTCGGTAGCGTCCGCGACGATCACGTGCGTCGCCAGGCCCATCCGCTCTATCCTGGCCGCGTTCTCCTTGGAGTACTCGACGACGATGACCTTGCCGTAGGGCCCGACGTTCTTCATCGCCTGGTAGCAGCACAGCACGCCGGACTTGCCTCCGCCGCCTATGATGCAGACGGCGTCGCCCTCCTCGACGATGCGGTCCACCTGGGCCGGGGCGCCGGCGACGTCGAGCACCGCGAGGGCCAGCTTCTCGGGCAGGTCGGTCGGCACGTTGGCGTAGATGCCGCTCTCGAACATGATGGCCTGGGCGTCGACGTCGACCTGGTCCGAGTCCGGGTCGAGCCGCCTGATCGAGGCTATCCTGAGCGGCGTCAGCGACAGCGACACGAGGGTGGCTATCCTGTCGCCGACCTTCAGCTGCTTGTTCGGGTACTCGGGCCCTATCTCGCGCACCGTGCCTATCAGCATGCCGCCCGAGCCGGTGACCGGGTTCTGCATCTTGCCCCGCTCCGCGACGATGGACAGGATCATCTCCCGCATCCTGCCCTCGTCGGCCCCGCAGGCGGAGCGTATCTGCGTATAGCTGGCCGAGTCTATGTTGAGCGTGCTCACGTCGATGAGCACCTCGTTGTCGTAGACGGCCATATCGTTATCGAGCCTGAGAGCCGGCTGGGGCAGTATCCCCTTCGGCTCGAGCACCCTATGGCTGCCGTACCTGCAGCCCGTTCCCCTTGACATCGCGCACCTCCTCGCGTCGGCTCGGATCGTATCATCCC
>QKAK01000171.1 GCA_003247225.1 Spirochaetota bacterium | reverse complement strand
GACTACGTCTCGGCGTCGGTCGATATCGGCGAGCTGTCGTTCGGCATATACAACTTCGTGTTCCTGCTGGCCGCGGCCCTGATGGCGTTCGGGCTCAGGTGGTACCTGACGAGGACCACCGCCGGCAAGGCCGCTCTCGCCGTCGGGCAGAACCCGCGCGGCGCCGCCATCGTCGGCATCGACGTCGACAAGACCTACGGCATAGTGTTCGCGATCGCCACGGCCCTCGTCGGCATGATGGGGTCGATGCTCATCACCCGCTCGGCGGTCTTCCCGACTGTGGGTAGCCCGTACACGATGAAGAGCTTCTGCCTGGTCGCGATGGCGGGCATCGGCAACATCCCCGGCATACTCGGCGCCAGCATCCTGCTCGGCGTCTCGGAGAATTTCCTCAAGGCCTTCCGCGGCCTGCGCGGCTGGGCCGATATCGTATTCTTCGTCCTGATCATCACGGTGATACTCGGACGCTCGATCAAGGGGAAGAAGGCATGAAGATAAGGGGCTCGTACATAGCCGCGGCGGCGATCGCGGCCGCGGTCATCGCCTTCCCGGCCTTCCTGGGGGCGTACCCCCTGAACGTCGCCCGTAACGTCATGACGTACATGGCCCTGGCGATCAGCTGGGACATGCTGCTGCGCTCCGGGCAGATATCGTTCGGCATCGCCGGCCTGTTCGGCCTCGGGTCGTACGCCTCGATCCTCGCGGTGCTCCGCGGCGGCATGGACCCGCTGCTGAGCATCGCGTTCGCCGCGCTGTTCGCCGGGCTCGTCGCGTTCGCGCTCGGCTTCGCGATACTCAGGCTCAGGGCGATGTACTTCTCCATCACCACGCTCGCGCTGATGGAGATATTCAGGATCGTCATGCACAACCTGCACGACTTCTCCGGCGGGCCGGAGGGCGCGGTGCTGCCCGGCGTCATCTTCGACGGCAACGCGTCGGCGCTCTACTGGCTATGCCTCGGGGGGCTGTTCGTCACGATAGGCGCCTCGGCGTACTTCGAGAAGAGCAAGCTGCGCCTGGCGCTGACGGCCATACGCAACGACGAGACGAGCGCCCGGTCGAACGGCGTCGACATCTTCAAGTACCTGCTCGTCGCCTTCGTCGTGACCTCGACCCTGCAGGGCATGATGGGCGCCATCCAGGTGCAGTCGTACGGCTTCACCACGCCGGACACCGCCTTCGACGCGAATTTCACGCTGCTGCCGCTCGCGATGGCGCTGCTCGGCGGCATCCACAGCACGATAGGGCCGATGGCCGGGGCCGTGCTGCTCGGCATCGCGTCCGAATGGCTCAAGCTGAAGATCCCGTACGGCCACCTGGTCGTGTACGGCGTAATAATCATACTCGTCATCCTGTTCATGCCGAACGGCCTCGTGGGCCTGGTTCGCGGGGCGATGAGGAACGCGCGCCGGCAAGGTACCGTCGCCGCGGGGACCGGCGCGACCGGAGGCGTAGAATGAGCAAACTGAGCACGACCGGCCTGACGAAGGCCTTCTCCGGCCTCGTCGCCGTCAACGACGTGACCTTCGGCATGGAGGAGGGCGAGATACTCGGGATCATAGGGCCGAACGGCGCCGGCAAGACGACGTTCATCCACCTGGTCTCGGGCATCCTGATGCCGACCTCCGGGCGCATCGAGTTCAAGGGCCGGGACATCACCTACGCGCCCGCCCACGAGCGTAGCCGCCTGGGCATCGCCAGGACCTACCAGCTGATCCATCCCCTCGAGAACCTCAAGGTGCTCGAGAACGTGATGGTCGGCGCCGTCTTCAGCCGGGGCAAGAGCCTCAAGGAGGCGAGGCTGTCGGCGGAGTCCATCTGCGCGGAGCTCGAGCTGGACGGGCTCGGCCGCGACACGGCGCAGCTGTCGATCCTGGAGATCAAGAAGATGGAGATCGCCAGGGCGCTCGCGAACGAGCCCGAGGTGCTGTTCCTCGACGAGGTGATGGCCGGGCTCAACAGCGACGAGACCAAGCAGGTGATAGCCACCGTGCAGCGCATCGCCCGCGAGCGCAGGATGGCAGTCGGCGTCGTCGAGCACGTGATGGGCGTCATACGGGAGCTGACCCAGCGAGTCATCGTGCTCGAGGCCGGGGAGCTGATAGCGGAGGGTCCGTACGAGAAGGTATCCAAGGACCCGCGCGTGATCGAGGCGTACCTCGGGGGTGCCGCATGATACTGGACGTCAAGAAGCTCGAGACCGGCTACGGCAAGCTGCAGGTGCTGCGCGGCATCGACCTATCGGTCGGGCAGGAGTCGGTCGGCCTGTTCGGCCCGAACGGCGCCGGCAAGACCACGCTGATCAACGCGGTCATGGGCATGGTCAAGCCCTGGTCCGGCTCCATCGAGTTCGAGGGATCGCGGATCGGCGGCATGCAGACGCACATGGTGGCCCGGGCGGGCATCGCCCTCGTGCCGCAGGAGCGCGAGCTGTTCCCCGGCATGAGCGTCGCGGACAACCTCGAGCTCGGCGCCGCCTACGTGCCGCGCGGCAAGGGGATCAAGGACAAGCAGCTGGAGACCGTGCTCGCGCTCTTCCCGATACTGAAGGAGCGCTACAAGCAGCTCGTCGGCACGATGTCCGGCGGGCAGCAGCGCATGGTCGCGATCGGGCGGGCGCTGATGGCCAACCCGGCGCTGCTGATACTCGACGAGCCGTCGCTCGGCCTGCAGCCGTCCATCGTGGCGGAGGTCTTCGAGCGCCTAGCCGTGCTCAAGAAGGACGTCGCCATCCTGGTGACCGAGCAGAACGTCCGGGAGAGCCTCAAGGCCATCGATCGCGGCTACGTGATCGAGAACGGCCGGGTGCTGCTCGAGGATACGGCCGAGGGGCTGGCTAAGAACCCCCACGTCGTGTCCGCCTACCTGGGGCTGTAGCCGTGGCCCGCGCCATCGTAGGGGGGATAGGCCTCGAGTACGAGCTCGAATCCCCTAAGCCGGGAACGGCTGAGGCGGCCGGCGGAGCCGCAGCGGGCCGCGGCGGCGAGCCGCCGACGGTGGCGCTGCTCAACGGCATCGGCATGTCGATAGCCCATTGGCGCCCGGTGGCCGACCGGCTACTGGCCGCCGGCTACCGCGTCCTGACGCACGACTTCAGGGGACAGCTCCTGTCGGATCGCCCGTCCGGGGCCTACTCGTTCGAGCTCCACGCCCGGGACCTGGCCGAGCTGCTCGCCGGGCTCGGGATCGGCCGCGTCTTCGCCGTCGGCACCTCGTACGGCTCGGAGGTCGCCCTGACCTTCGCCCGCGACTATCCCGGGCTGTGCGCCGGCGTCGCGGCGATCGACGGCGTCACGGAGTACGACGACGTGCTCCGGGCCGCCATCGAGTGCTGGAAGTCGGCGGCGCTCGCCGACCCGAGGACGTTCTACAAGTCGCTCCTGCCCTGGACCTACTCCGCCGCCTACCTCGCCGCCCACCGCGACGAGCTCGCGGCGCGCGAGGGCCTGATCGCCGGCCTGCCCCGCGACTACTTCGAGGGCTTCGCCCGGCTCTGCGACTCGTTCCTGGCCATACGCCTAACCGGGGACCTCGGCCGGATCTCGCGCCCCTGCCTCGCCGTCGTCGGCGATCGGGATATACTGAAGCCTCCGCGCTACTCGCGGATCATCGCCGACGGGGTGCCCGGGGCCACATACGCCGAGGTCGCCGGCGCCGGCCACGCTCTGGCCATCGAGGCGCCCGGCGAGCTGTCGGACCTGCTGCTCGGCTTCTTCGCCGAGGCGGCCGGTCGTTGACGGGCGGCCGCCGGCCGTCGATACTGGGCGGCCGGGTGTCGGCGGGCTACGCGCCGAGCGCCTTGATCGCCGCGGTCGCGGTCGCGGTCGCAGCGGCGGCGTCCTGCGCGCCGTCGGGAAGCATGGAGGGTAACATGGAAGGCAAGACCGTATCGGTCATGGGCAAGGAACTGTATTACGTCGAGTCGGGCTCAGGCTCGCCCGTGGTGCTGGTGCACGGCAACACCGGCTCGAGCCGCTGGTGGAAGAAGGTCATGGCCCTGGACGGCCGGCGCGTCGTCGCGCTCGACCTGCCTAACTTCGGCCGGTCGGCCAGGCTCGACTCCGCCGACATCGACCTGTACGCCGATTACCTGGCAGCCTTCATCGGGGCGCTCGGGCTGGAGCGACCGGTAGTCGTCGGCCACAGCCTCGGCGGGGCCGTGGTCATGTCGATGGCCGCCCGGAATCCCGGCCTGCCCGCCGGCGTCGTCATCGTGGACGGCGCGGCCCCCTCGGGGCTCGTGACCCTCGAGGCGCACTATCCGTACTTCGAGCTGATCAGGGCCGACCGCGGCCTGATGCGCAAGGCCCTCGCCGCGGTGGCGCCGACCATGACCGACGAGGCCTTCCTCGACGAGATCGTCGACGACGCGATGCTGATGGCCCCCTTCGCGTTCGAGGGCAACCCGAGGGCGCTGGCGCGCCTCGACTATACCGGCCGCGCCGGCGCGTTCACCGGCCCCGCGCTGGTCGTATGGGGGCGGAAGGACACCATCATCACCGAGGCCATGGCCCGGGAGACCGCCGCGGCCTACCCGAACGGTAGGCTACTGATACTCGACTCGGTCGGCCACTCGGTCATGGTCGAGGACCCCGAGGGTTTCGAGCGCATCCTGCTCGACTTCCTCGACGGCGTCAGGTGATTTGACCGGAGCGGCCTTCGCCTGTACACTGAACCATGATTCATAAACCCAAGACCCGTCGCGGCGTCGAGACCCAGGAGAAGATCCTCAAGGCCGCGGAGGATTGCTTCGCGGAGAAGGGATACTTCCAGACCGGCATCTCCGATATCACGAGGCGGGCGGAGATCGCCCCGGGTACGTTCTATATCTACTTCGAGGACAAGCTGTCGGTCTTCAGGTACCTGATGCGCGAGCTCGGGCACCGCCTGCGCGGCCGCATCCACCTGGCGCTCGAGGGCTGCGACGCGCGCGTCGAGATCGAGGAACGGGGCATCCGCGCCTTCTTCGAGTACGTCTCCGAGCATACGGGCCTGTTCCGCATCATCTGGGACGCCCAGTTCGTCGACCAGGAGGCTTTCAGGGCCTACTACGAGGGTTTCGCTACCGCCTACGCGCGCCGTCTCGGCGAGGCCCGCGACGCGGGGCAGGTCCGCGACCTGAACATGGACGCCCTGGCGTATAGCCTGATCGGCATCAATAACTTCATAGCGCTCAAGTACCTCATCTTCGACGGGACGGAGGTGCCCGAGTCCGCCATCAGGACCGCGATCGCCCTGCTGTCCGACGGCGCCCTGATCGGAGGCCCCGAGCCGGCGCCTTCCTGAGTCCCCTAATCGCTCTAAAATTCTAGATTGACGAAACATGAAACAACTCTCATAATATGAAAGATGATTCATAGTTCATCAAGGAGGTATTATGGAGCGAAAGCAGACGGCCATGATGCTGGCGATAGCGCTGGCCTGGCTCGCCGTACTGATCCTCGGATGGAACGGCGCCTGGCTTATCGCCATGGTCCTGTCGGTCTTCCTGATGCTCGGCCACATGGTGCTGGGAGCGACGCATAACGGGAAGCTCGACGCCGGGTTCCTCGCGTACCCGCTACTGACCTGGACGGCCCTATGGGTGGCGAGCTTCCTACTCTCCGCCTACTACGCGGAGGCCTTCCGCGGCAAGGTACCCGATTTCACGATCCTCGGTTTCCACCCGTCGTTCGCGTGGACCATCATCACCTACTGGATAGGCGGCATCGCGTCGCTGTCGGTCGGGCTCTACGCGATGCGCGACCGCTGGCTGTCCGAGGCGGACTGGGAGACCTTCAAGAGCGACATCGCCGCCATCAAGGCGCAAGGAGGACAGGCATGAGCGCGGGCGCCAAGATCCTGATCGTCGGGTTCTCGTTCGCGATGATCGTCGTCTCGTTCCTGATCGGCATCTGGGCCAAGCGCAAGGCCGATACCGCCCAGGCGTTCTTCGGCGGTACCGCCCTGTTCGGCCCCTTCACCGTGGGCCTGTCGACCATGTCCGCCGTGGCGAGCGCGTTCGCGATCGTCGGCATCCCGGGCATCATCTACGCCACCGGCAACCCGATGAGCTTCTGGATGCTGTCGTCGGCCGCCTTCGGCATGGCCTACATCATCCTCGGCAAGAAGGTGCGCGCGATGGCCGAGCTCGGCCCCATCTCGAGCCTCGGCGACATCTCCGACCTGCGCTTCCAGAAGAGCCGCTATATCAAGGCGGTCATGAGCCTCGTGCTGTTCCTCGGCTGCATCGCCTACCTGGCCGCCCAGATCAAGGGCGTCTCGGTGATGTTCGCCCACCTGCTCGGCTGGAACTTCTACGTCACCGGCTTCCTCATCTTCGGCGTGCTGATCGCCTACATGATCATCGGCGGCGAGGCCGGCGGCATCATGACCCAGGCTTTCCAGGGCCTCGTCATGGCGGTGGCCGGCATCATCATCATCATCGGCTTCTTCGTGGTCACCGGCGGCTTCGGCAACGTGCTCGAGGCGGTGGCCAAGGCCGGCGAGGTTACCGGCGGCGGCGTCACCAAGAAGATGAGCGCCGACTTCCTGAACGCCTGGGGCGTGCTGCCCGGGCAGGTCTCCATGGTCTACATGCTCGTGCCCATCCTCGGCACCGTCGGCCAGCCGCAGGTGCTGACCCGCATGTACGCGCTCAAGAACCCGCGCGACATGCCCAAGCTCGGCCTGTGGGCGGCCCTGTCGCACGCGGTGGTCGGGTTCCTGGCCATCGTCATGGGCTTCGGCGCCCTGTACCTCGTGGCCACCGGCAAGATAGCGCCGCTCGCCAAGGCGGACACCGCCGCGGCCGTGTTCGCCGACCACCTCGGCATCTGGGGCCAGCTGCTCTTCTACGCGACCGTGCTAGCGGCCGCCATGTCCTCGGCCTCGATGTTCCTGTCGCTGTCCGCCGGCATCATCTCCAGGGACCTGCCCGCGGCCTTCGGGCTCAAGGCGGTCGACGGGCCCACCCAGATCAAGCGCTTCAGGGTCACGATGGGCGTGCTCGGCGTGATCGCGGTGGCGCTCGCGCTGACGAACGACAGCATGGTGGCCATCCTCGGCACCTTCGGCTGGGGCACCCTGATGACGGCGACCTTCCCGGTCTTCGTCGTCGGCCTGCTCTGGAAGCGCGCCAGCAAGGAGGGCGTCGCGACCGGCCTGTCCATCGCCCTCGTCCTCAACGTGATCTGCTTCGTGCTGGTGCAGAACAAGTTCAAGTTCCCGGGAGCCATCCCGTGGTACTTTAACGTCATAGTGTTCTCGATCGTCGCGACGGTCGTCGTATCGCTGTTCACCTCCGGCGCCGCCGGCAAGAACCTCGATAGGGCCGTCGAGAAGGTCATCGACCTGTAGTAGCGACTATGAGCGGGGCCGGGCGGCGCTTATCGCCCGACCCCTCCGGGAGGAAGCATGAGAGCGTTGGGAATATCGGCCAGCCCGCGGGAGCATAGCAACTCGCGCGCCTACCTGGCCTTCGCCCTGAAGGAGCTGGCCGAGCGCGGCGTGGAGACCGAGATGGTCGACCTGCGCGGGCTGATGATCGATGAATGCCAGGCGTGCTACTCCTGCGCCAAGACGAAGGAATGCGCGGTCAAGGACGACTTCCAGGGCGTGTTCGCCCGCATGATGGAAGCGGACGCCATACTCGTGGCCTATCCCGTGTACCACGCGTCGGAGCCGGCCAAGCTGAAGGCCCTGATGGACCGCGCCGGCTTCCTCGGCCGCTGGACCGCGAACGACCTCGCCGCCGGGCAGGGCAGCGGCGGCTATCAGTGGAAGGGCACCGCGTTCTCGGGGAAGATAGGCACCCCGATAGCGGTGGCCAGGAGGGCCGGGCACGCGTTCGCGTTCGCCCAGACCCTCCTCTGGTTCACGGTCAACGACTTCATCGTCACCGGCTCCCACTACTGGAACGTCGGCGTCGCCGGCAAGGGCGGCGCCGTGAACCCAGAGGACGACCAGGAGGCCTACGGCATCCTGTCGCACCAGGCCGAGAACATAGCGGCCCTACTCAAGAAACTAAAGGCCTGACGGCATTGTAAGGAATACGAGATGCAGGAACTGAGCTGGATTGGGAACTACGCGTACGGGAGGGCCCGCACGAGCCCGGACAAGGTAGCCGTTACCGACCTGGACGACGGGCGGTCGTTCACCTACGCCGAGCTCGACGCCCGGGCGAACCGGCTGGCGAACTACATGCGGCGGGAGTGGGGCGTCGCGAAGGGCGACCGCGTCGCCTTCCTGTCGCGCAACCGCGTCGAGCTCGTCGACGCGCTGTTCGCGGCGGGCAAGCTCGGCGCGATACTGGTGCCGTACAACGTGCGGCTGTCGACCGACGAGCTGGCCAGGCTGATGGCCGACGAGGAGCCGAGGGCGCTCTTCTACGAGGAGGCCTTCGAGGCCGCCGTCGCCGCGCTCCGGCCCAGGGCCTCGGTAGAGCGCTACGTACGGCTCGGCGAGCGCCGCGGCTCGCCGTCCGACGAGTACGCCGCGATCGAGTCGTACGCCGACGCGTCGCCCGTCTCGTGCCCCGGCCTGACCGAGGACGACGTCTTCCTGCTGATCCACACCGGCGGCACGACCGGGCTGCCCAAGGGCGGGATGATCTCCCACCGCGCGGTGCTCTTCAACGCGCTGTCCGAGATAATCACCTGGAAGCTCAGCGACGCCGACTCGTCGCACATCCTGCTCCCGCTGTTCCATACCGGCGGCTGGAACCTCCTGACCATTCCGCTGCTCCTCGCCGGCGGCCGGGTGATACTGAACCGGCAGTTCGACCCGGGGCTCGGCATACGGACCATCGCCGAGGAGAGGACGACCCTCGTCTTCGGCGCCGCGACCATCTTCCGCATGATGCTCGAGCACCCCGACTTCGCCGGGGCCGACTTCTCGAGCGTCCGCTGGATGATGGCCGGCGCGGCCCCGACGCCGCTCAACGTGATGGAGGCCTTCTGGGCCCGCGGCATCCCGTTCGTGCTCGGCTACGGCATGACCGAGGCCGGCCCGAACAACCTCTCGGCCCCGGCCGAGGACATGAGCTTCGAGCTGATGCGCGAGAAGCACGCGTCGGTCGGCAAGCCGTTCTTCTTCACGCAGATGCGCATCGTCGACGACGACGGCCGCGACGTCGGCCCCGGCGGCGCCGGCGAGCTCATCTGGAGCGGCCCGCAGATCTTCTCCGGATACTGGAACAAGCCCGAGGCGACCGCCGAGGTGCTGCGGGACGGCTGGGTCTACTCCGGCGACGTGGCGACGCGGGACGCCGACGGCTACGTGTACATCGTCGGGCGCAAGAAGAACATGTACATCTCCGGCGGCGAGAACGTGTTCCCGCCCGAGGTGGAGAAGGCGCTCTACGAGATACCCGAGGTCCACGAGGTCTGCGTGATCGGAGTGCCCGACGAGAAATGGGGCGAGGTGGGCAAGGCGGTCATCGCGCTCAAGCCCGGCGCGAGCATCGACAAGGCCGGCGTGCAGGCCGCCCTGGCCGGCCGGCTGGCCAGGTTCAAGGTCCCGAAGTACGTGGCCTTCGTGAAGGCGGTGCCGAAGAACTCGGTAGGCAAGATCGTGTCGAGCGACGCCCAGCGGCTCTACGGCAGGCCGGTCGACGAGGACGAGCGATGAGCGGGGCGGACTCCCTCCCGAGGATCGGCATCGAGCGCATGGGCTACTACGTGCCCGAGGCCGTGCAGACGAGCGAGTACATCGCAGCGGCTTCGGGGATACCCCGCGAGGTCATCGAGGGGAAATTCGGCATCAAGCAGCGGCACAAGGCCGGGCCCGGCGAGCAGGTGACCGACCTGGGCGTCAAGGCCTGCCTCGAGGCCCTCGGCGGCCTCGACCCGGCCGAGCTCGACCTGGTGGTCTACTGCGGCAGCGAGTACAAGGACTACTACCTGTTCAACGCCGCGGCCGCCGTCTCGCGCCGCATCGGGGCCGTCAACGCCAACGCCTTCGAGATCCACAACCTCTGCTCCGCCGGGGTCTGGTCGCTCAAGGTGCTCAAGAGCATGATGCAGGTCGACCCGTCGCTGCGGAACGTGCTGCTGTTCACCGCGAGCAAGGAGACCGACGTCGTCGACCTGTCGAACCAGCGCACGCGCTTCATGTTCAACTTCGGCGACGGCGCCGCGGCGGCCCTGCTCCGGCGGGACGCCGAGCGGAACGTGATACTCGAGACGAGCATGATCACCGACGGCCGCTTCGCCGCCGACGTGGCCGTCTACGGCGTCGGCTCGAAGAACTGGGACGGGCTCGAGACGCTCGACCGGCCGCTGCGCAGCCTCGACGTCGCCGACCCGGCCGCGATGAAGGAGCGGCTCGACCCGATCAGCATGGGCAACTTCGTGTCGGTGATCGAGCGCGCCGCCGAGAAGAGCGGCTACGCCGGCAAGATCGACTTCGTGGCCCCGATCTTCATGAAGAGCTCGATACTCGAGGGCATACTCGGGCGGCTCGGGCTAGGCCTCGACGACACCTACGTGCTCGAGGACTTCGGGCACTGCCAGTCCGCCGACGCCTATATCGCGATGATCGAGGGCGCCAAGGCCGGCCGGCTCGTCGACGGCGACCTCGCCGTCATGTTCGGAGCCGGCACCGGCTATACCTGGGCGGCTACCGCCGTCAAGTGGGGACCTATCTAGCTTCCTGGGGTTAGTTAATAAATAGCGCCCCCGCGCGGAGGTCGAGACTCCGCGCGGGGGCGCGCCTTTTCCCGGCCCCGACGGGCGCCAGTTAACGGCCGAGCGTTCGCCGGACCGCCAGGCTCGCTAAAAGGTGCCCGGCCGCCTGCGGCACGAACGGCCCGGAGCCCTGCACCGCCCGGACCCTGACGCCGCCCGCGCAGTCGCCGGGCCGGCTGCCGTCGGGCGGCATCGCCGGGGGAACCGGGGGCTCGTCCGACCATACGCACTCGAAGGCGGCCGGCATCGACACGCCGTATTCGCCTATGGCCGCGAGCGAGGCGCCGGGCGGACCGAAGCCCAGCCGCCTCAGCCGCTTGCGCACGTCGGAGGCGAGCGGGCAGTGGGTCGCGTCCCAGAGCCTGCCGACCTTGAGCCGCTCGGGCGCGAGGCGGCCCGCGGTGCCCATCGCCGACGCGAAGGGCCGGCCCTCCCGGGCCAGCGCGGCCATCAGGTTTACCTTAGGGTTCAGCGTGTCGATGCAGTCCAGGTAGAAGTCGCAGCCGCCCGGTACCATGCCCGCGGCCTCGGCGCCGTGCACGATGCGGCCGATCGCCTCGACGCGGCAGGCCGGGTTGACGCGGGACGCGTAGTCGGCGAACGCGTCGGTCTTGGGGCGGCCGACGTCGCCGGAATAGCCGAAGTACAGGCGGTTCAGGTTCGACTCGCTCACCTCGTCGAAGTCGACGACGACGAGGGATCCGACGCCCGCGCGGACCAGGTCCATCGCGGCGGCGGCCCCGACGCCGCCGAGCCCGAACACGCAGACCCGAGCGGCGGCCAGAGCGTCGGCGCCGTCGTCGCCGAGCAGTATCCTCGTGCGCTCATCTTGGACTCGACGGCCGCCATGACGGCGCGCTCGCCCTCTCCGCGTATCTCGGCAATGCGCGAGGCGACCCGGGCCAGGTCGGACGTCGTCGACCAGGCTCGCAGGGGCCGGCCGCCCTCAGGCGCGGGCGAGCGCGGCGGCTGGTACGGCGCGTCCGTCTCGGTCAGCAGCGCGGAGGCCGGCAGGGCCGCGGCGCTCGCGGCGGCCTTCCTGTTGCCGTTGCATAGCGGCAGGCCGAACGAGAACAGCGCCCGCGGGCAGCGCCGTAGGAAGTCGAGCGCCTCGTTCGCCGGCCCGGGCCACGAATGCAGGATCACCGCCCGCAGGCGGGCCAGGCGCCCGGCGTACTCGAACAGCAGGTCGTCCGCTCGGCGCAGGTGCAGCACGACGGGCAGGCCGCTCCTCTCGGCCAGCTCGAGCTGGTACTCGAAGACGGCCCGCTGCGCGGCCTCGGCCTCGGGCGTCCTCGTCGTCTCCGGCGAGTCGCCGTAGAAGTCGAAGCCGCACTCGCCGACGGCCGCGATATCGCCGGACGCCGCCCGGGCGGCGAGCGCGTCGGCCTCGTCCATGCGCGGCAGCTGCGGGTGCAGCCCGAACGACACCAGGGCGGCGCGCGCTCCGGCCATGATCCGCCGGGTAGCCTCGAGGCCGGCGTCGTCGTGCACCGACGCGAGGCCCGAGACGCCGAGCTCCCGGTACTCGTCGACGAAGCCGGGGGCGACCGCGAAGAGGTCGTCGGCGTGGAAATGGGCGTCTATCGGCATGGGCGTATCGTCGCTCTGGTCCATCGGATCTAGTATACCTAGTTCCTCGAACCTTGTGGCGGGGGGTCGGACCATACCGGCTATGGATGATCCATTCCGGCGCTATACGTTCTATGGCGTGTCGCGCCGGCGCTCTACAAGGTTCGAGGAACTAATAAAAAGCCGCCCCGGATAAGGGGCGGCTATCTGTTCCACGCAGAAGCGCGAAGGCTAGAGGCTTGCGAGCAGGCTCCTCGCGTCGGCCAGCGCGGCGGGTTCGTCGAACCAGCCGCCGTCGATCGCCTTCTTGAGCAGCGCCTTGGCGTCGGCGGAGGCGCCGTAGCGGGCGGACAGCGTCGCGAGGGCCAGCGCGTACGAGCTGCGCAGGGCTCCGGCGTCCTCGGGAGAGGCGGACCTGAGCGCGGCCAGCGCGCGGGCGCCCGAGCCGGAGGCGATGGCGGATAGCGAGGCGCTGTACGCGACGCGGGCGGCGCCGGTCGGGTCGAACGCGTCGACGTAGAGCTGGAAGGCTTCCATATAGAGCGAATAGGCCTTGGCGTGGTCCCCGGCGCTCGCGGCCTCGAAGGCTTCCTTGGCCGCCTCGTCGGCCTCTACCGTGCCGCCGGCCCACATCGTCCCCTTGGCCTCGACGGCCTCGGAGCCGCGCACGCCCGCGACGGTCTGGTCGGCCGGGCCGCCCTTGGCCAGCTTCTCGAGCTTGCCCGCCACCGTAGCGAGCGCGCTCGCCTCGGCCTTGGGCTTGAACAGCGCGTCGATCACGTAGGTGCCCGGCGCGGCGATAGCGATGGTAGAGCCGGACTGGGAGCGCAGCTCGAGCACCGCGCCGGCAGCCAGCCTGACCGACTGGGCAGAGTCGAGCTTATCGTCGAAATCGAGCCTCTTCCAGGATCCGCCGGACAGGACTTGGGCGTCGCCGTCGACGAAGTCGACCACGACGGGAGCGGCGAAGGCGCCGATCGCGACGACGAACGCGAAGACCGCCGTTATGAATAAACGTTTCTGACTCATGCGCTTCACCTTTCGGAGGCGTCGAATGGCCGCCCCGGCCGATTAATCTCTCGACCCGCATAGTATAGCGCGGATCGAGCTCCGTTTCAAAACGCTAACTGGAAAAGACTTACGATCTTATCGCGCGTCTTCCTCCGTCTCCTCGTCGCGGCGGCCATCCCGGCCGGATTCAGGCATTATCGCTTGCGTCGGCATCCGGTCGCCAGTACCGTCGGGAGCCCGCGGCGCGCCAGGAGCGGTCGGAGCGCCCGACGTCGAGCTCGAGCCGCTCGTCGAAGGCGCGGCGCCGGCATTCGAGGCGCCGGCCGTCGCCGGGGCGGAACCGGCGTTCGCCGCGGCGCCGATTCCGGCGGCCGTACCGGCGGGCTGCGTCGTCGAATGCTTTACCTCGGTAGCCGGCGGCGTAGCCTCGGGCTCGTCGGACGCCGTAGCGGCGGCCGGCGGAGCCTTGGCTTCGGCGGCCTCGGAGCGGCTCGATACGGCGGCGCGCGCGGCCGTCGAGGCGTCCGCCCTGGCTGCTCCCGTCGTCGCGCTCGCCGCTTCGGACCTGGCCCGGCCGGCGGACGTCGTAGGCGTTACCCAGGAGGCGGACTTTGCCTCGGGCTCGGCCGCCGCTGTCGTCGACGTTACGCGGGAGGCGGAGCGGGAGGAGGTCGTGGCCGTCGTAGCCGTGGCGATCGACGAGGCGCTCGATACGGAGGTCGTCGATCGGCGGGCGGTCGTCGTTCCGGCGGGAGAAGCGATCGAGAAGGTACCGTCTGTCGAGGTGATCGAGATAGTCGTACCAGAACTAACGTTACCTGCCTGATCCTCGACGGTAATTGTTACGCTATAGGGACTCTCACCGGTCAAGGTTATTTCGCACGGCTGCGACGTGAATTCTGTCGTGCCGGATACGGCGCCGGAGAATCGATAGTAGGCTATCGCCGAGCCGGTACCGTCGGCCACGATGGTTACCGTAGATTTCGAGTCGCTCGGGGCCGTATAGGAGCCGGAAGTGATGGTTGGGACGGCGGTGTCCTTCTTGAAGGTCCTCGTAGCGTCGCCGACGTTGCCCGCTGCGTCCGTGGAGTAGACGGTGACGGCCACGTCGCCGTTCTCGGCGACGTCCGCCCATCCGGCGAGCGCGCTGATCTTAGTCGTGCCGCTCGTGTAGGACGAGGTCCCGTTGCTACCGATCTTCGCCGTCAGCGATCCGCCGTCCGCGGTAATCGTCATCGTCGCGTCGGCGTTGACGTAGGCGCCGTCCGCCGGCGCAGAGATCTCCGGCGCTGGGGGAGTAGTATCCTTCTTGAAGGTCCTTGTCGCGGAGCCGACGTTGCCCGCCGTGTCGGTCGAGTAGACGGTGACAGCCACGTCGCCGTTCTCGGCGACGTCCGCCCAGCCGGCGAGCGCGCTGATCTTGGTCGAGCCGCTCGTGTAGGACGAGGTCCCGTTGCTACCGATCTTCGCCGTCAGCGATCCGCCGTCCGCGGTAATCGTCATCGTCGCGTCGGCGTTGACGTAGGCCGCGGCAGCCGGAGCAGAGATCTGTCGTAGGTACGGTTCAGGTTGACCAGGCTACCGGCCGTCATCACGTTGCCGGCGCCGTCCTCGGCGCCGCTGACCTTGTAGTAGAGCGCTACCTCGGGGTCGTCGCCGTCCATGGTGTAGGTCGCCGTATAGACGTACGGACCGGTCCCGGTCGGGCCGGATACGGCCATGTCCGCGATGAGCGCGTCGCTCGCGTTCCGTAT
>QKAK01000206.1 GCA_003247225.1 Spirochaetota bacterium | reverse complement strand
CGGCGCTCGGCCCCGAGGTCGTCCAGGGCATGCCGGTCTTCAAGGCTCAGGCCTTCGACGCGCTGATCGAGGGCGAGCCCGAGGCGGCCGTCGTCGAGCTGATCGCCGACCTGGCCGCCAGGTCCATCAAGCCGCGCTACGCCGAGGCGCCGGCGCCCGGCCTCGAGTGCATGCCCGATCCGTACCTGAGCGGCGCCCTGCCCATCGTCCCCGGCAAGCCGGTGTTGATCGAGGCCTCCCGCGGGGCCGTATCCTATGGCCCCAGGTTCTTCGCGCGCGACGCCGCGCCCCGCGTGCTCAGGCTGGCCTCCGACCGCGGCGTCGACGAGGCCCGCTTCGTCGACCGGAGGCTCGACGCCCGGCCCGATTTCAAGGCCTTCGTCAAGTCGCTCGCCGCGGTCAACGAGGCCGGCGTCGCGCTGTCCGGCAGGCTCGACCCAGCCGGCGTCGACGACGAGGCCGCCTCCCTCCTCGCGGACGCCGCCTTCGTGTCGGCGTCCGCCTGGCTCGGCAGCGTCAACCCGAAGGCCCAGGCGGCCGTCGGCGCGTCGCTCGACAAGGACGGCCTCGAGCGCGGGGCCGGCGTCCTGTGGAACCAGGGGATCGCGGTGACGCCCGAGGTATACCTCGGGCTGCCGGGCGACGACTACGACGCCGCCATAGAGACCTTCGACTATCTCGGCATGACCGGCATGGGCCAGGACGCCAGGCTGAGCCCGATGCCGCTATCGGCCGGCTCGGCGATCCGCGCCGACACGGCCGCCTTCGGCGTCAAGGAATACCTCGAGAGCCCGCCGTACTGGGTGATCGAGACCGACTGGATGGACGAGGACGACCTCCTCGACGCGGTCGCCGACTACGAGGAGAGCTTCGACGTGGCGCTCGGCTCGCCGGTCGCCCCTACCTTCAAGCCGGAGCGCGGCGGCTACGCCTGCTTCGCCGACCTTCGATCGGGCCGCGGCGGCGCCGACGGGCTCGACGCGCTGCTCGTCGCGCCGGAGCGGCTCGCCTCGTCGGTCACCCTGCTCCTCGACGCGGACGACCCGGAGCGCGCGGCCAGGGTCGCCCGGGCGGCCAGGGACCTGCGCAGGGAGAACCCGTTCTGCCTCTGGCAGGTAGCGCTAGCCTCCGACTCCGGCCTGCCGCCTGCCGGGACGGTCAGGCGCCTCGCCGACGCGTTCTCGATGCCCGAGCACTATTTCGAGCTGTCCCGCCTATTCGCCCTCGACCCCCAGCCCGACTACCAGGTCAGGTGCTTCTTCGTCACCGGCTCGGAGGCGCTGGCCCTGGCCGCGCTGCGCGAGCGGCCGGACGTCGAGACGCTGTTCGTCCTCGGGGACGCGATGCCCGGCGCCAGGCTGGTCGAGTCTTTGCCATTCCTGGCCTTCGACCGCGAGGCCTGCCCCTTCGAGCTGCTGTACGACGTGATGAGCGCCTACCGCGACTACCCCGACCTGCTCGTCGAGGCGCCGCGGCGGCTGTTCGGGCGCTAGTAGGACGCGCGCAGGTCGACGCGGTGCTCGGCGTCCCCGGTCCGGAGCCACCGATCCAGGTTCTCGACGGTCTGGGCTATGTTCAGGTCGACGGCCTCGTAGGTGGAGCCGGCGACGTGCGGCGACATGACCACGTTCGGTAGCGTATGGATCGGGTAGCGCGACGGCGCGCCCTTCACCGAGCCCTTGGGCGGGTAGACGTACCAGACGTCGATGCCGGCGCCTGCCAGGACGCCGTCTCGCAGCGCCTCGTAGAGGGCCCGCTCGTCGACCACGTCGCCGCGCCCCACGTTGACCAGGAAGGCCCCGCGCATCGCCTCGAGCTCGGCCGCTCCTACGAGGCCGCGCGTGGCGTCGGTCAGCGGCAGCGTGACGAACACGATGTCGGCGCCGGCCACGGCGGCCTTGAGGTCGCTTTTCACCTCGTCGAAGTGCTCGGGCAGGGGCTCGCCGGGCCTGCGTCGATAGCCTATCACCGTGCAGTCGAAGGCCTTGAGCAGGCGCGCGAGCTTCCGGCCTATAGCGCCCGCGCCGAGGATGGCGCAGCGCTTCCTGAAGATGGAGTGCCAGAAATCCTCGCTGCCCTTATCCACCCAGAAGCCGTGCCAGGTCTCGGCCCGCAGGTCGTTATGGAACTCGATCAGGCGCCCGAAGCCGGCGAGCGCTAGAACCAGCGCGTGCTGGGCGACGCTCTCGGCGTTGCCGTGACAGTTGAACACCGCCACGCCCCGCTCGATCAGCAGGTCGGCCGGCAGGTGGTTGACGCCGACGAAGGGCACGAAGACGGCCTTGAGCGACCGTGCCGCCTCGTAGCTCGAGGCGTCGACGCGGTTCGCTATCACCGCGTCGAGGCTCGGGAACGCCGCGAGGCAGGCCTCGACGCCCCGCACCAGCTCGACCTTCCCCCCATGCTCCCGCTCTATGCCGTCGGCGGCCGCCGACCAGGCCTTGTTCATCGGTACGCAGAATCCGATCCTCACGCTGTCGCCTCCGTTGGCGCCCGGCTGCGCGGACGCCGATCTAGTGGTTCAAGCATAGGATACGCGATTCCGATGATAAAAAGAAAGCCTATCGCCCCGAGGCCTACGACGCGATACACTATACCGTGGAAGGAATAGACTGTGGAAACCAAGAGAACGCTATTGATAGCGGCGTGCGCATTGACGCTCTGGTCGTGCGTATCATCGCCTAAGCCGGCTAACGAGCCGGCGGCCCAGGCGCCGGCCCCGGCGGCCGAGCCGAGCATCGCCGAGCTGATAGAGGCCGGCGACGCGGCCGGCCTCCAGGCCCTGTTCAAGGGCAGGGAGAAGGCCAGCCAGCCGGCCGCCGACGGTCGCTACCCCCTCCACGCCGCGGTTCTCAAGGGCTCGGCCGAGATGGTCGACATCCTGCTCGCGATGGGCGCCGAGCCCGACCCCAAGGACGCCGAGGGCAAGACGCCCCTGCGCTACGCGATCGACGCGAAGGACGCCAGGTCCTCGAAGGCGCTGATAGCCAAGGGCGCCTCGGTCTTCGCGGTCGACGCCGCCGGCGTCAGCCCCCTCGACGCCGCGATAGCCAAGGGCTTCGTCGCCTCGGTCATCGACTCGCTCTCCGTCTCGGCCAAGGGCCCGAACGGCGAGACGCCGCTCCATACGGCCGTCGACAGGCTATCGATCGACGCGGTCAAGGCGCTCCTGGCGCTCGGCCCCGACCTGTCGGTACGCGACGGCTCGGGCAGGACGGCCCTCGACGCGGCCTTCCTGCACCCGGGCAACGTCGAAGGCGCCGCGATAGCCGAGCTCCTGGTATCGAGGAACGCCCCAAGCTCGATAGACGACTTCGCCTATTTCATACGCGCCGTCAGGGACACGAACTACGCCCGCGCCCGCTTCGCCGACGGGGCTACCGTGCTCCACGAGGCAGTACGCTACGACCACCGCGGCTTCCTTTCCTTCTTCCTGGAGCGCGGCGTGCCGGTCGACGCGAAGAACGCGTCGGGGGCCACCGCGCTGCACGACGCAGTCAGGCTCGGCCGCCTCGACGCCGCCAGGCTGCTGCTCGCTAAGAAGGCCGACCCGAACGCCGTCGACGGCTCAGGCGACGCCCCGCTCCATATAGCCCTGCCCGGCTCGGCCGGCCAGAGCGCCGTCGACCTGCTGCTCGGCGCGGGGGCCGACCCGGCGATCAAGGACAGGGCCGGCAACACCGCTCTGCACCTGGCCGTCGCCCTCGGCTACGGCCAGCCGATGATCGAGCGGCTCATCGCCGAGGGCGCGCCTATCGACGCCGCCAACGCCGACGGCGACACGGCCCTGGCCCTGGCGATGCGCCGCCGGAACGAGGCCCTGGCGACCGCGCTGGCCGGCCGGGGAGCCAGCATGTTCGTCAAGAACCTCAAGGGCGAGACGCCGCTATCGATAGCGCTCGCCGACGGCCCCGAGTCGACGCGCTTCCTCGTAGCCGCGTCTCCGAGGGGCGCCAAGGACGAGTCGGGGGACTCCCCGTACCATCACGCGGCCAGGCTGCGGTCCGATCCGGGCGACATAGCCGTATTGGCCGAGCTCGGGCTCGACCCGTCGGCGCGTAACAACGAGGGCGACACGGCCCTGCACCTGGCCGCCCGCCTGCGCGCCGAGCCCCAGGGCCTGGCGTTGATCGCGGCCGGCTCCGACCCGTTGCTCGCCAACGCGGCCGGGGCGACCCCGCTGACGACGGCGCTAGCCGCGTCGGGCGGGCCGCTGGCGTGGTTCTTCGCGCCGGCGGTGCTGGCCGCCGAGGATCCGTCGGGCAACGGCCCGCTCCACCACGCGGCGATGGCCGGCCTTGCCGACGGCGTCGCCTACCTGGCGAGGCTTGGCGTGCCGGTGGACGGCAAGAACGACGACGGCCAGACGGCGCTGATGCTGGCGCTCAAGCGCGACTCGACCGGTACCGTCAACGCGCTCCTGGCGCTCGGCGCCGACCCCGGCGTACGCGACTCGTCGGGCTCTACCGCGCTGCACCTGGCGGTCTACTGGCGGGCCGCCGAATGCCTCAAGCTGCTCGCCCGCTCGGCGTCCGACCTCGACCCGCGGGACTATACCGGCAAGACGCCGCTGCGCGACGCGGTCGACCGCTCGGACGTCCAGGCGACGGCCTTCCTGCTCGAGCGCGGCGCCGACCCGCTCGCGCGCGACAACTCCGGCGAGACGCCGCTGCACGCGGCGGCGAGGGTCGCCGACGAGCGCTTCGCGAGCGCGCTGGCCGCCAAGGCCGGGCGCGTCGACGTCAGGGACGACTCGGGCGCCACGCCGCTGCTCGAGGCCGTCTACGCCGAGAACGCCAAGTCGGCCCGGGTGCTCGCCTCGCTCGGCGCGTCGATCCACTCGAGGGACTCGGCCGGCGAGAGCCCGCTCAGCTACGCCCTCAAGAAAGGCGGCGCGATGCTCAAGGCCCTGCTCGACCAGAAGACGGCCAGGAGCTCCGACGCCGACGGCCGCTCGGTGATCAGGGTCATACTCGAGGCCAAGCCGTCGATCGAGTTCATCGAGATGGCCCTGGCCGCCGGCGCCTCGGTCGACGACCGCGACGCCTTCGGCCGATCGCCGCTCCACGTGGCGGCTGCGAACGGCTACGCCGAGATCGCCGAACTGCTCGTCGCGGCCGGCGCCGACCGCTTCGTCCGCGACTCCGGCGGCGCCACCCCGGCGGTCATAGCGCTGTCCAAGGACGACGCGATGATAGCCGCGCTGTTCGGCGCCTCGCCGAACGACGCCGACTACCTCGGCGAGACCGCGCTCCACTACGCGGCCGCCGGCGGCCTCGAGCGGGCCGCGCAGGCCCTGATCGCGCTCGGCGCGGACAGGACGCTGCGCAACGCGGCCGGAGAGACCCCGGCCGACGTCGCCGCCCGCCGCGGGCACGACGCGCTCGCGAAGCTGCTTTCCGATTCGTAGGCCTACGTAGAACGGGGCCGCCCGGAATCGATCCGGACGGCCCCTCGTTCATCGGCTAGGACGGCCTATCAGCTGATTTCCTGGTACTCGTCCAGGCGGCGAAGCTCCTTGAGCTTCTGGACGGCCTTTTCCTGGATCTGGCGGACGCGCTCGCGCGTGATGCCGAGCAGCTTGCCGGTCTCCTCGAGCGTCAGCGGCCCCTCGCCGTTCAGGCCGAAGCGCAGCGTGATGATAGTTATCTCGCGCTGGTTGAGGTTCTTGAGCACGTCGCTGATGGTATCCTGCAGCGTCATGCAGAAGACTTCCTCGAACGGCTCGACGGCGTTCTCGTCCTTGATCAGGTCGGCGAGATGGGTGACGGCGTCCTCGTCGACGGTGGTATCGAGCGAGGCCGTCTCCTGGGACAGCTTCATGATCTCCTTGACCTTCTTGGGATCCATGCCGAGCTTGTCGGCCAGCTCGGCGGCGTACGGATCGCGGCCCAGGTCCTGGGTCAGCTGCTTCGCGACGAAATAGCACTTCTTGATGGTATTGAGCATATGGATCGGGATGCGGATGACGCGTCCCTTGTCGGCCAGGCTCTTGATGATGGCCTGCCGTATCCACCAGGTGCCGTAGGTGGAGAACCTGCAGCCGCGCGTGTAGTCGAAGCGCTCGACCGCCTCGATCAGGCCGATGTTGCCCTCGTCGATGATATCGAGCAGCGACAGGCCGCGGTGCTGGTAGTTCTTGGCGATCGAGACGACGAGGCGCAGGTTGCTCGATATCATCCGGTGCTTGTACGCCACGAGCTCGGCCTGCTTCTCGGCGCGGGCGGCCCTGTTCCGCTCGTAGTCCGGGTCGGCCTCGTCGGCGATCGAGTCGAGGGCGGCCACGGCGTTCCTGGTCTTCTGGATGGCTCCGCCGAGCTGAACCTCTTCCTCGGCGCTTAGTAAGGGATACCTGGAAATCTGCTTGAGGTACAGGGCGAGCGGATCGCTCTCCCTCGTGGCTTTCGGCCGTTTCAGCTTCTTCTGCTGCAAGACTGATCGCGCTTTTTTACCTCGCTTCGCGGGGGCTGCTTTTTCAAGCAACATTTCGTTCATACGGTCTCCTGAATTAGGCCGATAGGCCTAGGCCGTGGCGAATAACCCTCGTAGGCATTGAGTAGCAGGTGGAATTTTATACAGTCAGAGGAATAAATCAAGGAAAATCAGCGACTTTTTATCAAAAATATTAAATTTCACCATATTTCGTTTCATTCTGTAATTGAATATTTACCGATTGTATCGTCCTAGATCGACGACTACAAGATAGGCTAGTCCCGAGGCGCCGAAGCCGGATCGATCGTATCGGCGCCGTCGAAGACGAAAAAGTACGCTGACGCGTCGCCGTCGGAAGACAGCTTGCCGATCAGCGAGCCCTTGCGTACCGAGTCGCCGAGCTTCACAGATAGCGCCGCAGCCCCGCCGTAAACATAGATCATGCCGTCGCTGGCCTCCACGTAGGCGACCAGCCCGAAGCCGCGGAACGGTCCGGCCGAGGTGACCGTGCCGGAGCGGACGGCGGTGATCGCCGAGGCGGGCTCGGCCGAGATCGACACGCCCTTGAGCTTGCCCTGGAGGTACGAGACCGACCCCGCTACCGGCCAGCTCTGGCCGGTAGCGGCGACCGGCGCGGCGGCGGCCCTGGAGGACGGCGCGACGGAGGTCGGAGCCGGCAACGACGGCGAGGCGACCGCGGCGGCGGTCGAAGTCGCGGGTATGCGCAGGGTCTGGCCGATCTTGATGGTCGTCGTCGTCATGCCGCTGGCCTTGACTATATCCGCGACCGCTACGCCGTGGGCCTTGGCTATGCCGTAGAGCGTGTCGCCCTTCTTGACGACGTACTCGAGCGGGCCCGGGTCGGAGTCAGGGCCGCCGGGAATGGTCAGCTTCATGCCGACGAACAGCTTGCCGGCGTCGGCGATGCCGTTGAGGCTCATCAGCGCCTCGACCGATACGTCGTAGCGCCTGGCTATCGCGTACAGCGTCTCGCCCTTCTGCACCGTATGCGATCTGGCGCCGGACGCGACGGCGGGATCGGCGGCGGCGGCCGACGCGGCCATCATGATGCAGAACGAGGCGGCTAACAGGAGCACGGCGATGGATCTCGGTCGTGATACGCTCATACACTCCAATTGTCGGCCTGCCCTCCGCTCCTCATGAGCGGCATTCCGGGCCGGCCGACCCGATGGCGCGGCGGCTCTCAGGCCGTGGCGTCGCCCTTATAGAGCCACTCGCTCGCCTCGTCGAGGATCTTCGACAGGATGACGATGTGCACCTCGCTCTTGGCCCGCTCTATCTCGCGAGCCCAGGCGCGGGCGGAGTAGCGCCCGGCCAGCCTCGAGCGCTCGGCCTCGGCGACGGCCTTGAGCCGGTCGCGCTCCCCGCCGGCCGCCGAGACTGCGCACAGCGAGCCGAGCAGGTACGCGGACAGGAGCGACAGCACCGGGTCGCGCGCGCCTACGGAGGCCTCGAGCGGCGCGGTCGCCTCTACCGCCCGCTTGTCCAGCACGAGCGCGAACGCGTGGTGGAATTTGATCCAGGCCGCGTTCTCGACTCCCTTGCCGTCGGCGTATTCGGATAGGAAGCGCACGCTCTCCTTGGCGTCGTTGCGTAGGAGGCGGGCGGCGCCGAAGATCACCGCGTCGCGCCTGAGCGCCTCGGGCTTCTCGGCGCGCAGCGCGCCCTCGAGCCGCTCTATCGTCGCCACGTCGCCCCGCAGGAGCGAGGTATTGACGAGGAGCCGCACCGTCCGCCTGTCCCGGCGCTTCTTGACGAACACCCTATCCTCGAGCAGGGCGCCGAGCTCGTCCCAGCGCTCCGCCTCGAGCAGCGTGAACAGCCTCCAGTTCCGGCCGAAGAATACGTTGAAGCCGACGAGCACCGCGGCGAAGAACGTGAACAACGGCCAGTTCTTAGCCCAGAACGGGATCGAGTAGTCGAGCCCGAGCAGGAAGAACGGCATCAGGAAGATAAAAGCGAACGAGAATATGAGGATCGCGTTGAAAAGTATGAATATTGTCTTAAACTTCATGCGAATTGTCTCCAATAATAGAAGAGAGGGCCTAGCGGCTCTGCGCGCCGTTCGCCGGTGGCGCGAAACGCGAACAAAGCATAGAATATCGCCTGAGAGGGGTCAATGGGCATGAACGCCGTCCCGTTCAAGGATCTGACGCCGGATACGTACTATAGCGAACCGGTCTATATCGACGAAAGCTACATACTCCTGACGCCGGAAACGCCGCTGACCTCGTCGCTGATCAACCGGCTCGCCGAGTGGGAGATCCGCGAGCTGTACACCGACGGCTCCCCGCTGGGCGGGGACGAGGAACCGGCGGCCGCGGCCGAGGAGGCCGAGGGCGACGCCGAGGGCCGCCCCGTCACGTCCCAGACCGCCGGCGACAAGGAGAACCTCGAGAGGGTCTCCGCGTTCTACGGCCAGTTCCTGAAATACGTCGACTCGGTATATACGCGCTACGTGACCAAGGGCGAGATCAGCCTCAAGGAGCTGTCGGACAAGGTCAAGACGCTCTGCGACGTGATACTGGAGAACAGGCGCTACATCCTGCGCGTGCTGAGCGGCGAGTCCGGCTCGCCGAACTACCTCGTCAACCACTCGACGCGCTCGACCATCCTGGCCATCGTGCTCGGCGGGCACCTCAAGCTGCCGCCGCACCGCCTCATCGAGCTCGGCGTCGCGGCCGTGCTCCACGAGATAGGCATGGTCAGGCTGCCGCCTCAGATGTACATGGCCGACCGCAAGCTGTCCGACAACGAGCGCAAGTCGATCACCGCCCACCCGATACTCGGCTACAACATCCTCAAGGACAAGCAGTTCCCGCTGTCCATCTGCCTCGCGGCGCTCGAGCACCACGAGCGCATGAACGGTACCGGCTACCCGCGGTCGCTGACCGGCGACAAGATATCGCTATACGCCCGCATCATCGCGGTCGCGTGCTCGTACGACGCCGTGACGGCCTCGAGGCCGTACAAGGAGGCGCGCGAGGGCTACGCGGGCATGGTCGACATACTCAAGAACGAGGGCAAGCAGTACGACGACGCGGTGATAAAGTCGCTCGTCTACTCGCTGTCGGTCTATCCGGTGGGCTCCTACGTGCTGCTGACGAACGCGAGGCTCGGCCAGGTCATCGACGTCAACCCCGACAACCCGCGATACCCCATCGTGCTGGTGCTCGGCTCCAAGACCCCCGACGGCAAGGAGACGACGATCCAGACCTCCGAGACCGGCGTGCGCATCCTGAAGCCGATACGCAGGGAGGACGTCGAGCGCCTCTCCCAGGCCAAGGGCTAGCCTCTCCGTCCGACGCGACCTTGCCCCGCGGGGCGCTATCCGGTATCCTCGATAGTAACGCCGCCCAGGGCGGCACGACCACGAAGGAGCCGAACATGCAATTATCTCCCCTCCAGGAAGCCAGATACGCCTACGCCCCCAAGCTGCCGAAGGTGCTGGCGGGCGGCGTCGGCCGCGTAGCCATAGAATTCGGCGAGCCGACCGAGTCGGTCGCCGACCGCGAGGCGCTTCGCGCGCTGTTCCCGTCATGCTACGGCAAGCCGGCGGCGAAATTCGTCGCGGGCCCCGGCGCGGCGAAGCGGGCCAAGATGACGATAGGGGCGATCCTGTCCGGCGGCCAGGCCCCCGGCGGCCATAACGTCATAGCCGGGCTCTTCGACGGGCTCAAGGCCGGCAACCCCGAGTCGACGCTGCTCGGCTTCAAGGGCGGCCCGGGCGGCCTGGTCGACGACAAGGCGGTCGTGCTGGACGCGGCGACGATAGACCGCTACCGCAATACCGGCGGCTTCGACATCATCGGCTCGGGCCGCACCAAGATCGAGACGCCCGAGCAGTTCGCCAAGAGCGCCGCGACGGCCCGCGCAAGGGGCCTCGACGCGATCGTCGTGATAGGCGGCGACGACTCGAACACGAACGCGGCCCTGCTCGCCGAGTACTTCGCGCGCGAGGGCGTGCCCTGCTCGGTGATCGGCGTGCCCAAGACCATAGACGGCGACCTCAAGAACGACTACATCGAGGCGTCCTTCGGCTTCGACACCGCGACCAAGACCTACGCCGAGCTCATCGGCAACATCGAGCGCGACGCCGCGAGCGCCCGCAAGTACTGGCACTTCATCAAGCTGATGGGGCGGTCGGCGAGCCACATAGCCCTCGAGTGCGCTCTCCAGTGCCGCCCGAACGTCGCCCTCGTCTCCGAGGAGGTCGAGGCGCGCGGCATGACCCTGGCCCAGGTGACAGAGACCGTCGTATCGTCGATCGTCGCCAGGGCCGAGCGCGGCATGAACTTCGGCGTCGCGCTGATACCCGAGGGCCTGATCGAGTTCATCCCCGACTTCAAGGCCCTGATAGCCGAGCTCAACGACATGATGGCCGCGCGCGGCGACGAGTTCAGGGCCCAGAAGGACGACGAGGCCCGCGTTCGCTTCGTCGAGGGCGCCCTCGCCGGCGCCTCGGCCGCCCTGTACGCCGGGCTGCCGGTCGACATCAAGCGGCAGCTGATCATGGACCGCGACCCCCACGGCAACGTCCAGGTCTCCAGGATAGACACCGAGAAGCTGCTCATAGCGATGGTCGAGAAGCGGCTGGCCGCCCTCGAGGCCGCCGGATCGTACTCGGGCGCCTTCAGCGCCCAGGCCCACTTCTTCGGCTACGAGGGACGATGCGCCTTCCCGTCGAACTTCGACGCGGACTACTGCTACGGCCTCGGCTACTCGGCCTTCGTGCTGGCCGCCAGCGGGCTGACCGGCTACCTGTCGTCGATCCGGAACCTGTCGAGCCCGGCCGCCGAGTGGATAGCCGGCGGTGTACCGCTGACGATGATGATGAACCTCGAGCGGCGCCACGGCGCCGAGAAGCCGGTCATCAGGAAGGCCCTCGTCGAGCTGGACGGCGCGCCGTTCAAGGCCTTCGCCGCCGCCCGCGACGACTGGGCCGTCGAGACCCGCTACCGCTTCCCCGGCGCCATCCAGTACTACGGCCCCGCCGAGGTCTGCGACCGCCCGACCGAGACCCTGCTGCTCGAACGGCCGAGGAAGTAGCGGGCTCGCGCTAAGGAAGAGAGCCTGTACGGCGAAAAGCGGAACATGATGATCAGAATGTATCAGGATGACCATGATAAGGGCTTTGGGGTGTAGATCGGACACCCAGAGGCTCATCTTGGTCATCCTGCGCCATCATCGTCATCATGTTCTGATTTCTTGGCGTTCTTTGTGCCTTGGTGGCTTGGTGTGAGGATAGTAGGAACGCCTCACACCAAGGCGCGGAGGCGCTAAGGAAGAGGGCCTGTACGATTGAAGGCAGAACATAATGTTCAAGATTTCTCAGGATGAACATGAAGGATGAACATGATGGGATAAGGGGGTAGGTCGGATACCTATGGCTCATCGTGTTCAAACGCTCGAAAATTATTCCAAAGCCGCCGGACGGTCATTCTCAGTCGCCGAGCAATCATTCCCGGTCGCCGGACAATCATTCTCAGTTGCTGGATAGCCTTCCTCAGCCGCCGGACAATCACTCTCAATCGCTGGATAGCCTTCCTCAGTCGCCGGACGGTCGTTCCGGGTTCCGAGAACACCTCTCCGATTAACTGTATTCGGTCGGCAGATACACGCGTCTTATCATGTCCATCATGTCCACATTCTTGATTTACGGCGCCCCGCCCCGAGAAGGCTGTTCGTAACCAGGCCTCGCGGAATCACTGAAGCGGATACGATACGAAGAATGGGGACATGATAAACAAGATAAAACGCGGCTATCGGACGCCATGATTGCTTCGACCGGATCGCGAACCGGCTCTTGTGCTCTACCCGCTTTCCGGTCACGA
>QKAK01000040.1 GCA_003247225.1 Spirochaetota bacterium | reverse complement strand
GCCGCGAGGCCGCCCGCGGCGGAGAGTAGCGACGCGTCCGTCGTCGCCCCGAGGAAACCGACGCGCCCGCCCGCGACGAGCGCCTCGACCACGTTCTCGTGGCCGAGGAAGCGCGCCACGTACTCGCTCGCCGGGGAGCGGTACAGCTCGAGCGGCGCGGCTATCTGCTCGACGAGCCCGTCTTTCAGCACGACGACGCGATCGGCAATCTCCATAGCCTCGTCCTGGTCATGGGTGACGTAGAGGCAAGTCGTGCCCTGGGCCTTGACTATGGCCCTAATATCGCGGCGCATCTGGGCCCTGAGCCGCTCGTCCAGGCTGCTCAGCGGCTCGTCCATCAGCAGCACGTCCGGGCGCACGGCGAGCGCGCGGCCCATCGCCACCCGCTGCTGCTGGCCGCCGCTCAGCGAATGCACCGCCCGCCGGCCGTAGCCCTCGAGGTCGACGAGGGCCAGCGTCTCGGCGACGCGGACGTCCCGCTCGCCCCTCGGGACGCCGCGCGCCTTGAGGCCGTAGCCGACGTTGTCGGCTACGCTCATATGGGGGAACAGCGAGTAGTGCTGGAAGACCAGGGCGGCGCTGCGGTCCCTCGTCGGTACGCCCTCCATGGACCGGCCGCCTATGTATATCGTCCCTTCGGAGACGGGCAGGAGGCCGGCTATCACCTTGAGCAGCGTCGTCTTGCCGCAGCCCGACGGGCCGAGCACCGCGACGAGCTCGCCGTCGCCGACGTCGAAGCTGACGCCGCCGAGCGCGGGCCTGTCGCCGTACGACACCCTGAGGCCGACCAGGCCGAGCTTCGCGGGGCTCACGCCGCGTTCCCCGGCGCCGGCCTCGATGCGAGCCTGGAGACGAGGCCGACGGCCCCGCGCATCAGCGCCAGCGAGCCCAGCGTGAACGTCGACAGCATCACGCCGAGGGCCGCCGCCGCCCCCGTCCCGCTGCCCGTCACTACCTGGAACAGCTGCTGCACCGCGACTTTGTTCGACGGCAGTATCAGGAAGATGATGGCTCCGAGCGTGGTCATCGTCGTCGAGAAGGTCTTGAGGAAAGAGCCGTACATCGCGGGCGCGAGCAGCGGCATGGAAATATCCGCGAGGACGCCGAATTCGGACCGGCCGAGGTTCCTGGCCGCGTCCTCGAGGTCCGGGTCGACGTGGTCCAGGAGCGCGCTCCCGGCCCGCAGCCCGACGTTGAGGTAGCGGAAGATGCAGAGCAGGAAGACGACGGCGCCGGTGCCGAGGAGGACCGGCGGCGGGAGCGACGTCAGGTACCAGCGCCCCGCGCCGAACAGCGGGTACCTGAAGACGACCAGGTAGCCTATGCCGAACAGGATGCCGGGGACCGCCGCCGGGGTCGTCGCCGCGACGTCCACGGCCCGTGCCAGCGGGTAGCGCCGGCGCTTGATCATGTAGGACAGCGCGACGCCGAGCCACGACGCGGCCAGCGCCGACACGAAGGCGAGGACGGCGCTGTTGACGAACGGCGACAGGTCCCCCTTGAGGGCCTCGCGGAAGTTGGCGAGGGTAGGCGTCAGGTCGCGGCTCCAATGGGTAGAGAACGCGCCTATCGCGATGAAGCCGAACTGCGCGACGACGAAGGCCGAGTACAGCGCGGAGACGGCTACCAGCGCGGCCGCCACGCCCTTGTCGTGGTCGCGCCAGGCGACGTCGCGGATCGGGGAGCCCGTCGCGTAGTAGGCTCCGGGGACGATCGCGGCGCGGAGGCACGCGAACGCCGCCGCGCTCGGGAGCAGCAGCAGGAGCCCCGAGACGGCCGCCGACCTCATGTCGTAGAGCCCGGTTATCTGTATGTACAGGTCAGACGCCAACGTCTGGAACTTGCCGCCGAGTATCAGCGGCGTGCCGAAGTCGGCGAGCGACCCGAGGAACACGAGCGCGGCGGCGGTAGCTATCTCGGGCCGCATCGAACCGAGGGTGACGTCGAGGAAGACGCGGCGCTCCGACGCTCCGAGCGTCCTCGCCGCGTCCTCCTGGGCAGTATCGAGGCGGTCTATCGCGGAGGACACGACCAGGTACGCCAGCGCGCCGAAGCTGACGACCTCGAGCGCGGCCACGCCCCGCCAGCCGAAGGGGCTGACGCTGAGCCCGAGGAGGCCGTTGGTGATCAGCCCCCTGCGGCCGAACAGCATGATGAACGACAGGCTACCGACGAAGGGAGGGCTGGCGAGCGGCAACGCGAACAGGACCCGCATCAGCCTCCGCCCCGGGAAGGCCAGGCGCCTCGTCGCCAGCGCTCCCGACGTCCCGACGACGGTCGCCGCGACGGTCACGACGGCCGCCACGAAGAGGCTGCGGCCGAGGTACGGCAGGGAGCGCCCGAGCATCGCGCCGAGCTCGCCCCAGGACGAGGACGGCAGGACGCCGTACAGGGCGACCCCGACGATCGGCGCGACGATGAAGTAGAGGACGAGGGCGACCAACGCCCAGTACGCCGCCTTCATTCGGATCGACCCTCTCCGCCCGTCCGCCTACTTGCCGAGATGCTGCGCCCAGAGCCTCAGTATGGCCTCGCGGTCGGCCGCGTTAGCCTGGAAGTCGGTCGGGAACAGCGCCACGTCCTTGATGTCGACGACGCCCTCGGGCGGCGCCACGTCGGTCCTGACCACCGCGGCCTTGCGGGTCGAGGCTATCACGGCCATACCGCGCCTCGACAGTATCCAGTCGATGAAGACCCTCGCGGCGGCTTCCTTCTTGGTGCCCTTGACGATGGCCACGGGCTGGGGCCACCAACCGGTCCCGTCCTTAGGATATACCAGCCTGATATGCGGGTTCTGGACCTCGAGGTCGCGGTCGCCGTTGCTGGCGTTGATGCCTACGATCGCCTCGCCGCTGACGACGAGGTTGGCGGGGTCGCTTCCCCTGGGCGTGAAGAACGGCACCTGCTTGATGAGCGCGTCCAGGTAAGCCCAGCCGGCCGCCTCGCCCCTGGTCTGCAGGATGGCGCTGACCACGTTGTACGCGGTACCGGACGAGGCCGGGTCGGGCATCGACACCTCGCCGCGGAGGCCGGGCTGCAGGAGGTCATCCCAGGTCTCGGGCATCCGGAGCCCCTTCTCGGCTATGAGGTCCGCGTTGACCACCCAGTTGACCAGCGTGAGCGACGTGCCGAACCATCGGCCCTCGGGATCCTTCATGTCCTTACCGAGGGCCGCCGCCGCGGGCGACGCGTACGGCGACAAGAGCCCCGCCCTCGCGGCCGTGATGAAGGTGTCGGCCCCGCCGGTGAACCAGAGGTCGGCTATGGCGACGCCGGACTCCGCCTCGTTCTTGAGCCGCTGCAGTATCTCGCCGTTCTTCATCGTCAGATGGTCCACCCTGATGCCGGTATCCGACTCGAAGGCGTCGAGGATGGGCCGGACGGTATCGGTGACGCCGTACAGGCTCAGCCTAGTCCCCTTGAGGGCAGCCGAGTACGAAGAGGACGACCAGTCGTCGCCGAAGGCCGCGGCAATCGCCAGGACGGCGACGGCGCAGGCGAGTATACGCTTTTTCACTATAAAGCTCCTCGGGTGAGTATTAAGCCGACCATAGCACGGAGCCCGGCCGCGTGTCACCGCTCCGGCGGCGGCGCTATCTCGGCCGCACGGCCGCTCGCCGCTCGCCCGCGCTCAGAGGCCGGCCAGGATGCCGTCGGCGACGCGCATGCCGGACGCCCAGGCCGCGGTGATACCGCGGCTGGTGCCCGCGCCGTCGCCCGCCAGGTAGAGGCCCGGCGCCGCGCGGAAGCAGGCGGGGTCCTCGAACACCGGCTTGTTCGCGTAGGTCTTGATCTCCGGGTAGTACAGTACGGTGCTCGGGTGGAGCACGCCGGGCACTATCGTGTCGAGGCTCTTGAGCGCGTTCCAGAGCGCGCGCATCACCTTGGCCGGCACCGCCAGTCCTAGGTCTCCCGGCGTGCAGGACGGCAGCGTCGGGGCGAAGTCGTACAGGTCGCCGGTAAAGGCGTCGCGGGTCGATCGGCGCCCGAGGCGGAAGTCGCCGACGCGCTGCATTATGGGGCGTCCGCCGCCCAGGAGCATCGCCTGGGCGCCGAGGGCGCGCGCGTAGGCCTGGCCCGACGCCAGCGGCTCGGTCAGCGCTATCGTCTTGAGCATCGCGAAGTTGGCGAGGCCGTTCGCCGGCCGGTCCTTGGACCAGGCGTGGCCGTTGACCGAGTACCAGACGCCGGCCTCGTCCTCGTACTTCTCCTGCACGACGTGGGCCGCGCGGGAGTTCGTGCAGAAGGTGCGCACCTTCTTCGGGAACAGGAACTTGGGGTCGTAGTAGTCCTTGACGATGGGATAGCGGTCCTCGCGCAGCTCGACGCGGACGCCGACGTCCACGACGTTGTCGATGAACGGTACGCCGTTGGAGCGCATCACCTCCTGCAAGAAGGAGAAGCCCGCGCGGCCCGGGGCGACGAGGGCCGCCTTGAACGACAACTCCCTGCGGTCGGTGACGACGACGCGGGCGGCCGCGTCGACCGACAGGACCGTCTCGCCGAGAGACGGGGCGGCGCCGCGGCGCTCGAGTTCGGCGACGAGGCGCTTGATCAGCGCGAGGCCGCCGTCGGTGCCCAGATGGGCCTGCCTAATCTCGAGCAGGCGGCAACCGAGGCGCTCGGCGCGGCGCGAGTACACGTCGACGTCGTAGCGGCCCATGATAGCAGGCGACAGGAAAGCCTCCACCCGCTCCAGGTAGCGCTCGGCGCCCGCCCGGTCCCAATCGTCCTCCGGGAAGCCGACCGGCCAGCTGAAATTCATCTTGCAGTCGTTGCGGAGGCCGCCCGAGGAGTACTGGTTGCGGTCGACGAGGGCGACGCTAAGGTCGGGCCGCGCCTCGAGGAGGGAGAAGGCCGCGCCGAGTCCGGCGGGGCCGGTGCCGATGATGGCTACGTCGTAGTGTTCCATACCGGTACCGCATGCTAGCAGATGCGCCGGCCTTGTGCTAGCGCCCCAGCCGCCTGCGGGTCTCGCCCTCGAGCGCGTCGAGCTGGGCCTTGGCCTCCGGCGACACGAAGACGTTCAGCACCTGGAGGAGCCCCAAGGCGGGCTTGCGCAGGCCCGGCCGATTGAAGTAGCGCACGAAGGTCATGGCCCTGCCGCCGACGACGACCGGCTCGAGGTAGGTAGACGTATAGTGTTCGAAGGAGCGGCCGTCCAGGCTGTCGAGCATCAGGCTACGCAAGCCGATCGCGCCGCCCTCCAGGCGGTCGACGGCCGTCAGGAAGACCGACTCGTAGCTGATCTCGATGCCGAGGATACGGAAGCCCGACTTATAGTAGATCTCCGCGCCGTCGGAGCCGCGCCGCCTGACGGTCGCCTCGAGTATGTGGGGCACGTAGCCGGGCGCGGCCTCGAAGTCGAGCAGCGCCGCGGCCATGGCGTCGATAGGCAGGTCGTAGACCGCCACGACGTCGACGTAGCCGGCGAGCCGCCTCTCGTCGCCGTCCTTGAAAATATAGTTCGTCGTGCCGAGGAGGGTCGGCTTGCCGACGATCGAGGCGAGATCGATGCCTTCCGGGACGCCGTAGAGCAGGGCCGCGGCCGCTTCCGGAGGGGTCCCCGACGGCGCCCGCCCGGCCGAGGCGGCGGCCGAGGGCGCCCAATCGCGCGGTATCGGCTCTCCGCCCGCGGTCGCGGCGGCAGCGAGCAGCGCGGTCGCGACTAAAAGAGCGACGCGAGGCGCCGCGTCCATCGCTAGCTCCCGGCCCCGGCTATGATGCCGAAGACCCGGTCAAGGTCGTCCATCGAGAAGTACTCGATGGTGATCGAGCCGCGCGAGGCGTCGCCCTTGATGGCGACCTTGGTGCCGAGCCGGCCTATCAGCTCCTGCTCGATAGCCGCGACGTTCGGGTCGAGCGGCCGCGGCTCGGCCGTTCGGGCCGGTTTCCTTTCGGCGGGCTTGCCGCCTGAGTTGCAGGCGGCCGCTAGCGCCTCGGCCTCGCGCACCGATATGCCGTCTTCCATGGCGCGGCGCAGTACGGTCCGCCTATGGGCAGGGTCGACGGCGGACAGGATCGCCCGGGCGTGCCCGGCGCTGATCGCCCCGGAGCGCAGGGCCTCCATCGCGTCGGCCGGCAGGCCGAGCAGCCTGAGCGCGTTGGCCACAGCGGGGCGGCTCTTGCCCACCCGCTCCGCCACCTGGTCTTGGGTCAGCCCGGTTGCCTCCATCAGCTGACGGTAGGCCTCGGCCTCGTCTATGGGATTGAGGTCCTCGCGCTGCACGTTCTCGACGAGGGCTATCTCGAGCCGCTTCTCGAGGCCGTACTCCTTGACGATCGCCGGCACCTCGGCGAGGCCCGCGATCGACGCGGCCCGCCAGCGGCGCTCCCCGGCGACGATGCGGTAGCCGCCGGAGCCGTCGGCTTCCAGTATCAGCGGCTGGATGACGCCGTGGCGCCTGATCGACTCGGCCAGCTCGGCGATCGACTGGTCGTCGAAGCGCTTGCGCGGCTGGTCGGCGCTCGGGGACACCCTGGACAGCGGCACGGACGCCACGCCGCCGTCGGCGCGGCCCGCGTCGTCCCTGGTGGCCTCGGGGACGCTCTCGGGTATCAGGGCCTCGAGCCCCTTGCCCAGCCCGTACTTAGCCACGGGCGAGCACCTCGGCGGCGAGCTTCTCGTAGCTCTTCGCGCCTATGCAGGCCGGGTCGTACAGGCAGACGGGCACTCCGTGGGACGGAGCCTCCGACAACCTGACGTTGCGCGGTATGATCGTAGAGAAGACCCGCTCGCCGAAGTAGCTGGAGACCTGCTGTACCACGTCCTGGGCGAGCCGGGTCCTGGAATCGTACATGGTGAATAGGATACCGGTGATCTTGAGGCCCGGGTTCATGCCCTTCTGGACGAGCTGGATGGTCTGCAGGATCAGCGACAGGCCCTCGAGGGCGAAATACTCGCACTGGAGCGGTATGAGCACCTCGTTCGCGGCCGATAGGCCGTTGAGCGTCAGTACGCCGAGCGACGGCGGGCAGTCTATCAGGATGAAGTCGTAGTCGCCCCGGACCGGCGCCAGCGCGTTCTTGAGGTAGTCGTCGCGGCCTTCCTTGTCGACGAGCTCGACGGTGGCGCCGGACAGCGCGATCGATGACGGAGCCAGGAACAGGCCGTCCACCTTGGTCGGCTTGACCACGTCGCGCATGACCGCCCTACCGGAGATGACGTCGTAGGCGCCCGGGGCCGTCTTATCGCCGCCGACGCCGCTGGTCAGGTTGGCCTGCGGGTCGAAGTCGACGAGCAGGACGCGCTTGCCGGCGCGGGCGAGGTAGGCTCCGAGGTTGATCACGGACGTCGTCTTGCCGACGCCGCCCTTCTGGTTCACGAATACAATTATCCTGGACATCGTTCGTCCTTGGGGTTCTCAGGTACGGGCAGGATAGCATGAAAACCGCGGCAAGGGCTACGGCATAGGACCGACTATAGTCCGCGCGCTTGCGAGCCAAGCCGGGTTGATGGTACATAGTTCCTCGAACCTTGTGGCGGACGTCGTCCCATCACGTCCGGTAGTATCGATACGACCATGGATATACGACTCGTAGCACCTAATCGGATACGTTCACAAGCTTCGAGGAACTAGGTCGCGATGCGAAGCTCAGGCACGAAGGCGGACTCAATGGACGGACAGGCGTACGACAGGTTCAACGCCCTCAGGGACGGATTCAGGACTAGGGTAGCCGCGTGGTCGGCCGCCCTACCCGGCCTGGCCGACGCCCAGCGGCGCCTGGCCGAGGAGACCGGCGATACCGGCTACGCCGTCGAGACGCCGATAGTCTACAACCGCGCCCTCGACGAGGTCGGGCCGAGCGACGATATCGCCTGGCTAGTGGTCGCCGACAACCCGGGCAAGCGCGAGCAGGAGGCGGCGATGAACCGCTACCTGGTCGGACGCTCCGGCCAGGCCGCCGAGCGCTTCTTCGCGCGGGAGCTCGGCGTCGACTTCAGGCGCTCCGTCGTCGTCGTCAACAAGACGCCGGTACATACGCCCAAGACGGCCCAGCTACGCAAGCTGGCCAGGATCATGCCGGAAGCCGTGCCCGTGCTCGAGGAGAGCCAGCGCTACATGGCCGCCCTCGTCCCCGAGCTCCAGGCCTGCCTCCGCGCGAGGGTCTGGGTGATGGGCCTGTCGGAGCTACGGCCTAAGGGCCTGTTCGAGACCTGGCGGACGGCGCTGAACGAGGCCTACCGCCGAGCCGACGCCGAGGCGCTAGGGCGCGGCCTGCCGGCGCCGTCGGAGGGGCTGTACGGCTTTAACCACTTCTCCATGGGCAGCTTCGCGACCGACCTGAAACGCCGCCGCTCGCCCGGAGAGCCGGTAGTCGAGGCGGTGCTGCGGATAGGCGCGGAGAATCGCCCTAGGTTGCTCGACCTATCCACGGAAGCCGCTTTTTTGTAGTATCGACGAAGGCCAGAGCGCCGTCGATCACCGCCGACCCGGAGAATACCCCATGCGATCGCCCGCCACCCGCGTACTAGCCATGTTCCTCGCCCTCGGCGCAGCCCGAGCCTGGTCCCAGACCCTCGCCGGGGCCGCTGACGGCTTATACCGCGTCGACGGCCCGTCCAAGGCGACGCGCCTGCTATCCGGCCTCGAGGTGAAGAAGATAGTCAGGGCCGGCGACGGCTTCTATCTCATGACCAGCCGAGGCGTGCTGTACAGCCGCGACCTGGCCGGCTTCGAGGAGCGGAACGCCGGCTTCCCGGTCAAGACGATCAAGACCTACGCCGACGGCAAGAAGGGCTTCGAGACGGAGGTACAGGAGCTCAAGGACCTGGAGGCGGACCCCTACGATCCCGCGACGCTCGTCGCCTGCACCAAGGACCAGGTCTTCCTGACCCGAGACGGGGGCCTTAGCTGGAAGGCGTATCCGTCGCCCGCGCCCCAGCCGGGCATGAAGGCCGTGGCCGTCACGAGCCGGCCAGAGCTGCTCGTCTTCGCGTCGCACCCGATCAAGGGCCCCTTCGTCTTGACCGGATCAGGCGCGTGGCGCGAGATAGGCGGCGACCTGGGCCGCAGCGACCCGTCCGGCGGCCCCGACGAGATATCGGACATCGTCATCGAGGCCGGCGCCGACGGCCCGACGATCTGGGCGGCCAACTCGTTCCTACCTAGGCTCTACCGCTACGACCCGGCCGCGCGCGCCTTCAGGGTCCAGTACGCCGGCCGCGAGGAGTTCGCCTCGTACGACTCGCTGATGCCGCGCGCGGACGGCGTCCTGTTCGTCTCCGACGGCCAGGTGATGCGCCTGGACCGGCAGCGCGGCGTCGTGTCGAAGGCCGCCGGCGAGACGAACGCGGTCATGGCCGCCGCCTCGGCCGTAGGGACCCAGCTCGAGTCGATCTACCTGCCCGGCCCGGCCGGCTCCTCGTCGGCCGCGCTGAGCCTGTCGGAGCTGTGGCTCGTCGCCTTCCATAACGACAAGCCGCACCGCGACGCGGCCGACGGCCGCCACGGCGTCTACCTGCAGACCGGTTTCATGGTCAACGCCGACAGCCGCGCCAAGTACGACGCGCTGCTCGACGAGCGCGGCCTCGACACCGTCGTCGTCGACCTCAAGGACGACCTGGGCCGACTGCGCTTCGAGCCGCGCGATCCCCTGGTCAAGTCGATAGGCCGGACGGTCAACCCGCTCGACGTCGAGGGATACGTCGCCGAGATGAAGGCCAAGGGACGTTACCTCGTCGCGCGCATCGTCGTCTTCAAGGACCAGCGCCTCCACGAGTACCAAGGCGGCGCTTACGCGGTCTGGGACGGAAGGGAAAAGGCTCCGTGGCGCGGCTACGAGCTCGAGACCCGGGAGGTGCCGATCCCGACGCCTCCCGGAGCGCCGCCGTCGTCCGCGGCGCCCGCCACGACCACCGTCACCGAGCGCGAGTACTACGGCGAGTACTGGGTCGACCCGTACTGCGAGAAGGTCTGGGAGTATAACGTCGCGATAGCCAAGGAAATAATCGCGCGGGGCTTCGACGAGGTCCAGTTCGACTACATACGCTTCCCGACCGACGGCGCCAACCTCGGCGACGCGAGCTACCGCTGGCGGGACAGGGGCATGGACATGGAGAGCGCGCTGATGTCCTTCCTGTCGTACGCCAGGAATAATATAGACGCGCCGATCAGCATCGACATCTACGGCGCCAACGGCTGGTACCGCTCCGGCGTCAGGACGGGCCAGGACGTCGAGCTGCTCGCCCGCTACGTCGACGCGATCTGCCCGATGTTCTACCCGTCGCACTTCGAGCAGGGCTTCATGGCCTACGCGCCGGCGGAGCTGCGCCCGTACCGCATCTACAAGATAGGTACGCTACGCAACTCGTATATAGCCAGGAAGCGCGTTGTCATCAGGCCCTACGTGCAGGCCTTCTACCTGAACGTGCGCTACGACCGCGAGTATTACTCGCCGGCCTACGTGGCGCTCGAGGTCGACGGCGTGCGCGACGCTTCGAACGAGGGATTACTGTACTGGAATAACTCGGGAAGGTACGACGATATACCGGTACTCGAGCGGAGCGCGGACCGCCGCATCGTCGCCAAGCCGGAGGCCGGGATCCTGGACTGAGGCGGAGCCGGCCTTAGGGCTCCGCCCGGCCCGTCCTAGAACCCGAGATCCTCCCCGACGACGATGACCGTGAAGTCGGTCCCGCCCGGCCGCTTGCGCAGTATCTGGTAGATCCGGCAGATCCTCGTGTCGCCGTCGCAGTCCATGCAGGTGCCGGACTTGACGCAGGGGTTCGGCCGGTCGAGGCGCTTATTGTTCATCGGCGCGGCGCAGGACTCGACGCGGGCGAAGGCCTCGTCGAGGTCGCGGACGACCTTGTTGATACCCACCACCACCACGGTCTTGGCCGGCCCGAAGCTCAGCGCGGCCACGCGGTTGCCGGTGCCGTCGACGTTGACTATCTCGCCGTCCAGCGTCACCGCGTTCGAGCCGGAGACGAACACGTCGCTCGTAAGCTGGCGCCTGAGTATAGTTCCCTTGGCCTCGGGGGCCAGCCCGGGGGCGTTGTGGTCCAGGAGCTCGCAGCCGGCTGCCTTCGCCCGGTCCTGCACGCCGATGGCCTTGACGGTCATCGAGCCGCCGAAGCCGACGGTCGCGCCCTTCTTGAAATAGCCGGCCACGAGGTCCGCCGCCTCGGCCCCGGTCCTGACGTACGCGGCGTCGAAGCCGTTCTTCTTCAGCGCCTTGACGGCCGCCTCGCCGAGCGTATCGTTCCTCCACGTCCTAATGGCGTCCATAGCATCCTCCTGTGTCGTATCTTGGACGAGTATAACCTAGGGAGCGGTTTCGCGCTCGAGCGACTCCAGATAGGCGAGCGCCTCGTCGCGGGACGAACCGCACATACCGGGTTCGGGCCGTAGCGACGAGCATACCTCGGGTCGCTCGGGAAGGCCGAATAGATCGCAACGGTAGTCGGCGCCGAGATGGGGACAGGGGACGCCAGCCGGCTTCCCTCCAGGGAAGCCCGGGATGGACGATGATATAGACGGAGCGACGCAGCACGCGCCGCATCCTGGCCTGCATTCCATCGGCGCCCCCCGTTCGTAGCTAGATACCGATACCGGCAGAGGGGCTCGAACCCTCACGCCCTCGCGGGCAGCAGATTTTGAGTCTGCCGTGTATACCATTTCACCATGCCGGCAAGGAATGAAGTGCTTCCTTTTTGTACTACGGCCCCAGACGCCTCGTCAAGGCGAGGCTAGTTCCTCGAACCTTGTGACGACTATCCAGCCGCGTACTTCGGCAGGTAGTCGCCACTATCCTTGAGAGGAGTCGGCGTTCTTTTGAGCCATATCCTTCTGTTGTCACTACTTAGCGCCTGCTTCGAGATGAACGGCCGACGGAGATAGATCCAACCGAGTCCAGAAGCGATCCGCCCAGCATCGATGCCCGCCACCTCGGCGTGGGTTTTCATCGGTTC
>QKAK01000161.1 GCA_003247225.1 Spirochaetota bacterium | reverse complement strand
TGGCCGTTGCCGACGTCCATCAGCTCGGGCTCCGCCTCTGACGAGCACTCGGGCGTCGCGTAGGGGCAGCGCGTGTGGAAGCGGCAGCCCGACGGGATGTTCGCCGGCGACGGGATCTCTCCCGATATCGGCAGCTCCTTGATGACGTCGACCTTGCCGGTACGCGGCTCGGGCACGGCGTCGATCAGCGCCTTGGTGTACGGGTGCAGCGGGTTGTCGATCAGGTCCTCCGCCCTGCCCATCTCGACGATGCGGCCGAGGTACATGACCGCGATGCGGTCGGTGAAGTACCTGGCGGTCGACAGGTCGTGCGTGATGTACAGGTAGGATAGCCCGAGGTCGCGCTGGACGTCCTTCATCATGTGCAGGATCTCGGCTCGGGTAGACAGGTCGATCATCGACACCGGCTCGTCGGCGACGAGCATCATCGGGTTCAGGATCAGCGTGCGCGCCGTCGCGATGCGCTGGCGCTGCCCGCCGGAGAGCATGTGCGGGTAACGCCCCATGAACTCCTCGGGCGGGTTGATCTTGACCTCCTGGAGCGCCTTGTAGATCATCTTCTCGTGCGCCTCGTGGTCGCCCTCGATCTTGTGGATCACGAGCGGCTCGTCCATCACGTCCTTGATCTTGAAGCGCGGGTTCATCGACGCGTAGGGGTCCTGGAAGATCATCTGGACCTGGCGCCGGTAGGCCTGGGTGCGCTCCTTGTCGGTGACCGTCACGTCCTCGCCGTTGAAGACGATGGAGCCGCTGGTCGGCTCTATCAGCTTCATGACCAGCTTGCCTATCGTCGTCTTGCCGGAGCCGGACTCGCCGATCAGGCCGAAGATCTCGCCGCGGCGGATGGCGAAGCTGATGCCGTCGACCGCCTTGACTACCTTGCGGTTCTTGCCCGCCAGGGTCTGCGTCAGGCTCTGGTGCGGGGCGAAGTGCTTCTTGAGGTCCTTGACCTCGAGCAGTACGTCGTTACTCTTGTCGCTCATTTGCCGCACCTCCAGCAGGCTACCATGTGACCGGGCTCGACCTCGAGGAGCGGCGGCTCCTCCTGGCCGCACTTGTCGATGGCCTTATGGCAGCGCGGGTGGAACCGGCAGCCCTTGGGCGGGTCGATAAGGTCGGGCGGGGTACCCGGGATGTACGACAGGCTGTCCACCTTCCTATGGAGGAGGGGGGTCGCCTGCAGCAGCTTCTCGGTATACGGGTGCATCGGGCCCTGCTCGCCGTAGATCTGCTGGTTGGTGCCCAGCTCGGCGATCTTGCCGGCGTACATGACGCAGATGCGGTCGGATATCTCCGCCTCGAGCGACAGGTCGTGCGTGATGAAGATGAACGATAGGTCGAAGGTCTTCTTGAGCTTCTTGAGCAGGTTGATGATCTGGGCCTGCACGATCACGTCGAGGGCCGTGGTAGGCTCGTCGAGTATGACCAGCTTCGGCTTCAGGAACAGCGCGGTAGCGATGACGATGCGCTGCTTCATGCCGCCGGACAGCTCGTGCGGGTAGCGGCCCATGACCTCGGGCGGGAGGCCGACGAGCCCGAGGTACTCCTTGATCAGCTCCTCGGCCTGGGCCTTGTCCATCTCGCGGTGCTCCTGCAGGGTCTCGAGCATCTGCTTGCCGATCGTATAGACCGGGGTCAGGCAGTTCATCGCTCCCTGGAACACCATCGACACCTCTTCCCAGCGGACGTTCTTGCGGATCTCCTTCTCGGGCATGGGCATGATGTCCTTGCCGTCGAGGATGATCTGCGAGCCCGGCTCGATGCGGCCGGGGGGCGACGGCATCTTGAGCAGCGCGACGCCGGTGGTGGTCTTGCCGCAGCCCGACTCGCCGACGAGGCCGAGGGTCTCGCCCTTGTACAGGTCGAAGCTGACGTCGTCGAGGGCGCGTACCGCCCCCTTCGAGGTGTGGTAGTACAGCTTAAGGTTCTTGACTTCCAGTAGTTTATCCATGGTTTACCTCGTGCGGAGTTTCGGGTGCAGGATCTTGTCCATGGCGAAACCCAGGAAGGCGAACGTCATGCCCATGATGGCGATGAACAGTCCCGGCGGGACGATCCACCACCAGAGCCCGTTCAGCGTGGCGCCGGATAGCTGCGCGTCGTGCAGGATCTGGCCCCAGGAGATGATGCTCGGGTCGCCCAGGCCCAGGAGGGACAGCGACGACTCGGCGACGATCGCGCCGGGCACCGAAAGGGCCATGTTGGCGAACGAGTAGGGCAGGAGTATCGGGGCCATGTGCTTGAAGATGATGCGCCACTTGCCGGCGCCGAGCGCCTTGGCCGCCTCGATGTAGGTCTCTTCCTTGATCTGCAGGGCCATCGACCTGACGGTCTTGACCGGGCCTACCCAGTAGAACACGATCATCGCGCCGATGATGATCCAGATGCTCGGCTTGAAGGTCGCCGAAAGCACGATCAGGATCGGCAGCATCGGCATCGATACGAACACCTCGAAGACGAACTGCATGATCGTGTCGGTAGCCCCGCCGAAGTACGCGCAGATGATGCCGTAGATCACGCCGACGAGCACCGAGATGATGCTGGTGACGAGTCCGATGAACAGGGCCCACTTGAGCCCGGCTATGATGCCCGAGTAGATGTCGCGCTTCGAGGTGTCGGTGCCGAGCACGCCGGAGACGCGGCCGGTGACGATCAGCCTGGCCTCTTCGATGCGGTTGGTGCCGTCCTCGAGCAGCGAGGCGGGAATGGTTACCTTGTACAGGTACTCGCCCTTGAGCGGCTCCCTGGCGGACAGCATGTCCGCGCCGGCCTTCGCGAAGATGATGTTGGTCGGCTTGACGTTCGAGGAGTCGGAGTTGGCTATCGCCTCCTCGCTCGCGTGGGCCCGGATGAACTCGTAGACCGACGAGCGGGCGTCCGTGTCGACGGTGAAGCGTATGTCGTCGCCATCTAGGCCCTCCTCGTAGACCTGGCCGAGGTAGACCGTCTCGCCGTCGGGCCTGATTACCGACAGGTTCATGAACAGCATGCCGTCGCCCTTGGCCCGGAAGATCATGTCGAGCGGCGACTTGTCGTACTTATAGTTGTACTTGAAGGTATAGACCCTGGCTAGGCCGAAGTCGGGATCGTCCACGTCCTCGACGATCGGATCGTTAAGGTACGCGGTCGTGGCCGACTTCTCGGCGGCGAACAGGTTGGTCCAAGCGGGCGGGGCCGCGGGGGGGCTGTCCTGCCAGTAGCTGATGTTGCGCCAGTTGCCGTCCACGTCCTTGAACGGCAGGAATACCGGCTCGAACAGGACGACGATCAGCGATAGGGCGAGTATCCCGAGGCCGATCAGGCCGGAGGTCTCCTTGCGGAAATCGTCCCAGAATTCCTTGAAGCGGTAGCCTACGTCTTTCATGCTCATGCCTTGCCTCCTACCTTGATGCGCGGATCCAGGAAGCCGTAGATGAGGTCCAGGAAGACGAGGCCGGCCTGGTAGATGCCGGTCGTGATGGCGAGGTCGCCCATCAGCACCGGGATGTCATTCTGCTGGACCGCTACCCAGTACAGGTTGCCGAGTCCGGGCCAGGAGAAGATGCCTTCGAAGATGATCGCCCCGGAGAGCGAAGCGAGCAGGGATAGGAGGGCCATCGTCACGATGGGCGGCGCCGCGGTGCGCAGCGTGTGGCCGAAGAGCACCTTGCTCTCCGGGATGCCGCGGGCGCGGGCGCTCATGATGTAGTCTTCCTGCAGGGTGCTGAGCACCAGGTTCCTGATGACGAACGACAGGCCCCAGAAGCCGAGGATGACCAGGGTCAGGATCGGTAGGGCCATGTGCCAGATGCGGTCGAGCACGAAGGCGAAGCCCTGGGGCGTCGGCACGGAATTGACGCCTCCGGACGGGAATAGCTTGAACACGTAGACGAAGAGTAGGATCAGCATCATGCCGAGCCACCACGACGGCATGCCGTAGATGATCATCGTGATGAAGCTGGTCGACTTGTCGAGCTTTCCGCCCGGTCTCTGGGCTTTCTTGAGGCCTAGCCATATACCGATGAGGAGCTCGAAGACTATGGCCAGCGTGAACAATATCATCGTCCGCGGAAGGGCTTCCATGAGTATGTCGAGCACGTCCTGCTCGCCCTTCGACGACTTGATCATTGTCGACTTGCCGAAATTGAACGTGACGGTATTGACGGCGCGGAACAGTACGCGCTCCATCAAGGGCCGGTCCAGCTTATACATCTTGATGAGCTGGTCCGTCCGGTTATCCCGCCAGGCCGTGATCTGCTCAGGCTTCATGCCCTTGAGCCGCATCGACTCCATCTTGACCTGTTCGCTGATCTGCGATCGCTGGGTCTGCTCGTTCACCTGATTGAACAGGAACGAGAAGATGAACATCAGCAACGCGAACATGAACACGCCGCGGAGAATGCGCTTTAGCGCATACCACTTGTACATAGTACCACCTAAAAGAACTCGATTGGATCAGACGACGTTTTCTTGTTTTGATTGTTGAAAAACCGTTTCACGTACCAAGAATCCGTCTGAACCGAAAGCGGCGCCCCGAAGGGCGCCGCTGAACCTCTTTAGAGGATTAGAACAGGACGAGGCTGGTCGGGACTACCGACGGGGCCTCGGAGGCGAGAGAGGAGATGATGACCACGGTGTAGGACTTGCCGGACTTGAGAACGGCCAGGTCCTTGGCGGGGATCGTCGCGGAGAACGAACCGGGCTTCAGGTACTTCGCGGCGTAGACCTTCTCGCTGCCGTCGTCCATCTGGAGCCTGAGCTCGACCTTGGCCTTCTTGTCGAGGGGGGTCGTCGCGGTGTCGGGATAGACGAAGCTGGAGGCGGTGATCTCGAACACGGCGTCCACCTTCTTGGACGGGGTGGTCGGGGCCTTCACGTTGTCGATCTGGGTGATCTGCTGGCGGAAGTACTTCGGCCAGTAGTCGCTCTTGTACGGGTAGTCGCGGAACGCGTCGAGCTGCACGGAGTTCGTGTTGGTGTCGATCTTGGAGATCACGAACGGGCCGTTCGACACGTAGGCGTGGCCGTACTTGGCGATGAAGGCGAGGGTCGCCTTGTAGCGCTGGACGGCCTGGGCCGGGGTGATGATGCCCTTGAGCGAGGCCGGGACGTGGTTCTTGGCGACCATGTCCTCGAGCTTGGCCTTGATGTCGGCTACGCACTTCGGGGCGATCACGTCGACCTCGGTCACGGCGTCGGACTCGGTGAAGCTGTAGACGGTGCCGCTCTTGGCGCCTTCGGCGACCATGAGGGCGAGGGCCTCGTAGACTTCCCACGAAACGACGGTCTGCCTGCCGGGGTTGCCGGCCTTGACGCTGACGGCCGCGACGGTCGCGACGGTGCGGTTCATCTCGGGGGCGAAGTAGTAGTTCACGTAGCTGGTGAGCGAGCCGTCCTTGTTGAAGACGAAGCCCTTGTTCGGCGCGAGGGCCGGCACGTACTGGGAGGAGTAGGCGTCGTCGAAGAACTTGTCGCCCTCGCCGTCCTTGGTGGCCCATTCGACCTGGAACGCGTAATTGTAGCGGATGTCGGCGATCGAGATCTCCTCGCCGTTGTGCCACTTGCCGCCGATGAGAGAGCCGGTGGCCTCGACCGCGGCGGTGACGCCGGAGCCGACGGGCTTCCAGGTCTTGGTAGCGCTGTCGTAGAGCACGGCGGTAGCCGGGACGGCGATGTCGCCGCCCATGGTCTCGTCGGCGAGGATCTTCGGGGCGACCTTGGCCTTCTTCACGTCGTACTTGGTGCGCAGCGGGGTGTCCGCGGCGTTGTTCGGCGACTCGAAGGTGGCGGGGTCGGAGCAGGGATCGGTGATGGCGCCGGAGTAGACGTCGGAGAAGCCGTCGACGCCGACCGGGTCCCAGGAGCTCATGAAGAGCGAGCCGCGGGCGGAGAACTGGATGACGCGGAGGACCTTCTGGCCGGAGGCGTCGGGCTTGACGTCGGCGGTGCGGATCGACCAGCCGTTGAGGCCGTCGCCGAGACCGTAGGCCATGCGCGAGTTGAAGCGGGCCTTGTTGGCGACGTACTTGTCGAGCTGGCTGGCGAGGTAGATGCGGCAGGCCTCGGTGATGCCGAGCTTGGTGCCTTCCAGGTTGGAGTCCCAGTAGTCCTTCTCGGTCAGGAACTGGCCGTTCATACCCTTCATGCCGATCTCGTCGATGCGGTCGTTGGTATAGTTCCAGTTAGCCGGATCGGCTCCGCCGGCCATGTAGCCGTAGTAGGGAGCGTACATCTGGCTGATCGTCACGTCCCACCAGGCGCGGGTGGCGCCGGCGCCCCAGCCCTCGGTGTACATATGGAACTGGAGGTCGGCGGGGTTCGAGTAGTAGGCGATCTTGATGCCGGAGCGGTCGCGCTCGAGGCGCTCGACCTTGATGCCGGCTTTCTCGATCTGGTCGGCGATGTAGCGGCCGGCCGGGAGGCGGCCCGTCGGGTCGTCGACGCGGATCAGGAACTTGATCGTGACGTCCTGGCCGTTGTACTGCCAGAACTGGCCCTTCTTGACCAGCTTGCCCTTGTTCTCGGGCAGCTGCGAGGCGGCGGTCATAGCGGCGTCGATGTCGGCGATGGCCTTGCGCTCGTTGCCGGTGGCGGTCATGCCGAGCTGGGAGGCGATCAGGTTATAGCGATACGTGCCGGGCTGGCCGGGCGTCATCGGGGTGAACATCGGGTCGCCGTCGCCGAGCAGGATCTCGTCGACCAGCTTCTTGCGGTTGATGAGCCAGTTCAGCGCGTAGCGGACCTCGCGGATGGCGAACGGATTGAACTCCGTGACGCCGTCGCTCTTGGTCCAGGTATACGGGGCCTTGTTCGGGATCGGGTTGAGCATGAGCGACCACGATCCGGACGGCACGGCGTAGATGTCCAGCTTGGCCTTCTCGGCCTCGCTGAGCGTCCTGAGGATGTTCGCGGGGACGGCCTGGAAGAAGACGTCGGCCTTTCCTTCCACGATGTCCTTCATGGCGATGGACTGATCCATGCTGACGGTATAGATCACCTTGTCGACGATCGGGCCGTTCTTGACCTGGGCGGTCGTCACGGACACGACGCACAAGGCTATTGCCAGCGCGGTTAGTACCTTCTTCATGTAAAACCTCCTTACATGAGAACTGAAAAGATAGGGCATTGTGTAGCATCTTGGCCGATTTGTAAAGAATCGAGTTACGCGGCGACGTAAAATTCTGTAAAGCCTGGGGTAAACCTTAAATTTCGATATTATAGATAGTTACGCGACTATATGCAGAAGCGCGGGGAGCGGGATGCCGAGCCGCCTCGGCGGCCGTTTGACGGTCGTCGGGACGGCACGGCATCGAGGGGCTCAATACTTGAAGGAACTCTCGCCTATGAACTCGCGGACCAGGCTGTCCTGGGGCACGTACTGGGCCGGTATCGGCGCGAAGAACGCCAGGAAGTTGAGCAGGCGCTTGGCCTCGCAGTACTCGGGATCCATCGGCTTGACCGAGCGCAGGAGCGGCTCCGCGTAGACCTTGAGCACGCCGAGCTCGTAGTCGAGCGCCGAGTTCAGGGCGGCGTCCGCCCCGTTCTGGAACGGGAAGATATGGAGCCGCTCCCCGCGCTGCACGCTCGGCCACATCCTGATCGTGTCGCGGGCGGAGCGGCCGCGGAACTGGTTGTCGCGCACCATGCGGCGGATCAGGCGGTTGTCGGTCGTCGAGATGCGGTTGTGCTCGTCCAGGTTAATCTGCGTCAGCGCCGACACGTAGATCTTGAACTTCTGGTCGCGGGGGATGCGCGGGGTGAGGCGGTCGTTCAGGCCGTGGATGCCCTCCATGATCAGGATGGTGCGCTCCCCGAGCCGGAGGCGCTTGCCGGACGGCTTGCGTTCGCCGGTCTTGAAGTCGAAGGCGGGCAGCTCGACCTCCTCGCCGGCGAACAGCTGGAGCAGCTGCTCGTTCAGGTACTCGACGTCGAGCGCCTCGAGGCACTCGAAGTCGAATTCGCCGTTCTCGTCGCGCGGCGTGCGCGTCCGGTCGACGAAGTAGTCGTCCAGGCCGATGACCATCGGCTCGAAGCCGAGCACCCGCAGCTGGATCGACAGCTTCTTGGAGGTGGTCGTCTTGCCCGAGCTCGAGGGGCCGGCTATCAGCACCACCTTGACCGTATCGCGCCTCGCGGCTACCTGGTCGGCGATCTCCGCCACGGTCTTGGTCATCAGCGACTCGGCTACCGTGATGTAGTCCTTGATGCGCTTGGGCGCGGCGAGGCGGTTGAGGGCGCCGACGCTGTCGACGCCGAGCACGCCCGAGCGGCGGCGGGAGTCGTCGGTGATCTTATAGAGCAGGGGGTCGTCCTCGAAGGCCGGTATCTCGTCGGGCTTCTCCTTGCGCGGGTAGCGCAGCAGGAAGCCCTCGTCGTAGGGCCGTAGCTCGAAGGTCCTGAGCACGCCGGTCGACGGCACGAGCGGCGTCACGTGCAGGTCGCGGAAGCCCGCGCACTCGTTGAGCGCTATCCTCGGCTCGTTCGTCAGCTCGAGGAGGAGCAGCGTGTCCTCCTGGCCGTGGTCCCTGAAGTAGGCGAGCGCCTCCTCGTAGCTCCACCACTGCATCGCCACGGGGATGTCCTCGGCGACCAGCTCGCGCATGCGCTTCTCCAGCGCCGCGATGTCGGCCTCCGCGATCGGCCCGTCCTGGAAGCGGTGGTAGAAGCCGTAGCCTATGGCCTGGCCGACGACCAGGTCCCGCCCGGGGAAGAGGTCGCGCGCGGCGATCGCGGCGAGGAAACAGAGCGATCGGCGGTACGAGAAGGCGCCTTGGGCCGAGTCGATCGTGATAGGCTCCATCGCGCAATTGGTCAGCACGTGGGCGTCCAGGGATTGGAGCTCGTTGTTGACGAGGACGGCGGCCAGCGGCCGCTCGAGCGGGCCGAAGCCGGCTATCGCCTCTGATACCTTGATGCCTGACGGGAAGTCGAGGGTACGGCCCGACGGGTAGCGTATCGTCACGAGATGCATGTTCTCTCCTTACCTACGACCGTCGGGCCGTGGGGCCCGACGATTTGCTTTTATACGAATATAGCCATAGTATAGACCGACTCGACCGGGGGCGCCATGACGAAAGCTACCAATACCATCGCGGAACGGAAGCGCCGGTGAGGCCGCCGCCCTGGTTCGACCGTTTCATGGCTCCCGGGGCCGATCGGGCCGCCGTGCTGTCCGAGGCGCTCGCGGAGCTCGGCGTACGCCCGAGGACGCTGTCGATCGCCGGCGGCCGCTTCGTCGTCGCCAGGCCGCGCGGCCCGAGGCGCGACGGGCGCTACCGCGTCAAGGTGATCACCGCCCACCACGACCGCGTGGCCGGCACCCCCGGCGCGCTCGACAACTCGGCCGCCTGCCTCCAGCTCGTGCGCTTCCTGGACGGGGCCCGGGACGCCTTCAACACCGTCGTCGTGTTCACCGACAAGGAGGAGCTCGGCCAGGGGCCGCACGACGACCCGGCGCGCCGCTCGGCCGGCCCGACCGAGCAGGGCTCGTACGAGCTCGGCAAGGTCCTGGCCGCCGAGCTCGGCCCCGGGGCGCCGATGGTGTTCCCGCTCGACGTGACCGGGCGCGGCGACGCGCTCGTCCTGTCGCGGGCCGCCGAGGGCCTGGCGATGCGCCCGGGCTGGGAGCCGCGGGTACGTGCGGCCGTCGGATCGCTAGCCGCGGAGACCGCGGCGATGGCCGAGGCGGCGACCAGGCTGATGGCCGGCCGCGGCCAGGTCCTCAGGGCCTCGCTGCCCTTCGGCGAGGACCTCGGCTTCATGCTCGCGGGGCTCCCGGCCCTGACCGTCACCGTGCTGCCGCGGGCCGAGGCCGAGGCCCTCGCGACGGACGGCGCCCTGCCGGCCTGGGCCTCCCCGTCGGCGCCCGGCAGCCGCGTGCCGGCGACCTGGCGCGTCCTCCACGGGCCCGACGACCGCGTCGGGCTGTACGACGACGAAGCCTTCCGGCTGGTCGCCCGCTTCCTCGAGCGGCTCGCCGCGCTGAGGGTCCCCGCTATGATCTCGTGACGCCCGCTTGGATCGGCTTTTCTAATCCGGTATAGTGACGCGTCGGTACCGCGAACGGAACTACTATAAAAGGAGTGCGTATATGGCTAAAGCTAACGAGATCCCGGCCCGCAGGGACGTGCCCGCGGAGCATCGCTGGAACCTGTCCAGGCTGTCTAAGGACGAGGCCTCGTGGGAGGCCGACCTCAAGGAGCTCGAGGGCATGGTCGGCCGCGTCGCGGCCTTCCGCGGCACCCTGGCCGATTCGTCGGACGCGCTGTACGCGGCGCTGTCCTTCTATAAAGAATATTCGATGCTCGACGAGAGGCTCGGTTACTACGCCCACCTCAGGCAGACCGAGGACGAGGGCGACTCCGCCTCGCGCGGACGCATGGCCCGCTACGTGATGGCGGCCACGAAGGCCTCCGGCGAGTGGAGCTGGATGACCCCCGAGCTGCAGCGCGTCCCCGACGCCTCGATGAAGGCCTGGATGGCCGAGGAGCGCTACGCCGAGTTCCGCGTCTACCTATCCAAGATCCTGCGCTACAAGCCCCACGTGCTGTCGGCCGACGAGGAGCGCCTGCTCGCCCTGGCCTCCGACGCCGCGACCACCCCGCAGGAGGCCTTCTCCGTGCTGACCAACGTCGACCTGGACTTCGGCTCCGTCGACACCCCGGAGGGCCCGAGGCCGCTGTCCCAGTCGACCTTCTCGTCCTTCATGCACAACCCCGACCGGAAGATACGCCGCGAGGCCTACGCGCGCTTCTACGCCGAGTACGACGCCCACAAGAACACCATCGCCCAGCTCTACGCCGGCCAGTGCAAGCTCGACTCGTACCAGTCCACCGTCAGGAAGTTCTCGTCGAGCCGCCAGCGCGAGCTGTTCGCCGACGACGTGCCCGAGAGCGTCTACGACAACCTCGTGTCCACCGTCAGCGCCAACCTGCCCGTCCTCCACGAGTACTACGCCATGCGCAAGAAGGCGCTCGGGCTCGACGAGCTGCGCCACTACGACGTCTACGTGCCCCTCGTCGGCCAGGTCAAGGTCGAGCATACCTGGGAGCAGGCCGTCGACGTGATCACCGAGGCCCTGGCCCCGCTCGGCGGCGAGTACGTCTCGACGCTGCGCTCCGGCCTCCTCGGCGGATGGGCCGACCGCTACGAGAACAAGGGCAAGCGTTCCGGCGCCTTCTCCGCCGGCTCCTTCTCCGGCGACCCCTACATCCTGATGAACTACAAGAGCGACGTGATCCGCGACGTGTTCACCATGGTCCACGAGGGCGGCCACTCGATGCACTCGTACTACGCCGCGTCGTCGAACCCCTTCATGCACTACAACTACACGATCTTCGAGGCCGAGGTCGCGAGCACCTTCAACGAGGCGCTGCTGTTCGACTACATGATGAGGACCGCCGGCTCGAAGGAGCTCAAGACATACCTCCTGGCCAGCCGGGTCGACGACATCCTGGCAACCCTGTTCAGGCAGACCATGTTCGCCGAGTTCGAGCACAAGGCCCACGCGATGCTCGAGTCCGGCCAGCCGCTGACCGTCGACGCCCTGCGCGGCGAGTACCGCAAGCTGCTCGAGAAGTACTTCGGGCCGGAGATGGTCTTCGAGGACGTCAGCGACCTCGAGGGCCTGCGCATCCCGCACTTCTACAACTCCTACTACGTCTACAAGTACGCGACCGGCATCTCCGCCTCGATAGCCCTGTCCAAGAAGGTGCTGTCCGGCGAGAAGGGCGCGACCGAGCACTACTACGAGTTCCTGCGCTCCGGCGGCTCGCGCTTCCCGATCGAGGCCCTCAAGGTGGCCGGCGTCGACATGTCGAGCCCCGCCCCGGTCGAGGCCGCCTGCGCCGAGTTCAAGCGCCTCGTCGGCGAGCTCAAGACGGC
>QKAK01000166.1 GCA_003247225.1 Spirochaetota bacterium | reverse complement strand
CCGCCCGAGCGCGCCAAGGCCTCCTCGATCAGCGCGTCGGAGGCCTCGCGGATGGTCGGCAGGGTGGTCAGCGCGGAGAACACGTTCTTGGCGACCGGAGACGCGGCGACCGGCCGCGCTCCCGGCTTGAACACCCGGCGCCGGAACGAATCGAGCGACAGCGTCCTGCCGTCCGCCCGTCCGACGGCGTCGTGCACCATAGACTCGAGCTCGCGCACGTTACCGGGGAAATCGTAGGCGCCGAGCAGGTCGTAGAGCTCGGCCGGCACGCCCGGCGCCGGCTTGCCGAATTTCTCGGCGGCCCTGGCGACGAAGGCCTCGACCAGCGGCGGCAGGTCGTCGCGGCGCTCGCGGAGCGGGGGCAGGCGTACCAGGTGCGTCTCCAGCCTGAAGTACAGGTCCGGCCTGAACGATCCCTCGGCGCAGGCCCGCTCGAGGTCGCGGTTGGTCGCGGCGACGATCAGGGCGTCGGACGAGCGGGTCATGTCGGCGCCGAGCGGGTAGTACCTGCGCTGCTCTATCAGCCTGAGCAGCTTGACCTGGCTCTGCTGCGGCAGGTCGCCTATCTCGTCGAGGAACAGCGTGCCGCCCTTGGCCCGCTCGATCAGGCCGAGCCTATCGGTATCGGCGCCGGTGAAGGCCCCGCGCTTGTGCCCGAATAGCGTGTCGCTGAACATCGCGTCGTCCAGGCCGGCGATGTTGACCGTCACGAGCTCTCCCGAGCGTCCGGAGGCGGCGTGGGCCGCCGACGCGAACAGCTCCTTGCCGGTGCCGGACTCGCCGCAGATCAGTATCGGCTTGTCGCTCTTGGCGATCGCCGCCAGGTACCTGAAGATGTCGGTCATCTTCTTGTTGCGCGTGATGATGCCCTCGAAGAAGCCGAGGGAGCTGCGGTCGTCCTGGAGCAGGCTGTCGCGCAGGGCCTTGTTGTCGTCGAGCAGCCTGCCTATCATGGCGGCGTGCTCGAGGCTCGCCAGCAGCCTCGAGGTCTCGGCCGACTTGGGCACGTAGTCGAAGGCGCCCGCCTTCATGCAGCGGACGACGGTATCCAGGTCGTCGATCGCGGTGGCGACGATGACCGGCACGTCGGGCCGCTCGGTCCTCATGCGCTCGAGCGTCGCGTAGCCGTCGACGCCGGGCATCATCAGGTCGAGTATCATGGCCACCGGCCGCGACGAGCGCAGCGCCGGCCAGGCGTCGTCGGCCCGCTCGCACATGACCACCTCGCCGTAGCCCTCGAAGCGCAGCAGGCGATCCAGCCGCCTCAGCACCCCGACGTCGTCGTCGACGACTATGACCGAACCGCGTTTCTCGTCCATGATGGTCAGCCCTCCGCGCCTTGCCATACCGGGATGCGTATCGTCACGGTAGTGCCGGCTCCCTTCTCCGATTGTATATCGATGGTGCCGCGCATGTCCTGGACCAGGCCGAGGGCGACCGGCATGCCGAGCCCCGAGCCGCCGCGGTCGCGCTTCGTGGTGAAGAACGGCGAGAAGACCGAGGCCAGGACCCCCGGCTCCATGCCGACGCCCTCGTCGGCGATGCTGATGGCGACCGAGCGGCCGAGCTCGGGGTCGTCGACCGACTCGCTGCGTACGGAGACGCCGTCCGACCTGCCCGTGATGGCCTGGAGGGCGTTCTCGAGCGCGTTGACGATCACCTGGGTCAGCTTGAGCCTGTCGGCCTTGACCTTGGGCAGGCTATCGGCCAGCGTCATCGAGAAGCGGTCGGTGGACACGGCGATCGTATGCTTGAGCAGGCGCGCGGCGTAGAGGATGGCCTCGTTCGCGTCGACGATCGCCAGGCTGGAGCTCTCCGACGGGGACCTGGCGTAGTCCTTGAGCCCCTCGACTATCTTCTTTATGTCCTGGGCGCCCATATAGAGGTCGTTGAGCATGTCGGGCACGTCGCGCCTCAGGTCGTCGTACCCGAAGCCGCCCAGGCTGAAGCCGTCCTCCTCGCGGCTCAGGCGCTCGACGACCGGCTCGATGCCGTTCCAGATCTCCTTGAGCATGGGCACGGTACGCAGCACCGCGTTATTCGGGGTATTGATCTCGTGCGCGACGCCGGCCGACAGCATCGCCAGGGTCCGGTACTTGTCGAATTCGGCCAGGCGGGTGGCATGCCTCAGCTCCCGCCTGACGCTCGACGACAGGTCGACGAGGGTCTTGACCCTGGCGGCCAGCTCGATGCCCGAGGCCGGGCGGACGATATAGTCGTTCGCGCCGGCGCGGAAGGCCCGCTCCACCTCGTCGACCCGGCCCGGCTCGAGCAGCAGGATGATCGGGAGCGCCTCGGGCGACTTGCCGCGGCGCACCGACTCGCAGAACTCGAAGCCGCTCATGCCGGGCATCGACGAGTCTATGATGACGATGTCGTACGGCTGGCCGTCGGAGGCCTGGGCCGACTGAGCGGGCTTCCCGAGCGCCATCTCGAGCGCGTCGGCGGACGACACCGTAGCGCGGACCGACCAGCCCGAGGACTCGAGCCGGCGCTTGATCGACAGGAGGGCTACCGGCTCGTTGCCCGCGACGAGGACCCGCCCGGCCGGTCGCGCCGGCTCGCCATGGCCGTCGCGGTCCGCGCCCGCCGCGGACGGGAACTCCGATAGGGCGCGCGGCCCCGTGACGGACTCGCCGAACGGAGCCTGCCGGGGCAGGTCGAACACGCGTACGTTCATGCCGGCCCGCCGCTCGATGCGGTAGGAGCCGCCGAGCAGGCCGGCCAGCCGGCCCAGCACGATCGAGTCGATATCGAGCTCTAGGCGTTCCTGGCTGAACGCGCCCTTGTCGACGACGGCCCCCGACGGCGAGTCCAGCGCCGCGCCGTCGTCCTGGACGAGTACCCTGACCCTGCTCTCGTCGGACGACGCCGTGACCCTGACCGTCGACGCGCCGGCTACCCTCGAGGCGTGGCTCATCGCCGTATAGAGCAGCCGGTGGGATACGCCGATATCGCCGCGGATCTCGACGACGGGCGCGTCGACGGCGACTCGGACGCCCTTGCCGGCGATGGACACGCGCAGGAGGCTCGCCGCCGACCTGGCCACGGACGCCAGGTCGACGTTCTCGGCCGCGAGCCTGGACGGCCCCATGCCCGAATAGCTGAGGATATTCGATACGAGTATATCGAGGCGCGCGGCCTCGGCCCGCGCGAACGCGAGGTCGGACGAAGCCCGGGCCGATCGCGGCGCGTCCTGGACCAAGGCGTCCAAGTCCTCGAGCATGCCGATCATGCCGTGGAGAGGCCCGCGGAGCGCGGCCGCGGTCGCCGTCATGAAGTCGATGCCGCCCCTCGTCTCCGATTCGAGCCTAGCCAGTAAGCGCTTCGACTCGACGTGCGAGGCGCGCGAGCCGCCGGCGATGGACGAGAGCCTCGAGCCCGCGGCCAGGCTGACGGTAAGGGTCAGCCAGGCCGGAAGCGCCAGCGAGGCGACGGTCAGCGGGCCGAAAGCCGCCGCGGAGGCGAAGGCCAGGGCGGCCGCGGCCCTCGTCGCCATGACCGCGGCGACCCGGCGCGAGTCGAGCCCGCCTTCCGACCGCGACGCGGAGGTCCGCCGAGCCGCCAGGACGCACTCCGTCGCCGCCGCCGCGACGCCGAGGGCCAGGGCGAGGGCGTACCTGGCCCCGCCGCCGATGGAGGCCAGCGTCGTAACGCCGCCGGTCCGGCCGAGCAGCACCGACGCGCAGGCGAGGATCGGCATGGCGTAGGAGAGCGCCCGGTCGGCGCGCCGCGAGAGGCCCGTGTACGCCGAGGGCCAATGACGGGATGACAGGAGCAGGTAGATCGCGCAGACGGCCGCGGCGAATCCGGCTATGCCGTCCATGAGCGCGAGCCTGGCTTCCGAGCGCTCCATGAAGGCCCCGTGCGACCAGACGCCGACGCTCGGCCCGAAGCGGGAGCCCGCGGGCAGGCGCAGGTAGACGGTCCTCTCCGATTCAGGCGGCGCGCTTAGCGCGTACGCCGACAGGTCGGCCAGGCTCGACTCTATGCGCATGGAGTCGAGCGCCTCGCCGCCGTAATGCTGGATCCGGCCGTCGCCATCGACGATCACCATCGAAAGGGGCCTGAAACCGGCTCCGTCGGCGACGATGGTCCACGCCGCTTCGCGCGAGCGGTTATCGAGCCTGAAGCATAGCCACAGGGTCGACGAGGCGAGCGGGTCCTCGCTCAGGGCGCTCCCGACGCCGCGCCTGCCGCTCTCGGGCAGCCGCGAGAACAGCGTCCTATCCGGCTCGGCGCCGAACGCCGTCAGGGGCAGGCCCCTCGGCCCCTCGACGTGCACGAGCAGGCGGTCCGACAGCGAAGCCGCGTCTCCGGCCAGGACGATGGTATAGTCGGCCTCGCTGCCGGCGACGCGCGGCGGAGGGGCCGTCGGTACCGCGGCGTCGTCGACGTCGGCGGCGCCGAGCGCGGCCGGACGGCCGGCGCACGGCCCGAGCGCGAGGAGGAGGATCGCCGCAAGCGCGGCCGGCCTCACGTGGCGAACGGCAGGCGCACCCGCCCCTCGGCCAGAGCGGCGCGGACGGCCTCCAGGTCCACCTCGCCGCCTGAGTCCCAGCCGTCGGCGAGCTCGAGCCCGAACGGACGCCGCGCCACGTGCTCCGGATAATGGGCGTCCGAGCCGGTTATGACCGCGTATCCCCTGGCCGCGCCGTCGGGCAGCGGCCTGACCGCCTCGACCGCCGCGTACGGGCCGTCGGGCAGGAAGCCGAGCTGCGATATAGCGCCGAACATCGGGCGGTCGATGTGCGCCGGGACGACGAGGGCGCCCCGCTCGGCCGCCGACTCGCACAGCTCCCCGTAATCGAGCTCGAGGGCGGCCCCGAAGTACAGCTCGGGCAGGTCCAGCACGTTCTCGTCGGCGTCGACCACCACCTGGTCGCCGAGCTTATCCGGATCGTAGGCGAGCCGAGGCAATCGCCCCTCCAGGAAGCGGCCGAAATCGAGGGCCGCGCGCACCTCGGCGAACAGGCAGAGCACGTGCACCTCCTCGGCGCTCGTCGCCTCTATACCGTAGAGCGCAGCGACGCCCTCGGCCGCGGCGCGCTCCGCGAAGGCCGGGGTATTGAGGGCGCTGTTGTGGTCGGTCAGCGCGACGAGGCCGAGGCCGCGCTCGCGGGCCAGCCTTGCGAGGACGGACGGCGACTGCTCCAGGCTGCCGCACGGCGATAGGCACGAGTGGTTATGGAAGTCGCAGGCGACGAGCATGCCTAGGCCCCGGGTCCCGCCTAGCCCCGTAGCTCCGGATAGAGCGTTCCGGCGACCTCGAACTGCGTCTTAGGCGTCCGGAGCAGCGCGACGCCCTCGGCCTCGGCGGCCTCGATCATGTCGCTCGGCACCGGGCGGTCGTTGCAGATGATGACCGCGGGGATGCCTATCAGCGAGGCGACGGCGACGGTATTCTTATGCGCCTGGATGGTGATGAGCACCGAGCCGTCCCCGGCCTTGGCCATGACGTCCGACAAGAGGTCCGACGCGTAGCCGTCGGTGACGTCGGCGTCCCCCGCCGGCGCGCAGATGGCCTCGAAGCCGAGGCGGGTCGATAGATCGCTTACCTTCATGATCGCTCCTGGTACGTAATGACGGCGAGCACGGTCGTTCCCGCGCCCGCGCTCGACGAAAGCTCGAATCGGTCCGACGATCGCTTGGCGTTCGGCAGGCCTAGGCCGGCGCCGAAGCCGAGCGAGCGTATCCACTCGTTGGCGGTGGAGAATCCCTCGGTCAGCGCGGCCTCGACGTCGGCGATGCCCGGCCCCTCGTCCCGCGCGACTATCCTGACCGAGCCGGGCGCCACGGAGAATTCCATGACGCCCCCGTCGGAATGTATGACCTGGTTCATCTCCAGCTCGTAGCTGACGATGGCCGCCCGGCGTATGGACGCCGCGTCGACGCCGAGCCCCCGGAGGGCCTTCTTGAGCTCGGCGGACGCCTTGCCCGCGTTCTCGAAGTCGAAGCGCCGCGAGACGAAGCTCATCGTCAGGCCGGCCCCGCCCGCGTCCCCGGCCGCCGCCGGCGCCGCTGCGTCCCTCGCCGCGGCCGCCCGGCCGGCCAGGCCCTCCTCGAGCTTCTCCACCTCGCGGTTCATCTCGATGAGCAGCGCGCGCAGCACGTCCGCCGCGGTGACGATGCCGACCAGCGAGGCGTTCTTATCGAGCACGGGGAAGCGCCGATACCCGTAGCGGTTGAAATAGGTGATGGCGAACGACAGCGGCATGTCGTCCTCGAGCACGATGATCGCGGTGCTCATGCGGTCGGCCGCCAGCTCGTGTATCCAGCCGCCGTCGAGGGCCTGGATGACGTCCCCGATGGACACGATGCCGAGCAGCCTGTCGCCGTCGACGATCGGCACGCCGGTGATGCCGCGGTCGCGCATCGAGAGCTGGATGTCCCGCAGGCTCGACGAGGCGGAGGCGGTTATGACGTCGCGCTTCATCACGTCCTTGACCTTGAGGCGGTAGATGAGCTCCAGGACGACCTGCGGACCGCCCTCGGTATCGATAGGGAACGAGACCATCGGGCCGATTGTCTCATGAAACCGTATCGACCACAAGCCGACGCCGGGGTACATTTTCCTTGACACCTTACTAGAACGGTGTCTTAACTTAAGGCAAGCTAGTAGTATTTCCTTCAGGAAGCCCGGTTCGAACGATCCGGGTTTTTGTTTCATAGGGTACGCGCGAAAGGCAGCACACATGGTCTACGAGTTCAGGTACCTGGCCCCGAGGACGGCGGCTGAATTAGCCGCGGTGCTCGACGGCCATAAGGACGACGGCAAGCTATTGGCGGGAGGGACCGACCTCATCCCGAGCATACGCAACGGCATAATGAAGCCGAAGGTCGTCATCGACCTGAAGAAGTATAGCGGGGCGGACAGGCTGTCGTACGGCGCCGACGGCCTCTCGATCGGCCCGGCCGTCACCATCAACGACATCCTGCGGTCGAAGGACGCGCGCGAGCGCTATCCGGTCCTCTGCGACTGCGCGCACGAGCTCGCCAGCCACCAGATACGCAACCGCGCGACCGTGGCCGGCAACGTGGTCAACGCGTCGCCCTGCTCCGACATGGCGCCCGCGCTGCTGTGCCTCGGCGCGAAGGCGGTGATCCGCTCGGCGACCGGCGAGCGGGTCGTGCCGTTCTCGCAGTTCTTCGCCGGCGTCAAGAAGACGGTGCTGGCCCCGGGCGAATTCCTATCGGCCATAGTCGTACCGGCCGAGTCGGCCGGGGCGCGCGGCCGCTACCTCAAGCTCAAGCGCATAGCCGGCCACGACCTCGGCATCGTCGGCGTGCTCATGACCAGGCGCGACGGCGAGCTGCGCTTCGCGGTCAGCTCGGCCGCCCCGACGCCGGTCCTCGTCGACTCGGTAACGGTGAAGGACTCGGCGGACGAGGCCGCGCGTAAGGTGCTCGCGTCGGTATCGCCGATCAGCGACGTCCGCGGGACCAAGGAGTACCGCGAGCACATGATAGGCGTCTACGCCCGGCGCCTGTTCACGGAGGTTAAGTGACATGAGGATACAGCTAACGGTCAACGGGCTCGGATACGAGCGCGACTGCGCCGAGCACAGGACGCTGCTCCGCTTCCTGCGCGAGGATCTCGGCCTCATGGGCACCAAGGAAGGCTGCGGCATGGGCGAGTGCGGCGCGTGCACCGTGATCATGAACGGGCGCGCGGTCAACTCGTGCATGGTGCTCGCGGTCGAGGCGGACGGGGCGACGATACGGACCATCGAGGGCGAGGCCGACGGCCCGTCGCTGTCGGACATACAGAAGGCCTTCGAGCGCAACCACGCCGTGCAGTGCGGCTTCTGCACCGCCGGCATGGTGATGTCGGTCAAGGAGCTGCTCTCAGAGCACCCGAAGCCGAGCGCCGACCAGGTCAAGGAGGCCATCGAGGGCAACTTCTGCCGATGCACCGGCTATACCCAGATAGTCGAGGCCGTGCTCGACCTGACCGGCAGCCCCGAGAAGAAGGGAGAGCTCGAGCATGTTTGACGATATCAGCCCCGACGACCTCGAGTACGTCGGCAAGAAGGCGGGCCGGCCGGACATGGTCGAGAAGCTCACCGGCGAGGCGACCTTCGTCAGCGACATGGAGCTTCCCGGCATGCTCCACGTGCAGCTCAAGAAGAGCCCCCACGCGCGCGCGCGCATCAAGGGCATCGACGTCTCCAAGGCGGCCGCGATGCCGGGAGTACGCGCCATCGTCACGGGAGACGAGCTCGACTACCACATCGGCCTGTATATCGTCGACAAGTACATCCTGGCCAAGGGCGAGGTCAGGCATTACGGCGAGGCCGTGGCGGCGGTCGCCGCCGAGACCCTCGAGCAGGCCAGGGCCGCGGTCGAGGCGATCGAGGTCGACTACGAGCCGTTGCCCCCGGTGCTCCACCATATGGACGCTCTCAAGCCCGACGCGCCGCTCGTCCACCCGGACCTCGGCTCGTACTCGTACATCGAGGCCGTCTTCACGCCCAAGCCGGGCACGAACATCGCCAACCATACCAAGCTGCGCAAGGGCGACGTCGAGCGGGGCTTCGCCGAGTCGGCCTACGTCGTCGAGCGCGAGTATTCCTGCCCGTCGGTGCAGCACGTGCCGATGGAGACCCACGTGGCCATCGTGCAATGGGGCCGGGGCGACAAGGTGTCGATCTGGACGAGCGCCCAGTCGCCGTTCACCGTGCGCAACCTGTTCTGCCACGCCTTCGGGCTACCGCACATAAACGTGCGCGTGCAGATCCCCTACGTCGGAGGAGGCTTCGGCGGCAAGGCGGGCATCGGCGTCGAGCCGCTCTGCGCGGTGCTGTCGCGCAAGGCCGGCGGCAAGCCGGTCAAGTTCCAGGCCAGCCGCGAGGAGGAATTCAGCCTCCTGCCCTGCCGCTCGGCGCTCACCTACCGCATCAAGACCGGCGTCTCGGCCGAGGGCAAGATCCTGGCCCAGCACATGACGATGTACTGGGACTCCGGCGCCTACGCGGACTACGCCGTCAACGTGACGAGGGCGTCCGGCTACTCGGCCTCGGGACCCTACGAGATACCGAACGCCTGGATCGACGCGTACACGATCTACACGAACAAGCCCTACGGCACCGCGTACCGCGGCTTCGGCCACGTCGAGTTCCACTGGGCCATCGAGCGCCACATGGAGCTGGTCGCGACCGCGATCGGCATGGACCCGCTCGAGTTCAGGCTCAAGAACGCGCTCAGGCCCGGCTCGGTCACCCTGACCGGGGAGAAGATCGTCGAGCACACCGGTAACGTGGTCAAGTGCATCGAGGAAGCCGCGCGCCGCGTAGGCTACGGCAGCCTGACCGAGGCGGAGAAGGCCCGCGAGAAGGCGACCGGCTGGAAGATAGGCAAGGGAGTCGCGGCGCTCCAGAAGGCGCCGGCGATGCCGTCGTACACGGCGACCGCGGTCGTGCTCAAGATGAACGAGGACGGCTCGGTCCTCGTCAACCTGGCCCTGACCGACTACGGCCAGGGAACCTACGCCTCGATACGGCAGATCGTCGCGGAGCGGCTCGGGTTCCCGATCGAGAAGATCAAGGTAGCCTTCGAGAACGATACCGACCGGGACCCCTACGACTGGCAGACGGTCGCGTCCAAGGGCCTGCTGCTGTCGGGCAACGCGGCTATCCTTGCCGCCGAGGACCTGCTCAAGAACGCCTACGCGGTGGCCGCCGAGGTGCTCCACGCCAACCCGCGCGACCTGGCCCACGACGGGGCCAGGGTCTTCGTCAGGCACCGCGCCGACCAGGGCGTCAGCTTCGCGTCGATGGCGGTCGGCTTCGCGCTGCCGAACGGGTCGGGCGTCGGCGGGCCGCTGATCGGCGTCGGCCGCTACATAGCCCAGGGCCTGTCCAACCTGAACAAGGAGACCGGCGAGGGCAACCCGGCGCTCGACTGGACCTTCGGCGCCCACGGCATGGTCGTCGAGGTAAACGAGGAGACCGGCGAGTACCGCGTGCTCAAGATAGCGAGCATCTACGACGTCGGCCGCGCGATCAACCCGGACATCGTCCGGGGGCAGGCGATAGGCGGCATGATGCAGGGCCTGGGCACCGCGATCTGCGAGGGCTACATCTACGACCAGCAGGGCCGGCTGCTCAACCCGTCGTTCACCGACAACAAGATACCGACGGCCAAGGACCTGCCGCTCGAGGTGGAGTGCGCCGTCGTCGAGACGCCGCAGGTGGACGGCCCCTACGGGGCGCGCGGCGTCGGCGAGCACTCGATGATATCGGTGGCCGCGGCGCTCGGCAACGCGATCCAGAAGGCGACCGGCGCCGAGATCACGCACATGCCGATGCGCTTCGAGGACGTCTGGCGCGCGATACGCGACAAGGAGCCTATCGACAACTGGATCACCAAGTCGCCGATAGGCTCGTGCCGCTCCGCGCCGGAGGCGAGGCAGAGGAACTGAGGCGACCCGGGACCGACCGGTCAGCCCTATGGGCGACCGTCGCGGGGCCCCCCGGAAGGCGGCCGTCGGCCGCTGGGGAGGCTACCGCCGATAGAGCGCGGGCGGAGGGCCGAGAACGCCGCCCGCGGAAGGAGTAGGCCGTGGATAAAGAGAAAGATCTGACCGGCAGGAACGTCGTGATGGGGCTCCAGCACACGTTCGTCATGTTCGGGGCGACCGTGCTCGTGCCTATCTTAACTGGCCTCGACGTGGGCGTGACGCTGTTCGCGGCCGGAATCGGAACCTGGCTGTTCCACATCGTCACCAAATTCAAGGTGCCGGTGTTCCTCGGCAGCTCCTTCGCGTTCATACCCGGCATCGCCGCGGTCGGCGCCAGCCAGGGCCTGCCCTACGCGCTCGGCGGCATCGTCGTCGCGGGCCTCCTGTACGTGGTGGTCGCGATCATCTTCAAATTCGTCCCGTACGAGAACCTGCACAAGATCCTGCCGCCGCAGGTCACCGGCCCGATGATCATCCTGATCGGTCTCATCCTGGCCCCGGTAGCGATCCAGAACGCCAACGGTACGAACTCCCCGGCGATCGCCGAGGCCATCGGCGTCAACGGCTGCTGGCTGGTAGCCCTGTTCACCTTCGCGGTCGGCATCTTCGTCAAGGTGGCGTTCCCGAAATTCGGTTGGAAGTTCCTGTCCAACCTGCCGGTGCTGATAGCGCTGGTGGCCGGATACGTGCTCGCGATCATCATCGGCATCGTCGACTTCGGCTCGGTGAGGGAAGCCGCCTGGATAGGCATACCGAAATTCACGCTGCCCAAGTTCTCGGTCGAGGGCATCACGATCATGCTGCCCATCGCCATCGTCACGATGGTAGAGCACTTCGGCGACGTCCTCGCCATCGGCAACGTGGTCGGCAAGGACTTCATCAAGGACCCGGGCATCCACCGCACGCTGATCGGCGACGGCCTCGCGACCTCGCTGTCCGCCCTCATCGGCGGCCCGGCCAACACGACCTATTCCGAGAACACCGGCGCCGTCGCCCTTACCGGCGTTCGCAACCCGGTCGTCATGCGCATCGCCGCGTGCTTCGCTATCGTGCTCGCGATGATCCCGAAGTTCACCGCGCTGATCGGCACCATACCGGGCCCGGTCATCGGCGGCATCTCTATCCTGCTGTTCGGCATGATCTCGTCGATCGGCATCAAGAACATGGTCGACGCCAGGCTCAACCTCGGCAACTCGAAGCTGCTCATCATCACGGCCACGATGCTGGTGCTCGGCCTCGGAGGCGCCAGCTTCGCCGTCGGCAACGTGAAGCTCTCCGGCCTCGGCCTCGCCGCGATCTTCGGCATCGTCCTCAACCTGATACTCAGGCCGAAGGACGTCACGAAGGCGGACTGCGACTGACGCATTCCTAAGGGGACGATGACACGGGCCGCCCCTTCCGGGGCGGCCCTCTTCTTCTGGCGAGGAGCATGACGATGACGGTGGGCGCTATTGGCTGCCTCGCGCCGCGGGCGCCCTGGACGGCGTCCCTGGCGTGGGTCGCGTCGAGGGCCGTGGCCCTGATCCACGCCGACGGCGCCGCCGTGGCGATAATCGGGGACGTCCGGGATATGGACGCCAGGGCGATACTGCTCGACAGGGGATTCGCCGATTTCAGGGCCGCCGCCATCGAGGCCTCGGCCCTCGGCGACGCCGAGGCCTCCGTCCGGCTCGACGAGGCCGCGGTTACGCTCTCGGCCGGCGGCGTCGACCTGCTCGCGGTCCCGGCGGACGGCGCGACGCGCTGGGACCCCCGCCCCGGGCTGGCGAACGCGGCGGCGAGCCTCGCCGCCGATGGGGATCGGGCCGCGCTCGCGGCGGCGGCCGACGCGATAGCCGCGGCGGTCGCCGAAGGGCCGGCCGACGAGGTGAGCGTCCACGGCGGCGGGCCCTTCGCGGCCGCCTTCGCCCGGCTGCGGGGCGACGCGTCGTTCCCGGCGAACATCGTCGGCTTCGGGCCCGGCTCGACGCCGGCCGGAGACGACTGGCTGGCCGGATACCTGGCCGCCGGGGACCTGGTCGCCGGCGGCCCCGGGGCGGCCTGGCCGGAGCTCAGGGCCGCGCTCGCCACGGCCCTCGGGCGGACGACGCCGGCCGGACGGGCCCTGCTGGCCGGAGCCCTGGCCGGCGCGCCGCCGGCCTACCTGACCGACCTGGCCCTGGAGGTCGCGGGCGCCGGCCGATCCCGCGGCGGAACCGCCCCCGGGCTGCCCGGGGCGGTCCGGGCCGCCCTAGGCAAGGGCGCCAGCTCCGGCCGGGACGCGTTGGCGGGCTTCGCGGAGGCGTTGAGGCATCGCCCTAAATACGGCGATGCGCTATGATATGAACGGAAGGATCCGGTGATGCGATGAAACGAATTACTGTCAAGCGCGGCGCCTACTACGACTCCGTGTTCCTCATGCTCGCGACGCGCGGCCTCAAGGGCCTCGCGGGCGTACGCGACGCCATCGTCGCGATGGCCACGCCGATGAACGTAGAGCTCCTCGGCGACATGGGCTTCCCGTCGGCCGAACTGGACGGCCTCGGCCCGAACGACCTCGTCGTCGCCGTAGACGCGGAGGGCGACCAGGCCGCCGAAGCCGCGGTAAAGGAAGCCTTCGAGTCGCTTACGAAGAAGAAGGCCGCCGAGGCCGCGGGCGGCGTGGCCAAGGTAGGCTCGCTCTCCGCCGCCCTGGCGCGCGATCCCGACGCCAACGTCGCGGTGATATCCGTACCGGGCGCCTACGCCGCCAGGGAGGCCGGGAAGGCGCTCGAGGCCGGCCTGCACGCGATGGTGTTCTCGGACAACGTCTCGCTGGAAGACGAGATAGCGCTCAAGAAGCTGGCGGTCTCGAAGGGGCTCCTGATGATGGGCCCGGACTGCGGCACCGCGATCGTCAACGGCAAGCCGCTGTGCTTCGCGAACGCGGTCAGGCGCGGGCCGATCGGCGTGGTAGCGGCCTCGGGCACCGGCCTCCAGGAGACGACCTGCCTGATAGACCGCTACGGTTCAGGAATCAGCCAGGCCATAGGCACCGGCGGCCGCGACATGAAGAACGCGGCCGTAGGCGGCATGACCAGCCTGCTGGCCATCGAGGCGCTCGCGGCCGACCCCGCCACGCGCGTGATCCTGGTCGTCGGCAAGCCGCCGGCCCCGGAGGTCGCCGCCAAGGTCGTCGCGGCGCTGCGCGCTTCGGGTAAGCCGGCCGTGGCCCATTTCCTCGGCGCGCCGGTCCCGGCCGACGAGGCGACCATAGCCTACGCGTCCGACCTGGAAGAAGCCGCCCTGCTCGCGACCCTGCTCGCGGACGGATCGAACGATCCCGCGACGGCCAGGACCCGTATCCGCGACGATTCCGGCAACGACCGCTACAACAGGCCGAGCAAGCGGGCCATCGAGGCGATCGCGGTCGCCGAGGCGGAACGGCTCGGCGAGGGGCAGCGCTTCCTGCGCGGCCTCTATACCGGCGGCACGCTCTGCGACGAGGCCCTGTTCCTGGCCCACGCGGCCCTCGGCGGCGTCAGGTCGAACAACCAGACCGACCCGGCCTGGACGATGGCGGATCCGCTGCGGTCCGAGGGCCACGCTGTCATCGACCTGGGCGACGACTTCTTCACCGCCGGCAAGCCCCACCCGATGATCGACCCGGCCGCCAGGGCCGAGCGCCTCGAGAGGGAAGGCTCCGACCCCGAGACCGCGGTCGTCCTGATCGACGTGGTGCTCGGCTACGGCTCGCACGACGACCCGGCGGGCGCCTGCGTCCCGGCGATACGCGCGGCCAAGGCGGCCGCCGCCGCCCGGGGCGGCTACCTTCCGGTCATCGCCTCGGTGACCGGCACGCCCGCCGACCCGCAGGGCTACGCCGGGCAGATAGCGGCCCTCGAGGCCGAGGGCGTCGTCGTGATGCCGTCCAACTACCGCGCCGCCCTCGTCGCGATAGAGATCGCCAGGATCGCCGCGAAAGGAGGCGCCCGATGAACGCCAAGCCAGTACTAGCCTTATTCAACGCCGAGCTGCGCGCGATCAACCTGGGCCTCGACTCCTTCGCGGCCAACCTCGACCGCGAGGGCGCGAAGGCCATCCAGGTCGACTGGCGGCCGCCGGCCGGCGGCGACGTCAAGGCCATAGCCGCCCTTGACGCCATCGCCGCCGGGACGAAGGTCGACGTCGAGAAGGCCAACGCCGAGGCCGTGCGCCGCATACTGGCCGCCGAGCCTACCGTCATCGGCATCGGCGTCGCCAAGGACGTCGTGCCGGGCATGGAGCCGGACCTCATCCTGCACGCCGGCCCCCCGGTGACCTGGGACAGGATGTGCGGCCCGATGCGCGGCGCCGTGATCGGCGGGCTGATCTTCGAGGGCCTGGCCAAGACGCCCGAGGAAGCCGAGAAGCTCGCCGCTTCCGGTAGGATCCGCTTCGACCCCTGTCACCATCACGACGCGGTCGGCCCGATGGCCGGCATCATGACCGCGAACATGCCGGTCTGGATACTCGAGAACAAGGCCTTCGGCAACAAGGCCTACTGCACCCTCAACGAGGGCCTGGGCAAGGTGCTCCGCTACGGCGCGTACTCCTCCGAGGTCATAGACCGCCTGACATGGATGCGCGACGAGCTCGCGCCGATCCTATCGAAGGCCCTGGCGCTCCACGGCCCCATCGACATGAAGAGCGTGATCGCCCAGATACTGCAGATGGGCGACGAGGGCCACAACCGCAACCGCGCCGGCACCTCGATCATCATCCGTGAGCTGGCGCCCCACATCGTCATGCTCGACTACCCCAAGGAGAAGCTATCGAGGGCGCTCGCATTCCTGAACGCCAACGACCACTTCTTCCTGAACCTGACCATGCCGAGCGCGAAGTGCACGGTCGACGCGGCGGCGGGCATCGAGGGCTCGACGATCATTACGACGATGGCCCGTAACGGGACCGAATTCGGTATCAAGCTGTCCGGCCTGCCCGGTCGCTGGTTCACCGGCCCTGCCGGCGTCATCGACGGCCTGTACCTGCCCGGCTTCGGCCCCGAGCACGCGTCCCGCGACATCGGCGACTCCGTCATCACCGAGACCTCCGGCATCGGCGGCTTCGCTATGGCGGCCGCCCCGGCCATAGTCAAATTCGTCGGCGGCTCGCCTAAGGACGCGATCGACGTGACGATGCGGATGTACGAGATAACGAACGCCGAGAGCGAGAATTACCGCATCCCGGCGCTCGACTTCAGGGGCACCCCGACCGGCATCGACGTGCGCAAGGTGGTCGAGACGGGCATACTGCCGGCGATCAACACCGGCATAGCCCACAAGGACCCGGGCGTCGGCATGGTCGGCGCCGGCCTCGTCAAGCCGCCCGAGAACGCGTTCCGGGACGCCCTCGTCGCGTTCGCCGAGAAGTACGCGAAGAGGCTGTAACCGACAAGAGAACCACGGAGGCACGGAGGCACGGAGTCGGTAAAATAGGAAGAGAGAAAAGAGGAAGATGATAATACTCTTCATTACTTGGATCTTTACCTATTCTGGAACTCCGTGGCTCCGTGCCTCCGTGGTCTGATTCTTTCTTATAATCTACAGGAGGTTCTTATGAAGATGATCGATTTGACGATTCCGCTCGGCATCGGCACGCCGCCCTGGCCCACCTACGAGCCGCTCGAGGTCAAGTACTTCAAGCGCCTCGCGCCGAACGGCGCCAACGGCCAGCTCGTCACCCACTCGAACCACATCGGCACGCACCTGGACGGCGAGATACACTTCTATACGCCCGGCAAGGACATCGCGAGCCTGGACATGGACTTCCTCGTCCACGAGGGCGCCATCGTCGACCTGTCCGACATCGCCGGAGACTACGACGTGTACACGTCCAAGATGGTCGAGGACCGCGTCGAGGTCAAGGAAGGGGACATCCTGATCATCCACACCGGCTTCCACCACTACGGCTGGGACCAGCCTACCGGCGACGAGATCCGCTACATGATCAAGCACCCGGGGCCGGACCGCGAGTTCGCCGAGTGGGCCAAGAAGAAGAAGCTGCGCTGGATAGGCGTCGACTGCGGCTCGGCCGACCACCCGATGAACACGAAGATCCGCGACTGGATGCCGAAGCAGGCCGCCGAGTGCGACGCGCACATGAAGAAGAAGTACGGCAAGGGCCTATCGGAGATATTCGCCGACGACAAGTACCAGCTGATGCATATCGAGATGTTCAACGTCGGCATCATCCACGCCGAGTGCCTCGGCGGCGACATGGACCTGCTCCTGAACCAGAGGGCGACGATAGGCTGCTTCCCGTGGCGCTTCGTCGACGGCGAGTCGAGCATCTCCCGCATCGTCGCGATGGTCGAGGACGACCGCTACGAGAAGCTGATGGCGAAGAAGGCCAAGTGCGAGCTGACCCGCTTCGGCGATATCGCCGGCGCCAAGGCCGCCTGGCTCCACGAGGAAGCCCGCAAGCGCTAAGGCGAATATGACCACGGAGGCACGGAGACGCGGAGATAAGAAGGATTCAAGAATAGGCTAGGAAAAACCTGGTCCTTATCTTTTCTTATCATTCTCCGTGCCTCCGTGTCTCCGTGGTATTCTTTATCGGTTATCAATGACCAGGAGCACGTATGGCAAAGCCGCTGGAGGGCGTACGCGTCCTCGATCTCACCCGGGTACTCGCCGGCCCGTTCTGCACGATGGTGCTGTCCGACCTGGGCGCGGAGATCATCAAGGTCGAGGTCCCGGGCACGGGCGACGATTCGCGCGCCTTCGGGCCGTTCAAGAACGGCCAGAGCCTGTATTTCGTCAACATCAACCGCGGTAAGAAGAGCGTCGCGATCGACCTGAAGACCGACGCCGGCAAGAAGCTGCTCGTCGACCTGGCCAAGGAATGCGACGTGATCGTCGAGAACTTCAGGCCGGGGACGATGGAGAAGCTCGGGCTGGGATGGGACGTCCTCAAGGCGGCCAACCCGCGGCTGATCTACGCCGCCGTCTCGGGCTTCGGCCACACGGGCCCGGACTCGCTCCGGCCGGCCTACGACATACTCGTGCAGGCGATGGGCGGCGTGATGAGCATCACCGGCTGGCCGGATTCCCCGCCCACGCGCGTCGGGCTGTCGATGGGCGACATCACGGCCGCCGTGTTCTGCGCGGTCGGCGTCAACGCGGCCCTCTACCAGCGCCAGCGGACCGGCCTCGGGCAGAAGATCGACGTGTCGATGCTCGATTGCCAGCTGTCCATCCTCGAGAACGCGCTGTCGCGCTTCCAGGTCGACGGCCGCTCCCCGTCGCCGCTCGGCACCCGCCACCCCACGATCACGCCGTTCCAGGCCTTCCACGCCGCCGACGGCTGGTTCGTCATAGCGGTCGGCAACGACGCGCTCTGGAAGAAATTCTGCGACGCGATGGGGCGGCGCGACCTGCTCGAGGATCCACGCTTCGCGACCAACGGGGACCGTACCAGGCACTACGAGGAGCTCATCCCCGAGCTGGAGCGGATCTTCGAGGCGAAGGACCGCGCCGTCTGGCTCGAGACGCTCGAGAAGGCCGGCGTACCCTGCGCCCCGGTGAACTCGGTCAAGGACGTGATGGCCGACCGCCAGCTCGCCGCGCGCAACATGTTCGTCACCGTCGAGGACGACAGGGCCGGCACGCTGACCGTACCAGGCAACCCGATCAAGATGGAGAGCGTGCCCGAGAGCCCGGACCGGCCCAAGGCGCCCGCCATCGGCGAGCACACCGACCTCGTGCTGCGCGACCTGCTCGGCCTCGACGACGCGGCGGTGGCGTCGCTGCGCGCCCAGGGCGTCGTCGTATGAGCGCCCTGAACGGCAAGCGACCCGAGACCGTATCCCCGACGCCGCTCGCGGCACTGACGGCCGGGCTGCGCGACGGCTCGATCGCCCTGCGGGACTACGTCGAGGCGGCGCTCGACCGGATAGACCGGTACGACGGCCGTATCCGCGCGCTCCTGCCCGAGCCCGGCAGGAGGGAACGCGTGCTAGCCGAGGCGGCGGCGCTCGAGGCCGCGTGGCCCGACCCGGCGTCCAGGCCGCCCCTCTACGGCGCGCTCCTCGGCGTCAAGGACATCTTCGCGGCCGACGGCTTCGAGACGAGGGCCGGCTCCCGCCTGCCCCCCGAGTCGTTCGCGATGCCGCAGGGGCCGGTCGTAACGGCGCTGCGGGCCGCCGGCGCCATCGTGGTCGGCAAGACCGTCACCACCGAGTTCGCGTACTTCGCGCCAGGCCCGACGGCCAACCCGTGGGACCTATCGAGGACCCCGGGAGGCTCGAGCTCCGGCTCCGCCGCCGCGGTCGCGGCCGGGTTCTGCTCGCTCGCCCTCGGCACCCAGACCATCGGCTCGATCTCGAGGCCCGCGGCGTACTGCGGCATAGCCGGCTGGAAGCCGAGCTACGACCGCACGAGCCGCGACGGCGTCGTACCGTTCAGCCCGTCGCTCGACCACGTCGGCCTGCTCGCCCCGCGCGCGGCGGACATAGCCGTAGCGGCGGCGCTGATCGCCTCCGGCTGGGACGCCGCGGCCTACGGCGCCGCGCTGGCCAGGTACGCCAGGATGCGGCCGATACTCGCCGTCCCCGACGGGCGCTACCTCGCCCAGGCGGACTCGTCAGCGCTGGCCGCCTTCGACGCCACCGTGGCGCGGCTGCAGGGCGCCGGCTACTCGGTCATCAGGGTCGCGGCCCTCGACGACATAGACGACATAAACGCGCGCCACCGCCGCATCGCCGCCGCCGAGATGGAGCGGACGCACCGCGGCCGCACGCCGGAGTACGGCGGCCTCTACGCCCCGTCGACGGCGGAGCTGATAGAGAAGGGCGCGCTGATCGACGACAACGAGCTGGAACTGGACAGGAGCGGGCGCGCGTCGCTCAGGACGGCGCTCGAGCGCCTGCTCGAGGAGGCCGGCGCCGACTACTGGCTCAGTCCGGCCGCCACCGGCCCGGCGAGCGTCGGCCTCGACTCGACCGGCAGTCCGCTGATGAACCTGCCCTGGACGAACGCCGGCCTGCCGACCCTGGCCCTGCCGACCTGCCAGTCGGTCGACGGCATGCCGATGGGGCTCCAGCTCGCCGCGCCGTTCGGGGCCGACGAGGCGCTGCTGGCCCTGGGCGTCGGCGTCGAGACCGTCCTAAGCGCTCCCAGGTAAGGAGCTCAGGCGACCGCTACTCTCAGGCTGATATAATACTTGGCCTCTTCCCCGGCGCTCGATATGTACACGATCCAACCGAACATATCGTCGCAGGGGACGAGGCTGCGCTCGTCCATATAGGCGAGCATCGGCTCGAGATCGGAGCGGCGGATGCCATACGGGTCGTCGACGAGTATGTTGCCCGACACAGAGGTATTGGGAGCCGTATACTGCATCGGCTCGCGGAACGTGTCGCCGATATCGTTGAAATAGCGTTCGAGCATCCCGATTCCCACCTGGGCCGAGTAGGGGCCGTCGCCGCGCTCGAGCAGCGCGCTAAGGGGGACGCGCAGCGTCGCGTGCGCGTAGGGCATCCTCGATATCCAGTTGCTAACGATTCCAGCCGTCTCAGGATGGTCCGCCACCTCCGGATCGGAGATGAACAGTCTATAGATCCCGCGGATGTTGGACTTCTGTATGCCCGAGACGTCCGGATATGCCTGGCCGAAGAAGGTCTCGTGCAGCTTAATCCTGGCAAGGCGGTCGTACAGCTCGTCGATCTCCGACTCCAGGGCCTTTCGCCTCCGAGCCAGTATCGAGTGCATGCCCTCGATAGTCACGACGCTATCGTTCCGCGGAAGCTCGCCGAGCTGGATATCGAAGCCGCTCAACTGCCGGACTTGAACCAGCTGAAGGAAGCTACGCTCGTCATAGTACCGATAATCGTTGCCGGCGTCACGGAACGGGCGTATCAAGCCCATATCCTCGTAATACCGTAGCGCCCCTTCGCCCAATCCGGTCCATCGTCGGAATGATCCGATCTTGTGCTTCATCGCGTCACTCCAGAAACTAAGTTCAACGGCTCGAAGCCGGGATAGAGACGCGAGCCGGGTGATATAACCCCGTACCCGCTTGAACGTTCGCGCCTATGAACGGGCCATAGCCCCGAACGAATCGAGAGCCTCGGATACGCCTGTGGGACAACAAGCGATTCCGATAAGCATTTATATATATCATAAAGCTTTGCGTTTTGAGCACCATACAAGGAACGTGGCTTGCCTCCTGCCCTTAATCCTTATGACAGATCGACAGCATAGCATGGTCTTGGATAAACATATATTTATAAAAAAATAAGACATTGACCCTACAGCAACTACCGGGTGTAGGGTTTTTCAGGGAGTTCCCCATATGGAGGAAGGTGCGATGAATAAAAGAAGGGTAACGCTGTTCGCGCTACTAGCGGCGGCTATACTGGCGGTCATCGGCGGATGCGCCACCGGGACGGCCAGGAACGTCGGAGCGGCGGTATCGGGATCCTACGAGGGCGTCGGCTACGGCATGCAGGGCCCCATCAAGGTGCAGGTCACGGTTGACGGCGGTAGGATAAGCGCCGTCAAGATCCTAAGCAGTAAGGAAACGCCGAACGTCACGAAGGTAGCGTTCGAACGCATCCCCGCCCAGATAGTGGAGCACCAGGCGCTCGGCTTGGACGCGGTCTGCGGAGCGACGCTGGCGAGCAACGGCATCAAGAACGCCGTCGCCGACGCGGTCAAGAAGGCCGGCATGGACGCGGCCGCGCTTCGCGAGAAGACCTATAAGCCTCAGCCCAAGGCGCCTCAGACATGGTCTGCCGACGTACTGGTCATGGGAGCCGGCGGAGCCGGTCTAACCGCGGCCATCAGCGCGGCCCAAGCCGGCGCGTCGGTAATACTGATAGAGAAGGGATCGGTCCTCGGCGGGAACACCATGATGGCCGGAGCCGCCTATAACGCCGTCGACCCGGCGGCGCAGGCCGTCATGACGCTTAGCAAGGCCCAGAAACAGGCGATGGACGGCTATTTGGCCCTCGATCCATCCAATCCGAGCCTGAAGTTCGACAGCTTCCCTGAATGGAAGAGCGTTCTCAGCGAGCTCAAGTCCGATATTAACTCCTTCTACGACAAGAACAAGGGCAAGTCGGCGGGCGTCGACATGCCAGGGTTCGATTCCGTCGCCTTGCATATGTGGCATATCTATACGGGCGGCCTCCGGCAGATGAACGACGGCTCGTGGATAGCGCCCCAGCTCGACCTGGCTAGGAAGCTGGCTTCCAGCGCCCTCGACACGTTCATATGGATGGATAGCGTCGGGCTGAACGCGTCGTACGGAGGCAAGTCCAACTACGGCGCCAACCCCGGCCTCGGAACGGTCCTCGGCGCGATGTGGCCGCGGACGCATAGCTTCATGTCCGGAGCGGACCGTATCCCCCAGCTCGAGAAGAAGGCGCTCGAGTTCGGCGTGAAGATCTATACCGAGACCCGCGGTACCGAGCTCGTAGCCGACGCGACAGGCCGGATCGTAGGGGCCAAGGCGGTCCAAGCGGACGGCACGGCCATATCGATAAAGACTGCCAAGGGCGTGGTGCTGGCGACCGGCGGATACTGCGCCAATCCTGTCATGGTCAAGAAGTACGACAAGTACTGGGGCGACGACCTGTCCGATCGTACCCTATCGACGAACATGGGAACCAATACCGGCGACGGCATCGTCATGGCGATGAGCGTAGGCGCCGGCGCGACCGGCCTACAGGTGGCCCAGATGATGCCGTCGTCCTCCCCGACCAAGGGCACGATGACCGACGGAATATGGGCGGACGCCGCGGAGCAGATCTGGATAGACGGGGCGGGCAATCGCTTCGTCAACGAGTACGCCGAGAGGGACGTCCTCGCCAAGGCGTCGCTCGCCCTGGATCGGGGCGTCTTCTATATCATCTACGCCGGCCGCGGCGATCCGGGCAATCCCGGAATGATGATCAAGGGTACGCCTAAGGACGCCCGCGTCGGCGCGATGGTCGAGGGGAACCATATCTGGTACGGCTCCACCCTCGCCGAGCTGGCCGAGGCCAGCAATAAGGCCGCCGCCGGCTGTACGCCGCGCTTCACGGAGCGTCAGCTGCGGGAGACCATCGAACGGTATAACGCGGCCGTCGCCGCCCAGAAGGACCCTGATTTCGGCAAGGAAGTACTGGCCGGAGCGATCGACCTCGCGTACATAGAATCCCACGACGACGTGGGTATCTGCATCAGCCCCCGCAAGGCGTCGCTGCACCACACCATGGGCGGCGTGCGCATCGACACCGAGACCCGCGTCCTCGACGTCAAGGGCGCGCCGATACCTGGGCTCTGGGCAGCGGGCGAGGTAACGGGCGGCATCCATGCCGGCAACCGGCTAGGCGGCAACGCGATCGCCGACATCTTTACCTTCGGCCGCATAGCAGGCGTCAACGCCGCTAAATAGCCCGATCGTTCGATAACGGACAATGCGTCTTGAAGCAGGGGCTACCCGGGATATCGGGTAGCCCCTGCTGTTTATCCAGGCGGTACCGGGATTCCGCTGCCGCTCGGCGCTCGGCGCTCACTACGGTTCGAGTCCTACCCCGCTGGTTAAAAAAAGAACCGATCCAGTAGGATCGGTTCTTTTTTTTAGCAGGGGTAGGACTCGAACCTACGACCTCCGGGTTATGAGCCCGACGAGCTGCCAACTGCTCTACCCTGCGTCGATGTTGGGACTAACATACAGAAAACGATAAAGAATGTCAATAGACTACACGATTTGAACTCTCGATAACGGCTAGGATAGCGCTGAAATAGCCGCCGACAGTTCATCGAGCGTATACGGCTTCTCGACGACCGCGTCGAACGCGCGCCTGACCCGCTCGTCGCTACGCGCGCCGGTGACGGCGATCAGCCGGATGGGCGTATCCCGCGCCGCGCAGGCCTCGCGGATCGCCGTCGCGGCATCGGCGCCGTCCAGGTCCGGCAGCACGAGGTCGATCAGGGCGACGTCGTAGCGGGCGTTCCGGCAGGCGGCCAGGCCCTCGAGCCCGCTCGCCGCCTCTTCGCTATCGTAGCCGAGCCTGCCGAGGAACCTGCGCAGTATATCCCTGTTCAGGGCGTCGTCGTCGACGATCAGCGCCCTCATTCGCGCCCGCCGGGCAGGTTCGCGATCGCGTCTATGCCCTCCTTCAGTATGCGCCCTATCCGCTCGAGCAGGCATCGCAGGACGTCCCTGTCGTCGTCAGAATAATGCTCGATGAACTGCCTGACCTTAGCCTGGCCCGGCTTGCACGAGAAGCGATTGAAGACCGACGATAGCGAGGCCGCCTCGGCGCGTATATCCACCCTCGCGTCGCTCGTGCCCGACAAGGCCAGGGTCAAGGCCGTCATGGCCGATTCCACCTCGAGGCGCATCCTCGCGACGGCCGCCGTACGGCCGAAGCCGGTCGCGCAGAACGCCATGGGGAAGGCGGCGCTGGCGGCCCGATCCTGCTCCGCCATCGTGGCGACGACGGCGTCCGACAGCCTGGCGATGTCGGTCGGCTTCGGGAACACGGCGGCGAACAGGCCCGCGTCCTCGCCGAGGGCTGCCGTATCGTGGGCGGTCATCGCGAACAGGGGCATGTCGGGGGAGTACCGGGGGCCGGCGTAGGCCCGGATGGCCTTGGCCAGCTCGATGCCGGAATAGCCGGGCATCTGGATATCGAGGATACAGGCGTCTACGTAATGCGCCTCCAGCGCCCTGAAGGCCTCGGCGGCGCTCTCCGCGCTGAGCACGCGATAGCCGCGGTTCTCGACCAGGGTCCTCATGTACTCGAGGTTCACCTCGTTATCGTCGACGAGGAGCAGCGTATAATCGGCGGCCCCCGCGGGCTCGGCCCTGACCGGGGAGGCGGTCGGCAGGATCAGCGAGAAATCGCAGCCGGCCCCGCGGCGGCTATCGAGGCGCACCTCCCCGCCGAGCACCTGCATGATGTTCCTGGCGAGCGCGAGGCCGACGCCCGAGCCGCCCGACGCGTCGCGAAGCGCCCGTTCCGTCTTCGAGAAGGGCTTGAAGACGCGCTCCCTATCCTGGTCCGCGATTCCCGGCCCCGTATCGGCCACGTGGACGATCAGGTGGGGTACGTTGCCCTCGAGCCGCTCGATCCTGGCGGTCACACGTATCGAGCCCGAGCCGGTGTAGCGCACCGCGTTATCGAGCAGTATCTCGACGACGCGGCCGAGCCGGTCGGGGTCGCTCTCGACGGACTCGCCCGAGTCGGCCTCGACCGAGAAGGACAGGCCCTTGCCCTCGGCCGCGGCCCGATGGGGGCCGCAGGCCCGTTCCATGAACGGGCCGAGCTGGAAGGATACGCGCCGCACGGCCAGGTCGTCGCTCTCTGAGCGGACGTAATCGAGTATGCCGCTCAGTATATCGAGGAGCCGCTGGGCGCTATCGAGGATGAGCTCGGCGGGATCGCCCTGGCCTCCGCGGCCCTGCAGAGACCGCGCCGCCGCCATGATGGCGGCGATCGGCGTATGCAGCTCGTGCGTCATGCTCGAGATGAAGCGAGACTTCGCCCGGCTCGCCTCCTCGGCCTCGCGCCGGGCGCCCTGCAGCAGCTCGTCCATCGAGCGCCTCGAGCTGATGTCCTCCATGACGGCGATCGCGTGGGTGATCGCCCCGGACGGCGTCCTGACCGGCGCCAGCGACAATGACGCCCAGAATTGCCCCCCGCCCATGCGCGGGACGAGGACCTCGTCGCGCGCCTCGAAGCCGTCCTGGACCCGCTTGCGGATGGCGTCGACCTTGTCCGGCAGGAAGGCCAGGAACCTGAAGACGTTGCCGCCGATCACGTCGGGCGGAGCGAAGCCCGTGAGCATGAAGAACGCCGGGTTGACGTACTCCACCTCGAACGCGTGGTTGAGGACGAAGACGCACGAGCCGAGCTGGTCTATGGCCTGGTACAGCTTGCGGAGCGTCTCCTCCGACTTGCGCCGTAGCGTGACGTCGCGGATGATGCCGACCGAGCCCTTGAATTCCTTGGCGCCGTCGCGGCCGTACTCGCCGGCCGACGATATCTCGCCGTACGAGATGACGCTGCCTATCAGCTCGGGAGGGCCGTTCTTGGCGCCGCGCTTGCGCTTCAGCCTGACCTCGAGGTCGGTCGTGCGACGCTCGATGCTGCGGCGCTCGTTGAACAGCTTCGGGCTGAGGGCGACGCCGGTCCGGTAGCCGACGTAGTCGACCAGGACCCTGTCGCGGTCGACGGCCGCGGCGTCCTCGTCGTGGAGCAGCACCGAGTAGTGCTTGCCGATCAGGTCTCCGGGGACGTACCCGAGCATGGAGACCGAGTCGTTTATGAAGGTGATGACGCCGTCGACGTCGAGCTCGTAGACGATGTCCGGCAAGGCCTGGACCAGGTCCTCGTAGCGCCGGCCGTAATCGACCGAGTCGCGGCGGCGGTAGCCGGCCCTCGACAGCGACGCGACGGCGCCGTTCACCCAGGCCGCGACCTCGGCGTAGGGCCTGGGCTCCGAGCACTGGCGCAGCAGGGGGAAACCGGCGGCGGCGATCGCCTGGGGGAGGCCGGTACCGCCGGTCTCGCTCGCGATGACCCCGACCAGCGGCAGGTCCTCGGGCCTCGACAGCGCGGCGATCAGCTCTGCGCACTCGGCGTCCGCGACGAGCGCGTCGATGGACGCGGCGGCGCCGCGCGCTATCGTCTCGCGGAAAGCCCGGTCTCCCACGATGGTCGTCACCTCAGCGCCCGTCACCCTCGAGCGCAGCTCGCGCGAGACGTGCTCGAGAACGACGGGGTTCCTTACCGCTATGGCGACGATCGGACGCGTAGTATCTTTTGTACTTTGAGCCATACTACTTTATCGGCCGCAGCGGGCCCGGACGCGAGCGGTCCACGCGGCGTCTCGCCCGAGCTCTTCCGTCCCCGGTCCCATGCGCCAGGTCCAGTTGAAGCCGTCCACGCTGCCCGGCACGTTTATCCTATCGCCGCTCGGATCGCCCGACCTATAGCGGGCGGACAGGTCGAGCAGGTCCTGGAGCTGGACGACGAACAGCCTGGACGGGGCCTTGGCCAGGGCGGACAGCACGGCGCCCTCGGCGTCGGGGCCGAGCAGCGCCGGCGCCGGCCTCAGCTCGGGGCAATACGCCTCGACGAAGCCGTCCCGGCCGTCCTCCAGCTCCCACCAGCCGCGCAGGGTCGAGGTGTCGTGGACGCTCGGCGTGCAGGCCGATAGCTCCCCGTATTCCGACAGCGGCTTGAACGGCTGCCCGGCCTCGTCCCAACGCCTCATCCAGCGCGGCACCCGCAGGCCCGGGATCCCGAGCTCGGCGAGCACCCTCGGCACGCAGTCCGGCACGGCGCCGAGGTCCTCGGCGCAGGGCAGCATATCGGAGGCCGAGCCCAGCATCGATAGGAGCCTGCGGCCTCGATCCTCCCAGCCGAGCTCCGCCGACGCCGACGCGGAGCCGATCATGGCCTCGAGAGCCGACCGCTCGCCGTCCGAGAGGGTCGCCCAGGCCCGGGCGCCGCGGTACGACCAGGTCGGAGAGAATCGTCCGCCGCCGATCGGCAGCAAAGCCCGATCGCGCCAGCGCGCCTTAAGGAATTCGAGAGCGGCGCCGCTCAGCGGCAGCTCGCTCAGGTCGGCCTCGCCCCGTACCGAGCGCTTGAACAGGTACAGGTCCTCGCCGCCTATCCGCTCGAGCGCCGCGTCGACGGCGAGGGCCGCCTCGGGCGCGGGCACGGCGGCCCTGAGCTCGACGCCGGGTATGTGCGGCTCGGACAGCCAGCGCAGCCGCTCCTGCGAGAAGCCGGCCCGCGACAGCTCGTCGGCGCCGAGCTCGGCCCCGGGGACGAAACGGCCCAGGCAGCCGGTCTCGTCGCGGTCGCCGAGCGCCCAGATCCTGAAGAAGCCGAGCACGTGGTCGATGCGGTAGGCCGAGTAGTACCTCGCCGCCTCGGCGACGCGCGCCCGCCAGAACGAGTAGCCGTCCTCGGCCATCGCGTCCCAGTCGTAGATCGGGAAGCCCCAGTTCTGGCCGACCGACGAGTACATATCGGGCGGCGCGCCGGCCCGGAGCGACTCGTCGAAGAAGCGGCGGTCGGCCCAGACGTCGGCCGAGTCGTCGTTCATCAGTATGGGTATGTCGCCGAGCAGGACGAGGCCAGTCCCGGCGACCGCCTCGGCGGCCGCGCCGAACTGCTCGGCGGCCCGCATCTGCATCCAGGCGTGGAAGAGCTGCTCCCGCCTGGCGGCCGGATCGTCCCACATCGCGTCGATCTCGTCGCGGGTCGGATCCCTATGTCCCGGCCACGAGCGCCAGGCCCGCTCGCCGTACGACGACTTGAGCCGCCGATAGACGGCGTAGGCGCGTAGCCACGGGCGCCCGCGCTCGAAGGCGGCCAGGCCCTCGTCGGCGGCGATGCTATCGGCCGACGCCTCGTAGACGGCCCTGAGCGCCGCCAGCTTGGCTTCGAGGCATTCGCCGTACGGGAATCGCTCTCCGGGGCGCGCCTCGGCGGCGAAGGACTCGAGCGCCTCGACGGCCCGGGGCGCCGCGGCCGCCTCGGGCAGGTCGCGCACCCGGATGTACAGCGGGTGGAGCGCGAACGCCGACAGCGCCGAGTATGGCGAGCTCTGGCCGCCCGTGTCGTTGAGCGGCAGCAGCTGGAGCAGCCCCGCGCCGAGCCCCTCGCACAGGCGGGCGAACGGCGCGAGGTCGGGATACTCGCCGACCCGCCAGCCGCCCTCGACCCTGATCGATCCGAGCGGAACCGCTATCCCGAACAATCGCCGATCGCCCGCCGCGTAGCGCATCATCGTCCTCCGTTCTTGGCGCCGGCGCCGAATAGGGCCCGTATCGTCGCGCCTATCGTCGCGACGCGATCCCATGAGTCCGAATCGTCGGCCTCGCCTCGCGCCGAGTCCTCGCCTCGTGCCGAGGCGGCGCCGACCACGCGGTCGAGCCCCATCGCCTTGGCGGCCCGGACCCGGCCGGCCATGCGCCGCACCGGCCGGACCTCGCCGGCGAGCGACAGCTCTCCGGCGAGCGCCGTGGACGGCGGCAGCGACAGCCCCGTGCGCGCCGAGTAGATAGCGGCCGCGAGCGCCAGGTCTATGCCCGGCTCGGATAGGCGGATGCCGCCGGAGACGTTGACGTAGAGGTCCTGGTCGGACAGGCCGAGGCCAGCGTGCTTCTCGAGCACCGCCGCCACGCGAGCCACCCGCGCCGGCTCGACGCGCTCGGAATAGACGCGCGACAGCGACGCCTTGCCCGGCACGGTCAGCGCCTGGATCTCGACCAGCAAGGCGCGGGTCCCCTCCCAGGTGGCCGCCACCGCCGCGCCCGCCGGCGCCTCGCCGGATCGCCGCACCAGGAACAGCTCCGACGGGTCGGACAGCTCCTCGAGCCCGCGCTCGGTCATAGTGAACAGCCCCACCTCGTCGGTAGAGCCGAAGCGGTTCTTCGCAGAGCGCAGGAAGCGCGCGTCGGTCTCGCTCTGCTCGAACATCAGCACCACGTCGACGGTATGCTCGGCGGCCTTGGGGCCGGCTATCATGCCGTCCTTGGTCACGTGGGCGACGAGGAAGCAGGCGCTGCCGTGCTCCCTGGCCCAGTCGGCCAGCTCGAGGGCGCAGTACTTGACCTGGTTCGCGGTGCCCGGCACGGCGCCGGCCTCGGCCGAGGCTATCGTCTGGAGCGAGTCGACGACGAACAGGGCCGGCTTGACCCGGTCGAGCGCCCGCATCGCCTCGGACAGGTCGCCGGTGCACAGGAGCTCGAGCCCGCCGCGCTTAAGCCCGAGCCTATCGGCGCGCAGCCGAATCTGGGCGGCGCTCTCCTCGGCGGACACGTACAGGACGCGGCCCTGCACGCCGGCCCTGGCGGCGAGCTGCAGGAGCAGCGTGCTCTTGCCTATGCCCGGCTCGCCGCCTATCAGCACGCTCGAGCCGCGCATGATGCCGCCCCCGAGCACGCGGTCCACCTCGGCCGAGCCGGACGGGGCGCGGGCGCCCTCGGCCGGGTCGACCGACTCGAGCGGCACCGAGAACCGCGCCTCGCGCCTAGCCGATCCTTCGGCCGCCGGCGCGCTCGTCTCGCGCATCGCGTTCCACTCCCCGCAGGCGGGGCAGCGCCCGAGCCACTTAGCCTCGCGGTGCCCGCAGGCGGAGCACTCGTAGCCCGTCTTGGCGGCCTTGCCGGCGGCGGGCCGCCCCGCGGGGCTCATAGGCCCAGGTCCTTGTCGATCTTGGCCCTGGCTACGGCGAGCACCTCGGCGGTCGACACGCGCACGAGGCGTAGGAATAGCTCGTAGCGGCCGTCCCGCAGGTACAGCGACGACGCCACGGCCAGGTCGGCGCCGAGCAGCTCCCCGGCGCGGGCCGCGGTCGCCGGATCGGCCAGGCCGGACAGCTGCAGCTCCAGCTCGGCGAGCACCCGCTGCAGTTCCTTGCGCTCGACCGGTTTCCAGCGGCCGGCCTCGGACGCGGCCAGGACGAGCCGCTCGCCGAAGTACTCGGCGCTCGGCCCGAGGCCGTCGCCGGTAGCCGACACGGGCAGTATGACGCACGGCGCCTCGGGGCCGAAGCGGAAGGTCGAGTAGTCGGCCAGGTTGCCCACCGCCTCGACGAACAGCTTGCCGAGCGTCTCGTCGCGGCTCTCCTCGCCGACCGGCCTCGCGCTGAAGTAGTCCTCGTCGACCGACGCGGGCGTATCGGACAGCCAGGCCACCTCCTCCTTGACGAAGCGGATGACTATGGCCTCGAGCTTATCGGTCTGGTAGTTCGAGCCGGTATGGTGGCTCACCGAGCCCTCGGCGCCTCCCTCGGACTCGCCGGACTCGCCGTAGGTAAGGAAGATGTACCTGGCGTCGGTCAGCTGGGACACCTGCCTGAGCAGGTACTCCCCCTCGAGCGGCAGGCCGCCGGTGCCTATCGTGTACAGCTTGATAGCCCGGGCCCTGGCGTCGTTGGCGGCGTCCACGTAGGTGTACCGCCGGCCGTAGTCCAGGTGAGCCTCGGCGTCGGTAACGACGAAGGCAAGCCTGAGGCCGCCTCGGTTCCAGTCCATGCGGTTGACCGCGTCGTCCAGCGCCGACTCGAGGTCCTCGGGGCCGTCGCCTCCCCCGGACGCGACGACCGGGTCGAGGGCGGCCCTGAACGCGTCCAGGTCGTCGGTGAACGGCGATACGCTCGTCACGTACTCGTCCCCGAGGTCCTTGTACAGCACGAGGCCGAGGCGTATCAGCGGACGGGGCCGCAGCGCCGCCAGGTTGTCGTGGATGATCTCGATGGTCGCCTTGAGCCGCTCGATCTCCTCGCCCATCGACCCGGTCGTGTCCATCACGAACAGCAGGTCCAGGGGTAGCGGGTCGGGCAGCGTCCGCGGGCCCTGAAGCCGGAGCTCGACGACGCGCGGGCCGTCCCGCCTCGTCGTCGCGCTCGCGCCCATCCCGCCCGCCGAGGCCCTCAGCTCGAGGCTCCCGGACCTCGCGCCGACGGCCGCGGGATAGAAGCGGAAGGATCCGTCGGCGTAGCTCAGGCCGGAGGCCAGGACCTTCCCGTCCGCCCGTACCGATACCGCCGCGTTGGCCACCGGCTTGCCGGCCGAGTCGAGCACCCGCGCGGTTATTCGCTCCGATATGTCGTAGCCGTAGTGCGGCACGTCGGAATACTTCTCGAGGAAGCCGACGAAATAGTTGAACTGCTCGTTATCGTCGGAGAAGCCGGCCTTGAGGCCGGACGACGACGGCGCGCCGCCGCGCGGGACCGACGTACCGGACAGCGACTTCGAGGCGCCGTAGTCGTACATGACCGCGGGCGCGGGCGCGGCCTCTCCCCTCGCCTCCTTCGGGGCGCCGGTCTCGGCCCGGCCGGCCTCGGCTAGCGCGGGAGCGACGACGGACTCATCGGCGAAGCCGTCAGCGTCAGTCGCCCTCCCGGCATCGGGCGCGCTGGAACATGATACTGAATAGAGCGATAGCAACAACGCCGCGAGCGATACCGTTAACGAGCGCTTCATGCCTTGCCTCCTCGAATCCTTGTTCTCAGTATAGCGCACGGGATCAATCGACGGGACGCACCGTCGCAGTACCGCTCGTCTTCGCGTTTACGCGCGGATCGCCCCCGTACAGTACGGTCCCGGAGCCGGACGCATTCACGTCCAGGGTCCTCCGGGCGTAGACCGACGCCTTGCAGGAGCCGGATACGGTGATACGGACCTCGTCGCACGCGAAGCCCTCCGCGTCGACGACGCCGGATCCCGATATCTCGAAGAAGGCGCTATCCCCCTCGCCGCCGAGCCGTGCCTCCCCGGAACCGGAGGACTTAACGATGATCGAGTCCATTACGCCGGAGAGCGAGGTGTCGCCGGATCCCGACAGGCCTACCTCGACGCGCCGGTACGATAGGCGCGTCGCCGCGATGGAGCAGCCGCCGCTCTGCGAGATCGAGAGGGAATCGCCGGAGAATCCGTCCATCGTCTCGAGCTCGCATGAACCGGATAGCGAAATGCCCTCAAGCTCAGGCAGGTACACGTCGACCTCGATTCGCGTGACCTTGCCTATCATGGTACCGGGCTTCCAGCCGAGGCGGAGCGCCGAACCGCGGACGGAGACGCCGAACGCGGATTGGAGATTGGAGTCGGTCGTGACTACGACCCGCGTAGAGGGCGCCCTACGGACGCGCACGACGGCGGAACCGCTGACCTCTATAGACGAGAAACCCCGCGCCTCGCGCTCGACGGCCTCGACGTCGCCGTTTCCGGCCAGGCCGAACGCGCAGGAGGCGCTGGCGACCGCGATGGCGAGTAAGAAAACCTTGTTCATGCGATACTCCTCGTAACGAGCAAGCCTTATATGCTCCGGGCCCGGACGAGTCGCGCGCCGGCCGACCCTATCATGGCCCGGATAAGCCGACCGGAAACTCCGCGACGGCTCATCTTCTAGAACGAAAGACGGGCTAGAGCGCCATGACCTTCTTGATGGTCTCCTGCTTGACGCCGAACAGGCGCTGGAATTCCTCCGCGGTGGAGTACGACGTGCCGGCCGCCGCGTTGTATACCTCGGCGAAGGCCGCCAGCTCTTCCTTGGATCCGGAATACAGGGCCGAGGCGAAGGCGGACCTGAACAGCCCGCGGCGCGCCAGCGACAGCGTATCGAGCTTGCCGTACTCGGCCTTTGCCTTGCCGTCGACGACGGCCGTATCGCCGTCGTAGCCGATCGTGAACATGAAGTCTTCCCTGGATATCATCACGCCTCCGAAAAAAAAGCCGGAACCAGCGCTCTGGCTGGCTTCCGGCTTCGATGATAACGCGCCGCGCGGAGGCGGCGCAACGGGTTACGCCAGGCTGAAGCTATCCTTGCCGGCCCCGCACATCGGGCAGACCCAATCCTCGGGCAGCTTGGCGAACGGGGTGCCGGCGGCGACGCCGGCGTCCGGGTCGCCGACAGCCGGATCGTAGATGTAGCCGCATACGTCGCAGATGTACTTCTCCATGATGCTCTCCTCTTCCTATGCCTCGGCCTTCCAGAGGCCGTGCAGGTTGCAGTATTCGCGGGCGACCGCGCGGGTCGCCGATACCTTGAAGACGGCCTCGGGCTTATCGCCAGGCTTCAGGTAGGCCTTGTACGAAACGCCGTCGGCTATCAGCTCGATCCACTGGATGTAGTGCTTCTCCTCCATCGGATGGGCCACGGCGCCGACCGTGACGCGGAAGCCGTCGGCGATCCGCTCGATGGCCGGCACGTGCTTCTCCTTGGCGCCGTCGCTCGTGTTCTCGGCGAGCAGCTTCATCGGCTCCCCGCAGCAGACGAGCTCGCCGCCGCCCTCGTGGAGCAGTTCGACGATGTTGCCGCACTTGGCGCAGCGGTACACCTTGTTTCCCGTAGTCATCTCGTTTCCTCCTTACCAGTTCTCGCCGAGCAGCTCGAAATACGACTGGGGATGGGCGCAGGCGGGGCAGGCCTGCGGAGCGACCGCGGCCTCGACGATGTAGCCGCAATTCCTGCATTGCCAGACGACGGGAGCGGGTCGCTTGAAGGCCGCGCCGCCGTCGACGTTCGCCTTGAGGCCGGTATATCGCTTCGAATGCTGCCTCTCGGCCACGGCTATAGCCTCGAAGATGGTAGCGACGGCGTCGAAGCCCTCGTCGCGGGCTACCTTGGCGAAGCCCGGGTACATCTCCTTCCACTCATAGTCCTCGCCGTTGGCGGCCTCGAGCAGGTTCTCGGAGGTCGTCCCGACCGGGCCTGCGGGGAAGGTGCCGCTTATGCTTATCTCGCCGCCGTCCATCAGCTTGAACAGGCGCTTCGCGTGCTCCTTCTCCTGGTTCGCGGTCTCCTCGAATACCGCGGCTATCTGCATATAGCCCTCGTCGCGCGCCTTGCTCGCGAAATAGGTATAACGATTCCTCGCCTGCGACTCGCCGGCGAAAGCCGCCATCAGGTTCTTCTCCGTCTGGGTTCCCTTGACGCTTTTCATCTTGCCCCCGATCCTCACGATTTTCTCCCGGCAGACGCCGGGACGCGTACACCAGCGCATCGAAGTATACAATTAAATATCAGCGGAAGCAAATATAGTATCCATTTTCGACGCGTTCCGCTCGAAAGCGCCGCGGCTCGGCGGAGCGTACCGGCGTCGGAGGCATCGATGAAACACGCGCTGGGTTCATACGGATGGGCGGGCGAGGCCTCGGGCGACAGGCCCGATATCAGGGAGAGGCTCATCGCGTCGGGTACGCCGTCGGTCGCCGATTACGAACTGGTCGCGGCCATCATAGGCGCCGGCTCGAGGGGCAAGGACGTGCGCACGCTATCGACCGAGGTGCTGGCCGGATGCGACTTCAGCGCCGGCGTCCCGAGCGTCTCGAGCATATCGGCCATCCCGGGCATGGGCGACGCCCGCGCCTGCCGCGTAGCCGCGGCCTTCGAGCTAGGTAAGCGCTTCTACGGGACCAGGGAGCGCCGTATCGCGTCGCCGGACGACGCGTGGCAGCTCGTGCGCCACTTCGACGACCGGAAGCAGGAGCGATTCCTCTGCTGCACGCTGAACGGCGCCCACGACGTGATAGCCGTCCGCGTCATCACCGTCGGCCTCGTCAACAGGACCATAGTCCATCCTCGGGAGATATACGCCGAGGCGGTGGCCGACCGCGCCTGCGCCATCTTCGTCGCCCACAACCACCCGTCAGGCAGGCTCGAGCCGTCGCCGGAGGACCTCGACATCACCGCCCGCCTCAAGGAGGCCGGCGCGGTGCTCGGCATCCCCCTCCTCGACCACCTGGTCTTCTCGCACGCCGGCTACACGAGCCTGGTCGAGAGCGGCCTGCTCGTGCCGGACAAGGCGTAGCGGGGAGGCCGCGCTACGGATGGCTCGATAGGAAGGCCGATAGCGCGGCCGGTAGCCCGAGCCGGTAGTCCGCCGCTAGCGGCCGCGCACCTAGATCATTTCGCTATTTAGGAATACAGTGGCGCGGGTTCCCGATGTTCGCTCTATCCGACGACGAAAGACCATCAATAATTCCTCCCTCCCCACGCCCCCGGGGCGAGCCGTTGATTCTCTTGACGGTCCTCTGCTTCTCGCTGGCGTCGTCGCTAATAATAGAATTCGGCGCCGGGCCGGCGCTCGGCACGATCGCCGCCTCCCTGCTCCGGGGTCTCTCCACCTGCTCCCCGGCGACCGGGGACGGTAACGGGCCGCTCTCGCCGCAATCGGAGGAACCGCCGCGCTGGTTCTTCGAGATGGACGTGCCCGCCAGGCTCGGCGCCGTATACGCCGCCGCCCGAGGCGGGCCGAGCGTCGAGCCGTCTCTGCCGCCCTATGCGCATAGCCGCGTCCACGGTTACCGCTGCTGGCGAGGGCCTCCCCGGGCCGCCTGATCGCGCAGGCGGCCCGCTAAGGGCGGCGCCGCGTCACCTATCAGCCTATACCGGAGGTTCTCATGCCAATCAATACGGGAAGCACCGCTTTCATGCTCCTCGCCACCTCGCTCGTCATGTTCATGACGCCCGGGCTCGCCTTCTTCTACGGCGGCCTCGTGAGCCGCAAGAACGTGCTAACCATAATGTTCCAGAGCTTCGTATCGCTCGGGATCACCACCATCATCTGGTACCTCTACGGCTTCTCGCTGTGCTTCTCGGGTAGCCTCGGCCACGGCGATTTCATGGGCCTGGTCGGGAACCTGGACATGGCGCTGTTCCGCGGGGTGGACATCCTCGGCGCGAGCCCCGTGAACCCCGAGGTCCCGCTGCTCGTGTTCGTCGTCTACCAGATGATGTTCGCCATCATCACCCCCGCCCTGATCACGGGAGCCTTCGCCAACCGCGTGCGCTTCCCCGCCTACCTGCTATTCCTCGTCGCGTGGCTCACGCTCGTCTACTTCCCGGCCGTCCACATGGTATGGGGCGGCGGCGTCCTGGCCGACTGGGGCGTCAAGGACTTCGCCGGCGGCATCGTGGTGCATACCACCGCGGGCTTCGCCGCGCTCGCCTCGGTCCTGTACATCGGCAAGCGCAAGACCGTCGAGAAGGGCATGCACTCCATCCCGCTCGTGGCCATCGGCACCGCGATCCTATGGTTCGGCTGGTACGGCTTCAACGCCGGCTCCGAATTCGGGGTCGACCGGGTCACGGCCCAGGCCTTCCTCAATACCGACCTAGCCGCGTCCTTCGCCGGGCCGACCTGGCTCCTGCTCGACTGGATATTCACGAGGAAACCCAAATTCCTCGGTTTCCTGACCGGGGCGGTCGCCGGGCTCGCGACCATCACGCCGGCGGCCGGATACGTGAGCAGCCAGGCGGCGGTCATCATCGGCATCGTCGCCGCGGCGGCGGGCTACTTCGCCATCCACCTGAAGAACCGGAGCGGACTCGACGACGCCCTGGACGTGTTCGGCGTGCACGGCATAGGCGGCTTCCTCGGCACCATCCTGCTCGGCGTCTTCGGCACCGCGGCCATCAGCTACCCGGGGCGCGACCCGGCGGCGCTCGCCTCTGGCCTGGTCGACGGCAACGGGACGTTCATCCTGAAGCAGGCCGCGGCCGCGACCGGCGCCGCCGTCTACGCGTTCGCCTTCACCCTCGCCATGCTGGCGCTGATCAACCGCGTCACCCCGGTCCGCGTCTCCGAGAACGCGGAGGCGTCCGGCCTCGACCTGGCCGAGCACGGCGAGGTCGCCTACGACTGACCCCGGCCGATAGCCGGCCGAGGCTAGCGCGGGCCGCTCCCTCGCGGCGCGGCCCCGGGCGGGCGCGGGACCGGAGCCGGCACCCCTTCCGGGCGCCGGCCGCTACGCCTCGCCCTCGGCCTGCTTGCGCGACTTGCCGAAGATGCCGCGGAACATGTCGCTCACCAGGTTCTTCCTGGCGACGACCCTCGCTCCGGTGAAGGCCGTGACGTCCTTCTCCGTACCGGCGCATAGGAGGACGTCGCCCTCGCGCATCCGGTACTTGGGATCGAAGAAGACGTAGTCGTCCTCGTCGGTCTTGCGCAGGGCGACGACGTTGATGCCCTTGGTCTGGCGGAGGTTAGCCTCGATCAGCGTCATGCCGACGTATCGGTCGGGTACCTGGAATTCGGCCAGCACCATGCTCGCGCTGATCGGCATGAAGGAGAACAGCGTGCTCGACACGAGCATCGGCACGATCCTGTAGGCGGCCTCCTTGGCCGGGTAGATGATCCTGGTCGCGCCGACCATCTCTAGTATCTCGCCGCGGTCCTCGTTATCTGCCCGCACGATGATCTGCTTGGCCCCGAGCTTCTTGAGGGCGTTCGTGACGATGATGGCCGCCTCGAGGTGGTCGCCCACGTCGACGATCGCGACGTCGACCCCCTCCGGGACGATGCGGCGCAGGGCTTCCTCGTTCAGCGCGTCGCTTATGTACGACTTGGCCGCCAGGTCCTTGTGCTTCTCTATTACCGACTTTTCCTTGTCGACTATGATTATCTGGTCGGTCGCGTCGGCGAGCTTCTCGAGGACGCTCAGCCCGAAGCTCCCGAGACCGACGATAGCGAATTGCCTGGCCATCATTCCCTCCTAACCCAGCAGCAGGTTCTCGCGCGGATACGCGGCGAAGCGCTCGACCCTGTCGGACGAGCGCGAAACGGCCATCGCGAACACGCCGACCCTTCCCATGAACATCGCCGCGATGATGACGAGCTTGCCCCAGGAGCCCAGCCCGGCCGTGACGCCTCGGCTCAGGCCTACGGTGCCGAAGGCCGAGACGACCTCGAAGAACAGGTCGACGAAGGCGAACTTGCTTCCCTCGAGCGCGAGGAGCGTGAGCAGGCACGCGCCGACGATCAGGATCGCCCTGGCCAGTATCGAGAAGGCCCGCGACACCGACGTCGTCGAGAGCGCGCCGCCGCGATACGAGATCGACCCGTCGTCCTCGGCGCCGCGGAAGGCCGCGGCGAACGCCATGAATATCGTCGTCGTCTTTACGCCGCCAGCGGTAGAACCGGGAGAGCCGCCCGTGAACATCAGGAAGATAGTGAGCACCGACGAGGCTGGGCCGAACGCCGACTGGGGCACGGTATCGAAGCCTGCCGTCCTCGTCGTCACCGACTCGAACAGCGCGGCGAGCAGCCCCTCGCCCAAGCCCATGCCGGAGAAGGCGCCGTCGCGCTCCAGCGCGTAGTACAGCGCGGCGCCGAACGCGATCAGCGTCGCCGTTATCGACAGCGTTATGCGCGAATGGTAGCTGAGCCGGCGCTTGGAGCGCATGAACACGCGGCCGACGTCCTGCATCACCACGAAGCCTATGCCGCCCGATACGATCAGCGCCATGACGACGAGGTTGACGACCCGGTCCCCGGCGAAACGGTTGAGGCTGTCGCTGAAGGTCGAGAAACCGGCGTTGCAGAACGCGGAGATAGCGTGGAAGGCGGCCGAGAAGACGGCGCCGTCGACGCCGATCGACTTGAAGTGCGCCAGCAGTACCGCGAATCCGATAGCCTCGACGCCTAGGGTTACGGCCACGATGTTAAAGACTATATGGCGAGGATTGGACTCGACCTCGTCCATGTACATTTCCTTGATGATGCCCCGATTGACCAGCGACACCTTACGGCGCGGGAGCGCCACGTAGAGGGTGGCGAACGCTACGATGCCTAGGCCGCCGAACTGTATGAGCAGGATGATGACGACCTGGCCGAACAGGCTGAAGCCCGCGGTATCGACGACGATGAGGCCGGTCACGCATACGGCGCTCGTCGCCGTGAACAGCGAGTCGAGCGGCCCGAGCCCGCCCTCGCCGGCCCAGGCCGCCGGCAACGAGAGCAGTACCGCCCCGGCGAGTATCACCGAGATGAAATACGCAAGTATGTTGAACTTATCGCTGCTGATGCTCAGCTTCATCGCGGAGAACTGTAGCACGGCGGGGCGGCTACCTTCAAGGCGCGGCGCCGGAACGGACGGCGGGCCCATCCCCGCTGGATCCGCTGGATCCGCTGCATAGTAGGCGTACCATGATCAATGACGCTTCGATCGAAGCGGTCCGGAACGCCCGGATCGGCCATGGGAGGACCCTGCCCCTCTATGAGTCGTACGGCTTCTCGCGCATCCCGGGGAGCGCCTACAGGCTCCTGTCCGGGAACGAGGGCGCCGCCTTCCCGTCACTGCCTACGCTAGCGGTGCCCGAGGACGGGCTGCCCCACGTCGTCTTCGTCCTCATAGACGGGCTCGGATGGGACAAGATAGAGTCCGCGCTCGGATCGGGTTTCCGGGCGTGGCGAGGTTCGAGCGGGACGGGGTCGTCTCGTGCATCACGAGCCGGTTCCCGTCGACCGCCGTCGACCACCGTCTTGCACTCGACCAACGCGGGCGGGCGACCTGGTAGCGCTGCCGTTCGAAGGCGAGACGGTCTGGTGGCGCGTGCCGGGAAGGTTCGAAGTCAAGAACCTCGGCAACCACGGAGGCTTGAGCAGCAAGGAGATGGAGATACCCTTCATGTATCTCGCCTTATAACGCAGCCGTAGCGGCTCCGCGTCGCGGAACCGCGCCTCGGACTACCCGCGACCTCCCGTCGCGGTACCCTATCGGGCCCTAAACGATCCTTTTTCTTTTTCCCACGAGCATAGACGCGAAGCGCTAACGGCGCGCCTGTACCTCGGTTTTTTTTATGACGCGATGAGATGCAAGAAAAAACGCCCGATGGGCCTCGCAGGCGTGCTATTGCACGTCAAGAGGAACATCGGGCGTTTTGACGCCGCAGATCGCGCGTCATAAAAAAAAGCCCGGCGACGACCTACTCTCCCACCATAAGGCAGTACCATCGGCGTTAGAGAGCTTAACTTCCGTGTTCGGAATGGGAACGGGTGTGGCCTCTCCACGATAATCACCGGGCATAATTAACAAGATTATACCATCGCCG
>QKAK01000116.1 GCA_003247225.1 Spirochaetota bacterium | reverse complement strand
CAAGGGCCACCGCCGTACCTACGTCGGCGCGCTGCCCGGGAAGATCATCCAGGGCCTCAAGATCACCAAGAGCCGCGACCCGGTCTTCATGATCGACGAGATCGACAAGATGGGCTCGAGCTACCAGGGCGACCCGTCGAGCGCCCTGCTCGAGGTGCTCGACCCGGAGCAGAACGTGGCGTTCCGCGACCACTACCTCGACCTGCCCTTCGACGTCTCGAACGTGTTCTTCATCGTCACCGCGAACACCCTCGACACCATACCCGGGCCGCTGCGCGACCGCATGGAGATCATCCAGCTGTCCGGCTACGTCGACTCGGAGAAGCTCGAGATCGCCAAGCGCTACCTGATCCCGAAGAGCCTCGAGAAGAACGGCCTCAAGAAGGCCCGCGTCAAGTACACCCGCGACGCGCTGACCGCCATCGCCGAGGGCTACGCGCGCGAGGCCGGCGTCCGCAACTTCGAGAAGTACCTGGACCGTATCCACCGCAAGATCGCGCTGGCCGTCGTCACGGCCCCCGAAGGCGAGGAGGCCAAGCGCTTCGAGGTCGACAAGCCGTCGCTCGAGAAGTACCTCGGCAAGCCGCGCTTCGACGCGGACGAGATCAAGCGGGCGACGCTGCCCGGCATGACCGTCGGGCTGGCCTGGACCAGCATGGGCGGCGATACGCTGATCATAGAGGCGGTGGCGAACCCCGGCAAGGAAGGCTTCAAGCTGACCGGCCAGATGGGCTCGGTGATGCAGGAATCCGCCGGCATCGCCTATACCTGGGTCAGGCACCACGTGGCGGACGCCCACGGCGTCGACGCGAAGTTCTTCGAGGAGCGCCAGATCCACCTGCATATCCCGGAGGGCGCCACGCCGAAGGACGGCCCGAGCGCCGGCATCACCATGGCCACCTCGCTCGCGTCGCTCGTGCTCGGCAGGCGGGTCAGGGACAGGCTGGCGATGACCGGCGAGCTGTCGCTGACCGGGCAGGTGCTGCCGATCGGAGGCCTCAGGGAGAAGACCGTAGCCGCCAAGCGCAACAAGATCAGGGAGATCATCATTCCGAGGGCCAACGAGAAGGACCTGTCGGACATACCGGAGCACGTCAAGAAGGGCATAACCTTCCATCCGGTCGACCGGATGGAGGAGGTGCTCGAAATAGCCCTATCGTAGAAGAACGGCCGGCCCGGATGGGCCGGCCGCCGTTTTAGCGGCTTTACGACGATAGCCGAACGCAGCCCGTCCGCGGCTAATCCCGGGCGGGCCGCCAAGCGCCGCCGTCGAGCGCGAGCCCGCACGGCCCCGATAGCACCGAGCGTAGCCCCCCGGACATCGTCGCGGCCGTCTCCGCTACGTTCGGAGGCAGGGTCGCGGCGCCGGCGGCGCCGCTGGCCAGGACCGTCTCGGCCAGCAGCTTGGCGGCGATGAAGCGCTCGCCCTTCTCCACGGCGAAGCCGAGCGGCGCGTCGAGGAGCCCGACTACCTCCCAGGTAGACTGCTCGGCCTGGCTGTAGCGCCCGGCGTCCTTGTCCTGGTCTGAGACGCGCACCGGCAGCCGCCTGGCTATCTCGTCGAGCCTCGGCACGAGGCGGGCTAGGTCGAACAGGCCGGTGGCGCAATTGAACAGCACCCGAGAGCCGGCGGCCTCGAGCTCCAGCACCCGCTCGAAGGAGATGGCCTGGCCGATATCGGCCACAGTGCGGCGGCCGTCGCCGGTCGTCACGAGTATGCCGCCCTTGATATCGACCGGGGTGCGGTACGAGAACTCGAACGCGGCCTCGGCCCCGGACAGGGCCATGACGGCCAGCTCGGCCGGGTCGGGATAGTAGCCGACGTTGTCGACGTTGCCTATCCACGCGTAGCGGTAGCCGTCGGCCAGCAGCCCGCGGTAGACGTCGGCCAGCACGCGGAAGCTCTGGCCGTGGCCGCCAGGCAGGGCTATCGCGCTGTCCGGCCTGCCGTAGGCGCGGTCGAACACGCGGCGGGGGCGCCCGTCGCCCGAGTGGGTGAAGGCCGCCAGGAGCGGCTGCCTCGCCGAGCGAGGCCGGGTCGGGTCGGTGCCGGCCCGCTCGACGAGCGGTGCGAGCCAAGGATGCCCGGCGTACTCGGCGTAGGCGTCGGCGAGCTGGGCGTCGGTGCCGTCGCTCGTCATCTGGAAGAACGGGAGCGCCGGCCGCTCGGGCTTCCCGAAGCGCTCGACGTATCGCCCGGCGCGCAGCAGGGCCGCCCGCATCTTCAGGAGCAGGAAGCTCTCGCCGGGGCTGCCGTCGGGATTGATATATGCCGGGGTGACGCCCTTGGGCCTGCCGTCGCAGAGAGGCGCCAAGAGCTCGAAGCCGGGGCGTATCGCTTCGAACACGCCGGAGCCGAGGGCGGCGTTCTTCTTACGGTCGGCGTAGCTCGTCGCCGAGCCGCCGTTGAGCACGCCCCAGGCGGCGACGGGGTATAGCCGCTCGCCTAGGTCCTCGAGCGCGGCCCGGTCGAACAGCAGCGCGTCGCCGTCGGCGGGCGTCCCGTCGGGCGGCTCCAGCCCGAGCGCCGACAGCCGACAGGCCGCGGCGTCGCGGCCTATCCTGTAGGACATGTCGCCGGAGGCGGGCACTATCGAGACGCCGTCGACCGGCGGCACGCCCGAGGCCGCCACCGCGGCCTGCCCGTCGTAGAGGCCGGCGTTCAGGTCGGCGAGTATGGATAGGGTCGTCCCTACGTCGATACCCTTGGCTACCATGTCCGACCGCAGCGCGTCGCTCAGCATGGCGTCCGCCCCGCTCCGTCGGCCAGGTGGACCGCCGCGTTCGCTGCCCCGTAGATCGATATGGCGTAGTCCTTGACGACGAATACCGGCGTCCTGGCCGCGATCGCCCTGACGTGATCGCGGTAGCCCAGGCCGAAGCCGCGCATGAAGCGGTCGCCCTCGGTGAAGCGCGCCAGGTTCTTGGCGGCTATGCCGCCTGCCAGGTAGGACGGCATGAAGACGGAGGCGGCGTCGGCCGCGACCCGAGCGTAGAGCCGAACGAACATATCCATGGCGCGTAGGCACAGCCGGTCGCCGTCGTCGGCGGCCTTGGACACGAGGGCCGGCCTATCGTCGGCCGGCGCGGCGAGGGCCTCGCGTACGGCCTCCGAGGGGCTAGGCTCCGAGGAGGCCAGGTATTCGAAGATGGCGGCGATGCCCTGCCCGGAGACGCCGGCCTCGGCGCCCGCCGCGAAGCCGTAGCGACCCTCTAGCCAGCGGGAGAACGCGCGCGACTCGTCGTCGTACACCGGCAGGCAGACGTGGCCGCCCTCGGACGGATAGACCCTGACGGATCCGTCGTCGCGCAGCGCGTAGCCGAAGCCGAGCCCGGTCCCGGCGCCTATGACCACGACCGGGCCGGACGGATCGGGAGCGACCCGCGCGCCGCCGGGCGCCGGAAGCTGGACGAGCTCGTCGGGGTCGGCCGGGTCGAGCAGCAGCACTCCCCAGGCGATCGCGCTGAAGTCGTTGATGACGTAGGTAGGCAGGCCGAGGCGATCGGCGAGGCCGTCCCCGTCTATGCCCCAGGGCGCGTTGGTCAGCGCTATGCGGCGGCCGACGACCGGCCCCGCGCCGGAGACGCACAGTAGCTCGGGCCGCCCTACGCCGGCGGCGCCGGCCTCCGCCATGAAGCGGCCGAGCGGCTCGTACAGCGACGGCTCGGCCTTGGTCGAATAACGCCGCTCGAAGGTCTTCCTGAAGAAGCCGCCGCGTACGTCGACGACGGCGCAACTGGTATTCGTCCCGCCGACGTCGACGGCCAGCACCGTCGCGTCGCGCGCGTCCGCTTGTCTATGCATACCGGCAATACTAATGCAGGTCCGCCCGCCCTGTTAAGTACCGGGGCGTTCCGCTCCCCGTCACTCGAGCTGGACGCGCCAGACGATGAGGGCGTCCAGCGCCGCGAACGCGACTGACAGGCCGGCGGCCGTCAGCACGCTCTCCCAATGCTCTTCGTCGGTAGGCTCGTAGGACTGCTCGTTCTTGAACGGCCACGGGGCGTAGGTCGAGTCGAAGCCGTTCCGTACGTAGCGGGCCGCGTCGCCCGCGAAGCTCGCGTAGAACAGCAGTATCGGGAAGGCGCCGAGGCTGACGATCTCGAAGCGCCTCGCCGCGTCGAGCCACGGGGGGAATTCCCCGGCCTCGTACGGCTCTGGGAGCGACGACTCCGCCGGCGTCGGGGCCGACTGCGGGAAGGCCGCGGTCGCCGCGACGAGCGCGAGCGCCAGCGCCGCGACGGGCTTGGCGACCCTCATCGGGGCGGCCTGCTTCCGAAGATGGCCGTGCCGATGCGCGCCATCGTCGAGCCTTCCTCCACGGCCAGCTCGAAGTCGTTGGACATGCCCATCGACAGCACGTCGAAACCGGCCGGGGCGAATCGAGCCCGGGCCCTCTCGAAGGCCGCTCGGCAGGCCCGGAACGACGCGCGGACGACGGAGGCGTCGTCGGTGTACGGCGCCATGGTCATAAGCCCGCGAGGCCTGAGCGACGGCATCCCCATGATCGCCTCCAAGGCGCGCGACAGCTCGTCCTCGCTCGCGAAGCCGGTCTTGGACTCCTCGCCGGTATGGAGCTCGAGGAGCACGTCGAGGGTCCTATCCAGCGCCGCGGCTCGCTTGGCCAGCTCCGAGGCGACCTCCATCGAGTCAATCGACTGGACGCAGTCGAACAGGGCCGCGGCCTTCTTGGCCTTGTTGCTCTGGAGGTGGCCGAGCAGGTGGACGCGGGCGCCGTCGGGAAGCAGGCCGGCGGCGAATTTGGTCTCGGCCTCCTGGACGCGGTTCTCGCCGAACAGCCTGACGCCGGCCGCGTAGGCCGCCTCCACCGCCTCGTAGGGATGGAATTTGGTGACGGCGAGCAGGCTCACCTCGTCGGGCGACCTTCCGGAGCGAGCGCAGGCCTCGCGTATCCTCTCGCCTACCCGCCGCACCGCCCGCTCGACGGCCGACCCATACTCGTCTGTCATGGTACCTCCAGGGGCGCCGGGCCCGCGGCCGGCTTGGCCCTGACGACCATGACGTCGCCTAGGCCGAGCCGCTTCGCCAGCCTATCCATCGGCCGCTTCAGCCGGGCCGGACGCATGCCGGCCGGCCAGCCGCCCCAGGTGCCGACGTACTCGACGGAGAAGCCCTCGTCCTCCAGCATGGCGCGCAGCGTCCTCGCCGAGAACAAGTATAGGTGATCGCGTATGGCGCTGCGCCACCGCGGGCCCATGATCCTGGCCTGCAGGCCGTCGGCGTTCGGCGTTATGAGGTACAGCCGCCCGTCGGGCCTGAGCGCCGCCCGGGCCCTGGACAGGAACGACCTGGGATCGTTGAGGTGCTCTATAAGATGCGTGGCGACCACGGCGTCGAATGAGCCCCGCTCGTAGGAAGCCGACTCTATCGTGGCGGTCTCCACCTCCAGGCCGAACCGTTCGCGCGCGTATTCGGCCATGGCGGAGCCGACTTCGACGCCCTTCGCGCGCCAGCCCGCCTCGCTGAACGACGACAGCAGGGCTCCCGTCGCGCATCCGACCTCGAGGACGCGGCGCGCCGTCCCGTCGGCGCGCCGGGCGTCCCCCGGCCTGAGCCCGGCCTCTCCGAGGCTCAATAGCGAGATCGCGCGGTACTCGAGGTGCCGTTCGGTCTCGTACTCGAGGTACTCATCGCCGTATCGCCGCAGCACCGCCTCGGCCTCCGGCTGCGGGTCCTGCCGTACGAGGCCGCAGGCCGGGCACCGTACGAAAATGGCGCCGTCGGCCTCCCAGCTTCGCCCGGGAGCCGGAGAGCCGCAGAGCGGGCACGGAGCGGCCCGCGCAGCCTCCGGTCGCGCGCTCGTCGAGAAGGTCCGGATGGCGCCGTCACTGGACGATGATCGAATACGTCTGCTCCCTCTTGTTGCCGGCGAAATCGCTAACCGCCACGCTGATTACGGCGCGCCCCCTGGCGAGGGCGTACGGCCCGAAGCGCATCCTGCCGTCGCTCGCCAGGAAGTCGTGCTCGCCGATCCTGGCGCCGCTGAACAGGTTCGGTCGCCCGCCCTCGGCCCAGGCCGCGTCGTACACGACCCGCTCCCGTTCCGAGCCGTCGAGCATGACGCGGACCTCGTACGGGGCGGCCTGCTCCCCGGTCGGCGACGGGTCGAACGCGTCGACGAGGAGCAGGTAGGAACCCTGCCTTACGGCCTTCGACGCCGCGAGCGCCGTCTCCTTGCCGTCGCTGACCAGGACGGCGGACCTGATCACCGGCGGCTTATCGTCGGGTAGGCTCGGCATGAGGATGAGCGGGTTGATGTAGCGGCGTTCTTTGGCGTCGTACGCGTAGAACGCGGCGCCGCGGACCGGGCCGGCGACCGGCGCGGTCCGGCCGAGGATGTCGCCCTTCCGCACGTTCCGGAGGTACGACGATATCGAGCCGGCATCGAGGCCGGCGTAGACGGTCGTTATGTCCGAGGCGTGGGCGACGACGATCATCGAGCCGCCGATCAGGGGATAGCCGCCGGGCAGGCTCGGGCAGGACGCGGCGAAGGTCAGCTCGCCGTCGTCGGCCGCCCGGACCGTCCCGTCCGACGAGCCGAACTCCACGCCCCGCATGAACCCGTCCCGGGGCGAGCCGAAGCCGAAGCGGTAGCGGCCCGAATCGGCCGGCCAATCGAACGCGAAGGAGGACGCGATGGCGGCGGCCAGGGCTACGGAGCCCGCCGCGGCTATTCGTACGGCCCGTATCGACACGCTATTCCTCCATGAAGTCGAACCTGGAGATGGTATCCCCGGCGCCGAAATAGACCGAGGAGCCGATGAGCCTGACGTACTCGCTGCCGTCGGGCAGCGGGACGCGGCCGAGCAGCGTCGCCGGCAGGCGGAACGCGACGACCTCGGCCTTCTTGCCGCGCCTGGCGACGAGCAGGGCCAGGCCGCGCTCCTCGTCCAGCGATACGTCGAAGTCGTCTGCCTTGACGGGCAGCAGCTCGTCGACCTCCCCGTCGACCGACCAGACGCCGACGCCGTCGGGCCGGCGATAGAGCACGTGCCTGTCGTCGTCGAGCACGACGACGCGGACGGGCTCCCTGTAGTCCGATTCGAGGTAGCGATGGCTCGCCACGCGGTAGTCCGCGCCGCCGCGGCCGAGCACCACGAGCCGCTGCCGGTCGACGCCGGTGACGGCCGCTATCCACTTCCCGGACCTGGAGACGCCGAGGCCGAGCGCGACCTGCAGGCGGGAACCGCCCGGAGCGAACGCGAAGGCCCGGCGCCCGGCCGAGTCGACGCCCTCGAGCCAGCCGTCGACGGTACCGCCGACGGCGAGTTCGTCGCCGGCCGAGAACGCGCTCAGCTGGCACGGGAACGCGTACGACCATAGGCGGTTCCCGCCGCCGTCGTAGGCGGCCACGCCGCTGCCGTCGGCCTCCGCCGAGAACAGCCTCCCCGACGAGTAGAACGGGGCGCTCGCGTCGAGGTCGGCGATGACGCTCCCCGCCGGGGAGCGGAGCGAGTAGTTGACGCCGCCCGGGACGGCCTCGGCGCGGACGTACGACGAGTCCGATACGGGGACGGGCCCGGACGCCTCACCGACGAAGCCGGGGGAGCCGTCCGTATAGAAGTAGCCGAAACGGCTGGCGGTCGAGAACGAGACGGCCGTCGGGTCGGCGCCGTCCGGGGGCGTCGCGGCGGTCGAAGCGGAGAGGCTAATCGTCCATAAGGGCGCCGCGCTCAGCTCTGGTCGCAGGGGCTCGGAGAATACGAAGAAGTATACGGCGATCAGCACTACCGCCACGAGGACGGCGAATACGCTTCGTCGTCCCTTCCCCTCGCTCATGCTTCCCTCCGTGGAAATCGTCCGGTGATCGTCATTGGCATTCGCCCCGTCGATGGTATATAGTATCGTCCCATTCCGTCAATACGAAGCGCTACTCGGGGTGGCAGAAAGAGGCATCATGGAACGCACCGCGCTGTACGAGCTAGCGGCCGAGGCCGCTACCAAGTCATACTCGCCCTATTCGAGGTTCAGGGTCGGGGCGGCCCTGCTATGCGCGGACGGCTCCGTCGTCTGCGCCGCCAACGTGGAGAACCGTTCATACGGCCTGGCCATCTGCGCCGAGCGATCAGCCTTCGTATCGGCCATCGCCCAGGGCAAGACGGAATTCGCCGAGCTCGTCATCGCCACGCCCGATTCCGACTATCCGGTCAGCCCCTGCGGGGCGTGCAGGCAGTTCATCAGCGAATTCGTCGGGGCGGACTTCCCTATCCGCTTCGGCTGCTCGAGGGATTCGTACGTCGATTCGACGATGGGGGAGCTGTTCCCGCACGACGCGCTGCACGAGCTCAAGGACAGGGCCGACTAGGCCGCGAGGGGCGCGGAGCGGGGGCCGTCAGCGCTTCTTAGCCTCTTCTTCGCGCTTCTTCTGGTCGCTCTCGAGCTTAGCGGACCATATCTCGATCTTGCGCTTCAGCTCCTCGGCCTCCGTACGCTCCCCGAACACGACGTGGATGCGCTTGAGCGCGTTCAGGAACAGTATGGCCTGCTTGAAATCGTCCATCTTCATGGACGAGACCTCGTACTTCTCGCGGTAGCGGTCGGCCGTCGACTGAAGCTGCTTCTTGATGAACGCCAGGTACGACAGCGCGATCATCCGGTTGGGCGACGCGAGGTCCATGTCGAGGAAGGCCTTCTTCAGGTCCAGGCTGTTCTTCGCCACGACCGCGAGCTTTCCCCATAGCTCGACGAAGGACCATTTCCACTTGGAGTTGGCGCCGTACCCTTCCTCGATCTCGCCTATCGCGAAGCCTATCTTCCGCAGCAGCGCGTAGCGCTTCTCGTAGGATATCTCGGCGATGGCCTCGAGGCTCTGCTCGTACTCGGAGAACGGCGCGTCGACGTAGCCGGTCACTACGTCCTCCAGGTACTTGATGGCCCTGCCGACGCTCTTCCTGGCCTCCGACAGCGAGTCCTCGTTCTTGATGCCGAGCAGCGAGACCGATAGGCTGTTGATCAGGATCTGGTACGAGGTCAGGACGAGCATCTGCTCGGACAGCGATACGCGCACGTAGCCCTGCCCCTGGGCGTTCGGCTGCTTCAGGACGTTGAGCAGGGACTGCTCCTTTGCGAGGATGCCGTCGGCCGTCGCCTTGTATTCCTTGACCTTCGCGGCGTACCTGTTCCTCTGTTCCTGCGTTATCTTTGGCATTACGTTCCTCGAGTGCTACCGAGCTTGGCCACCAGTTCGGCCGCGTGGTCGAGCGACGCCCGTGACCCTGCGTCGCCCGATAGCATGCGGGAGACCTCCCTCACGCGGCCCGGGCCGTCGAGCCGCGAGAGCCGGGTCACCGTGCGGTCGCCCTCTACGCGCTTCTCCACCATAAGATGATTATCGGCGCGAGCGGCTATCGACGCGAGATGGGTAATGCAAAGAACCTGCCTCGAGGCGGCGAGCCGCTGCAGGTGCGAGCCGACGCCGAGCGCTACCTCGCCGCCGATACCGGCGTCGATCTCGTCGAAGACCATCGTGGGCGCGCCGCCGTCCTCGGCCAGCGCCGTCTTCAGCGCCAGCATGAAGCGGGACAGCTCTCCCCCGGACGCCACGTCGGCCAGGGGCCGCAGCGGCTCTCCCTTGTTCGCCGAGAAGTAGAACTCCAGGTCGTCGGCGCCGGTCGGCCCTACGACGACCTTGCCTCCCGACGGCGGGAAGCGCTCGATCCTCACGACGAAGCGGGCGTTCGGCATGCCGAGCGTCGCGATGACGCCGGTGACCGCCTGCTCGAGCCTCGAGGAGGCCTCCTTCCTGGCGGCCGTCAGGAGCTCGGCGCGTCGGTTCACGTCCGCCTCGATCTCGGCTACCTGGCGCTCGAGCCCGGCCCTGTCCTCTTCCCAGTTCTCGAGGCCGGCTAGCCTCGCCGCCGCCTCGGCCCTGCGGGCCAGCACGGCGGCGAGGTCTTCGCCGTACTTGCGCTTGAGCTTCTGCAGCAGCGACAGCCTGGACTCTATCTCCTCGAGCCGGGCCGGGTCGAACAGGAGCTGATCCGCGTAGGTAGTCAGCGACAGCCCCAGGTCCTCGAGCTCGTAGTACGCGTCGTCGAGGCGCCTGGCCTGGTCGGCCAGCCGCTGGTCTATGGCGCCGGCTATCTCGAACTGCTGCCGCGCCTTCCGGAGCCTGGCGACGGCGCCGTCGGCGTCTGACAGGAGCTCGCGCGCCGTCGAGACGGCGGAGAATAGCTTCTCGTGCTGCGAGAGCCGGCGCTCCTCTTCCTCGAGCTCGAGCTCCTCCCCTGCGCGCGGGGCCGCGGCGTCTATCTCGTCTATGGCGAAGCGCAGGAATTCTATCTCGCGCTCCCGCTCCGCCTCGGAGCCGGCCATCGTCTCCAGGGCCTTCCTCTTGGCGCTCAGCTCGGCGTAGGCGTCGCCGTACTCGGCGACCTCGCCCTCGACGCCGGCGTAGCGGTCTATCAGCTGCCGATGGCGGTCCTTCTTTAATAGCGCGTGGCCGTCCCGCTGTCCGTGCACCTCGACGAGAGTCGACGAGAAGTCCTGAAGGTCCTGCCTGACGACCGGCACGTTCTGGATATAGGCCGAGCCCCTCCCGGAGCGCTTGAGGCCGCGGCGCACCACGACGGCGCCGTCCTCCGGGTCTATGCCGCGTTCCGACAGCCACGCGAGCGCGTCCCGGTTGCCGTCCACCGACACGACGGCGGTCACGAGGGTCTCGTCGGCGCCGGAGCGTATGATGCCGGTGTCTGACTTGGCCCCGAGGATGAAGCCCATCGCGCCTATCAGGATGGACTTGCCGGCGCCGGTCTCTCCGGTCAGCAGGTTGAGGCCGGGCTCGAAGCGCGCCGACAGCCGGTCGATTATGGCGAAATCGCGGATGGACAGTTCCTCAAGCATCGGGGCCTCCCGACCAGTTCAGCTTCGAGCGCAGGACCTGGAAGAACGCCGCCCGCTCGTGGCGGAACAGGCGCGCCTTGAAGGCCGAGCGGCGGAAGCTGACGCGATCGCCCTCCATCAGGTCGAAGTATTCCTGGCCGTCGACGGTCAGTATGATGCGCTCGCGCTGCCCTCGCTCGACGTACAGCTCGAGGCTCTCGCCGCCGGGCAGCACGAGGGGGCGGTTAGACAGGGTGAACGGGCAGATCGGGGTGAAGACCATCGCCTCCATGTCCGGGTCGAGCACCGGCCCGCCCGACGCCAGCGAATAGGCGGTCGATCCGGTCGGCGTCGAGACGATGAGGCCGTCCGAGCGGTATCGGCCGAGCCTCGAGCCGTTGACCGAGACGCATAGCTCGACGATCTTAGCCGGGCCCGAGCCGGAGATGACGCCGTCGTTGAGGGCGCTGAAGCCGGCTACGGCCTTGCCGTCGCGCTCGACCGATACGTCGAGCATGAAGCGCTCGGATACGGCGAGGGCGCCGGATACCGCCTCGTCGAAGCGCTCCTTCCATTCGTCCCGCTTGACCCAGGCGATGAAGCCGAGCGTGCCGAGGTTCACGGGCAGGACGGGAACGCCGAACGGGGCGGCCCTGCGCGCCGCGTAGAGCACCGTGCCGTCGCCGCCGAGGCAGACGAGTATATTCGCCGACGCTATCGACGACTCGTCGTCCGAGCCCAGCCCGAAGGACAAGAGCTCCGTCGCCCAGGACTCGGCCCGAAGGGCAGCGTCGATCTCGCGCGACAGCCGCTCGGCGTCGTCCTTCTGCGGATTTACGAGTATCGCCGCGTGTCCTCGCGTCGCTTTCATGCGTCCTCTCGATCAGGGCAGGGTCGCGAGCACCTTGGCGATCTTCTGCGCCGCGCTCTTGCCGACGCGCTGGTTCATCGGGAAGGCGACCGACCGGTTCGCCAGCGACGCGGCGACGGGGCATTCCCCGTCGGGCACGAAGCCCGCCGCGACGCAGGTGTCGTCGAAGGCCATGGCGGTATCGACGTCCTTCTTCTTGGCGTAGGCGCGCACGTCCTTGACCCCGGAGTCGAGCACGACGACGCAGCCGAAATTCGACGGCTCGCACTCCACCGTCGGGGCGAGCGGCCTGCGATGCGCTCGCGCAAGGGATTGGGCGTACAGGTCGGCCAGCTCCCTCCGCTTCTCGACGAACCGTTCGAGGTCCTTGAGCTGCGAGGCGGCCAAGGCCGCGTTCATGTCGTTCATGAGCTCTTCGGCCGTCAGACCGTCGGAGGCGTTCTTAAGGACCTGCGCCTCGCGCCGGCCCGGCGAGTAGAGAAGGGCTCCGCCGCCGGCTGTGATCGACGACGCCGGCTCGAGGCCTATGATGCCGTAGGCGCCGAGGAATCCCGCCCTGGCCTCTCCGGCCTTCGCCCCGATAGAATAGCTGGCGTCCTCTATCACCGGTATGCCGAGCTCCGCGAGCGGAGCGGGATCCGGCATGACGCCCCAGGGCTCGGCCAGGTACAGCGCCTTGGCCGCGGCTTCGCCGAGACGCTCGTAGGCCTTGGCGGAAAGCGACGCGCTCGAGTCGTCGACGTCCAGCCAGGCCGGCGTCATCCCGAGCGACGATACGGCCTTGAACGCCCAGGCTGGAGAGAGCGCCGACATGCCGACCGTATCGCCGGGGCCCAGTCCGAGGCATACGAGCGATACCCGAAGCGCGACGATGGGGCTCCGGACGGCGACGGCGTATTCGAAGCCGAGCCGCTCCTTGGCGACCTTGATGAAACGATCCGCGAACGCCCCGGGGCCGAGCCGGTCGGTTACGAGGCAGTTCAAGACCGAATCCATGTCTTTTCTACGGATATACGAGCTGCGCGCTAAAATTTCCATGGACAGGAAAGCCTACTTCCTGATCTCTTCGATCTTCTGAAGTTCCTTGGCGCTGAACAGCTTGCGGATATCGAGGATTATCAGATAGCCGTTCTTCTGGTTGACGACGCCGTTAATATACTCAGCCCCGATTCCCGTGATCATCTGCGGAGGAGGCTGTATTTCCTTATAGTCGATAGAGATGACCCGCTCTACCTTATCTATTATTACGCCGATCCTCATGCCGCCTAGATCCAGGATTATGAATCCGGACAATAAGGTCTCGTCCTCGCCCAGCTGCGCCTTCCTCAGGTGGAATCGCTTATGCAGGTTGATGATCGGTATTATCTCGCCGCGCAGGTTATACAGGCCCTCGACGAACGAAGGGGCGTTCGGAATCGTCCTAATCTCTTGAAGAGTAACGATTTCCTTTACGTCCATAATATCTATACCATAGAGCTCTTCGCTGAGCTGGAACGTAACGAGCTGCAATAGAGCTTCAGTCTCGACCATGCGGCCCTCCGGCATTGTTTTCATTGTATGCGCTGCGGCAAGGATAGCATCTTTCGAACCGGCAAGCAAGGGTTGGGCATTTCAAGGCCCCTTAGCCGAAGGCGACGAGCGCCTAGTCTACGCGGCGGCTATTCCCGCTATGCCTATCGCCTGCGCTTCGCGAACCGGACGACCGCGTAGGCCGAGGCCGCTAGCGCGACCGCCGCCGCGAGCCATGCGATAACCGCCGCGGGGCCGCCGTCGGCCGCTGCCGTATCGTACGTCTCCCGCGGCTGCAGCTCGAAAGCGCCGATATCCCCGGAAGCTTCCCCTTCCGAGACCCGCGCCGGGCGCGGCGCGCCGCGCTGGTCGGCGCCCACTGCGATGGCGGAGGGCGGGATCGCATCGATCGCCGGGCTGCCGGGAAGCAGCGGCATCACCGGAGGCGAAGGCCTGGCTACGCCGGCCGGGCCCGAACGCCCCGAATACGGCGCGTCGGTCAGCTCGCCGAGCCTCGGATCACCGGATAGCGCGGCCGGGTAGCTGGAGTCCCCTATCAGGCAGTAGTCGCAGGCGAGCACCGCCCCGCGGCCGCGATAATCGCCGGGGCCTCCGACGACGAAGTCCAGGCCGCTCCCGTTCCCCGAGACGATGCTACAGCTCATCCGTATCGTTCCCCTGACGTAGATCCCACCGCCGGCCCTCGGGGAATCGACCGCGTTAGCCGCGACGGTGCAGTACGCCAGCGCGAGCGCGTTCCGCGTGTATAGCCCCCCGCCGAATTTCGAGGCGCGATTCAGCCCGACGGTGCAGTTGACGAGCTCAGCCTCGGACTCGCACGCCACGTACAGCCCGCCGCCCTTCCCGAGCGCGCGATTGGAGACGATCGCGCTATCGCGCATCACGAGCCTGGCTCCCGCCTCTAGCTTGACGCCGCCGCCGCTGCCGCACTCGTATCCCGGCGGGGCCGTCCGATCCGCGAGGTTGTCGCGTATAGTCGTGGCTTGGATATCGAGGGTACCGCCGTGGCTCAGTATGCCGCCGCCGTTATTCGCCTCATTGCCGGCTACGACGCAGCGCTCCAGCCTCAGGTCGCCGTAATTCAGTATGCCGCCGCCTGACCGGAACAAATCGTCGTCTCTGGCGCGCCCGTTCCGTATCGTGACGTCACGAAGGGTCACCGCGGCGCCGGACATCACGGTCATGACCCTGTCCGGGGAGCTTCCGGGCGAGTCATGCGCCTGAAGCGTTGTCAGCTCGGCGCCGAGCCCCTCGACGACGAGGTCCTTGCGCAGGATCATGCCCGCCTCCGTATGGACGGGGTCGACGATAGACAGAGTCGACCCCGGCGGGACAGAGTCGTCGTCGGAAGCTTGCTGTATGGTAGCGTAGTCGCATCCGGACACGCCCACGGTGAACGACGCGGGGACGGAGATGCCGGCTGAAGGGAAGAGGGTTAGTAGTAGGACTACGATCGACAGCCTCGCGAGGCGCCCATAGGCACCGCGCTCCGGCCCGCGCCACGGCTCGCGCACGCCAAGCTCCTCGATAACGCTAGATCGCGCGGTAAAAATAAAAAGCCCGGCGACGACCTACTCTCCCACCATAAGGCAGTACCATCGGCGTTAGAGAGCTTAACTTCCGTGTTCGGAATGGGAACGGGTGTGGCCTCTCCACGATAATCACCGGGCATAATTAACAAGATTATACCAT
>QKAK01000139.1 GCA_003247225.1 Spirochaetota bacterium | reverse complement strand
TTCAGAACCATATCGTTTCCTCCTTGCCGGCCTGGGCCGCCCGTCCGGTTACGGACTGGGCGTCAGCCAGCGACGCGTATCGGTCGGCGGTGGCGGGGTCGATGGCGCGGACCCGCTCGAGCAGGCCCGCTACCTCGTCGGAGCGGCCGAGGGCGGCCGCGGCCCTGGCGAGGCTGACGATGATGCGGGCGTTCTCCGGGTCCTGCTTGGAGGCTTGGGAGAATCGGTCGTAGGCGGCCTTGTAATCGCCCCTCAGCAGGGCGACGTTGCCCAGGTTGATCGCCGCTGGCGCGTACTGCTCCTTGAGCGCGGCCGCGAGGTCGCGCTCGGCGTCGTCGTACTTGCCGTACCTGGCGTACAGCACGCCGCGCTCGTTCAGGAACCTGGCCGCGCCCGAGGAGGGGCGGGCGCCTAGCCTGGCGAGCCGGGCCTTGAGCTCGAGGGCGACGACCTTGGCGAGCTCCGACTCGAAGCCGGCCCTGACGGCCGACGCGGCGGGCGGGGTGACCGAGGAGCCGTCGGCCGGCAGGCCTACCGGGGCGAACTCCTCCCAGGACTCGTGGACGGGGTAGAACCCGGCGACGTCTCCCAGGCGGGCCTCGCGCCACTGGGCCGCGGCGGCCCGCCACGCCTCGACGAAGCCGGCGCTCCTCAGGGTGGTCTCGATCGGTATCCAGACGCGGCCGTCGACCACGACGAGCTCGCGCTCGTCCATGGCTCGGGCGGCGGCCTCGGCGCGGGACAGGCCCGAGTCGAAGGCCATGAATATATGGCCGGGCACGGTGATGAAGGCGGTACGTATGCCGGCGGCCTCGAAGAACGAGGCGTACAGCACCGAGAGGTCGGCGCAGTCGCCGGCGCGATAGCCGAGGGTCTGCCTCGGGAACTTGAGGCTGTCGACCGCCCCCGCGTCGACGGCGCCGGTCGCGAAGGGCCGGTTGGGGCTGAGCGCGTAGCCGATGCCGTAGGCGCGGAGCCCCTCGTGGAAGGCTATCGCGCTCTGGAGGTTCTCCGGAATCTCGGGATTGCGCGAGTCCTTGACGGCGGCGGCGATGTTGCCGGATAGGTCGAGTACCCAGGGATCCTTGCTGGAGACGAAGGCGGCGGCGTGCCGGTCGTCGTCCCAGGTGAGCGCGTTGCGGTCGTAGACGACGACGGTGACGGTCTTGGACTGGGCGCGGCCGGAGGACGGCTCGACCCTGATCTCCGCCGAGGCCTTGGTGGCCTCGGTGACGCCGAGTATGCGGTCGTTGAACAGGCCGTAGAGCGGTACCTCGACCGACTCGCCGGGGGCGAGCCGCTCGATGACGGCGCATTCCTTCGGCGCGTCCATGTACTGGGGGACGACGAAGCTGACCTTGAGGCCGGTGAGGGTCCTGTTGCCCGCGTTGACGACGCGCGCGGAACCGACGGCGTTGTCGTCGTAGTAGGAGCGGAGCACGGGGAAGACCGCGCCGACGTCCGCCGACGCGAACTCGATCGTCCCGGCGTTGCCCGCGACGGGGAGCGCGTAGTTGAGGCCGAGGGTGGCGTTGAAGCCGCCGTACAGGCCGAACATGTAGGTCCACGAGGCGTCGAGCCGCATGGCCAAGGCCTCGGAGAGGCGGAGGTCGAGCCCGGCGCCGGCCCTGGCCGAGCCGTAGAGCACGCCGTCGCCGGAGTTCAGGCGGCCCATCGCGAGGCCGCCGTCGGCGAAGCCTCGGAGCGACAGCGCGGACGACAGCGGCATCCCGGTCCCGGCTCCCGCCAGGACGGTCAGCTCCGTGAGGGTCCCGTCGACCTCGACGCCGTCGACCGGCAGGAATCCGCCAGCCGAGTAGGCCCCCGTCAGCCTGAGCGCCAGCGGGACCCGGGCCGGCAGCGCGTACTCGAGGCCGACCGCGGCGCCGAAGGCGGACGCGAGGCTGTCGTTCGGGCCGAACGAGCCGGAGGCTAGCGGTACGGTGACCATCGGCGCCGCGGTCAGCGTCATGGAGCCGAGGGGAGCCGCGTAGGCGGTCCCGGCGGCGCAGGCGACGATGACGGCTATGGCTACGGCGACGGTCGCGTCGCGGCGGGCGCCGCGGTCGAAGGGTATACGCATTATGCGCTCCATATATATAGGTCTGGATCCGTCGTAGATGTATAGCACCGGGGGCCACGGAGGTCGTCCCGTTTTAGCGAAACGGGACGCGGGCTCCCCTGCGGGCTCCCCTGCGGGCTCCCCTGCGGGCTCCCCTGTGGGCGGCTCCGCGGGTTCGGCGGCGGGCGGCTACGGAGAACGGCTACGGGTAGCGGCTAGCGCGCGTGCAGGTCCCGGTACTCGCTCGGGCTCATGCCGACCAGCTTGCGGAACTGGTTGTTGAAGACGGTCTTGGAAGCGTAGCCGGTGTCGAAGGCGATGTCCAGGATGCTGTCGCCGGGCCGCTCGACGAGGAGCCGCTTGACCCGCTCGACGCGCGCCGCGTTGAGCCAGGCCGGGAAGCTCATGCCCAGCTCGCCGTTCAGGTACGCGGACAGCTTGTAGGCCGGCAGCCGCAGCCGCTTGGCGAGCGCGTTCAGGTTGAGTTCCGCCGACTCTTGGAGCGCGCCGGCGCCGACGGCCCGCTCGAGCCGCGCCGCGATGGCCGCCTTCTCCTCCGGGCCGAGCGTCCTCCGCTGCTCGTGCCTGTCCCGTATCTCCTTGCGGGCGCGCTTGAACGCGTCCGGCCTGGCCCGGTAGTACAGGTTCCAAGCGAGCATCATCAGCATCAGGGACAGGTGGCCGAGACGATAGCCGAGGGTCGACGAGGCGGCCATCGAGACGCCTATGACGCCGAGCGCGACGATGACGAGCGCGAAGGCGCCCAGGAACACCCAGGAGACGCCGGGCTCCCGGGGGAGATCCGACGGACGGCGCTTGCCGGCGACTAAGGAGATAACCGTGATGGCGACGGGCCATACGTACGCGCCGACCGCGCCGATCAGCTGGAACGGCGCCATGGCTTGTCCGTCCTCGACGCTCGCTCCGAACGTCCCGAGGCCGAACGCGAGGTCGAGGAACGGCAGCAGCCACAGCGCGGCCGACCAGGCCGCGCCGATCAGGTATACCTTCCGGCGGGAACCCTTGACCGCCTCGTCGCCGAAGACGAACAGGGTGATCTCGAGGAGCGACTGGCTGATGGCGAAGACTATGGCTAAGAGAAGGAGCGAGTCGATGGGCCTCGGCGCCAGCCAGAAGCCGCTGATCCAGCTGAGGGAGTAGGCCGCCCCGAGGGACAGGAACAGGGCGCCGAAGGCCTTGCGTACCCGTTCTCCGTCCGGCTCTACTATGAAACCGGCCCCGATGACGATGAACGAAAGGCCGAAAGCCCCGCATAAGAAGTCGTATAGGCCGTCGGCCATCGATTCCTCCGCGCCCATGATCGCCCGGGATCGACCGGGCGGTCAATCGTATTTCGACTGCTCGGCCCCGTCTACGGGACGATAACCGCGATAGCGGCGCATAGCGCGATCCTCAGGGCTACGAAGGCCGCCGCCGACAGCGCGGCCTGCGCGTACATCAGCCTGACGGCCCGGCGGACGTGGGCCGAGGCGGCCTCGCCGCCGGTCGGGTTGATCCAGGGCTTGTCGATGACGCCTTCCGGATAGCGGGACGGGCCGCCGAGCCTGAGGCCGAGCGCGCCCGCGTAGGCGGCCTCGGGATGGCCGGCGTTCGGGCTTTCGTGGGCCAGGCGCCAGCGCGCGAACGAGCCGAGCGCGGCGCGGGCCGAGCCTCCGGCGACCGGGGCGAGCAGGCAGGCCAGGGTCGACGAGAGCCTGGCGGGCAGCCAGTTCGCGGCGTCGTCGGCGCGGGCCGGCACGAGCCCGAAGCGCAGGTAGCGCTCGTCCTTGTGGCCGAACATCGAGTCCATCGTGTTGACGGCGCGGTACGCGAAGGCGCCGGCCGGGCCGAGCAGGGCGGCCCAGAACAGCGGCGCGGCGGCGCCGTCGACCGAGCTCTCGGCGACGCTCTCGACGCAGGCCCGAGCGACGCCGGCCGGGTCGAGGGCCGATACGTCGCGGCCGACCAGCATGGCCACGGCGGCGCGGGCCCGCCCCAGCGCGCCGGGCTCGCCTCGCTCGGCGGCCTCGAGCGCCCGCCGGACGCGGGCGGCGTGCGCGGCCAGGTCGGCCGGCGCTATCGACGCCCAGACGACTATCACGTCCGCCGCGAGGCCGGCCAAGGGATGGGCGGCGCGGGCCGCCCGGCTCAGGGCGAGCGCGGCGGCCGCGGCTACGGCGACGACCGCCAGCCAGGCCGACGCCCCGGCCAGCCCGGCTCGAATCGCCGGCCCGCGCGATTCGGCGTCGGTCCGGCCGGCGGCGACCGGCGCCTTCCAGACCCGCCTGGCCGCTGACTCGGCGCCGGCGGCGAGGCCGCCGAGCAGCCTGACCGGGTGCCAGGGCGCGGCCGGGTCGCCGATCGCCGCGTCGAGGGCGAGGCCGCCGGCGATGGCGAGGGCGGCGCGGAGCGAGGCCGGATCGAGGTTCATCGCAGCCCGAGCTCCGCGCGTATGTACGCTAGGTCGACGTTGGAGCGGACCGCGTCGGCGAGGCGGGACAGCTCCGCGTCGAGGCTCGCTCCGGGGCTCGGCGGCAGCGGCGCGAGGCCCTTGCGGGCGCGCAGCTCGTTCAGGAAGGCGCGGCGGAAGCCGTCCGCGTCGAAGACGCCGTGCAGGTAGCCGCCCCAGACGCGTCCGGCGCCGTAGCCGAGCGGCGCGCCGCCGTCGGACAGGATAGCCGGCTCGATCGAGGCCGTATCAGCCGGCCTGGTGACGCCGTGATGGATCTCGTAGCCGGTCAGCGCCGCCCCGCGGGCCTCGCTCAGGCCGGCGCCGACCCAGCGGGCGCTCGAGCGCGACAGCGTCTTGTCGGCGGCGAAGACCGTGACCACCGGCAGGAGCCCGAGCCCCGGCGTCTCCCGGGACGGCGACTCGACCCCGTCGGGGTCGAGCAGCGACAGCCCGAGCATCTGGTAGCCGCCGCATATACCGGCTACCGCGCCGCCGGAGGCGGCGAAGCGTACGATGCCGTCGGCCAGGCCCGACGCGCGCAGCCAGCCGAGGTCGGCGACGGTCGATTTGCTCCCGGGGATGACCACCGCGTCGAAGCGGCCATAGTCGACCTCCTCCCCCTTCGAGATAGGCACGACCTCGACGTCGGGCTCGGAGGCGAAGGCGTCCAGGTCGGTGAAATTCGACACGCGGGGCAGCCTGGGCACCGCGACGCGCAGCTCGGCTCCCGGGCGGCGGCCGGCCTTTACGATAGGCTCGTCCTCGTCGGGTATGGCCAGGTCGCGCAGCATAGGCACGCAGCCGAGCACCGGATAGCCGGTGCGTTCGCGGGTCATCGCGAAGGCGTCGCCGAGCAGGGCGGGGTCGCCGCGGAATTTGTTGACGACGAAGCCCGACAGCAGGCGCAGCTCGTCCGGGGCGAAGGTGGCGACGTGGCCGATGAACGACGCGAAGACGCCGCCGCGGTCGATGTCGCCGACGAGCAGCACGCGGGCGCCGGCGTGGCGGGCGGCGCTCATGTTGACGAGGTCGCGGCTCCTCAGGTTGATCTCTGCCGGGCTGCCCGCGCCCTCGAGCACGATCAGCTCGCGCTCGGCGGCCAGCTCGTCGTAGGCCCGGCGGGCCGCCGCCCGGAGCTCGTCGTGCATCGCGTAGTAGTCGCGGGCCGAGCGCCTCGCGTAGGGCCTGCCGAGCAGCACGACCTGGGAGCCCGTGTCGCTCTCGGGCTTGAGGAGTATCGGGTTCATCCGCGCGTCCGGCTCGAGGCCGCAAGCGCTTGCCTGCACGGCCTGGGCGCGGCCGATCTCGAGGCCGTCGGGGGTCACCGCGGAGTTGAGCGACATGTTCTGCGCCTTGTACGGCGCCACGTCGTAGCCCTCGTCCCTGAAGACGCGGCAGAAGGCGGCCGCGACGAGGCTCTTCCCGGCTCCCGAGGAGCAGCCCTGGATCATCAGCGCCTTGGCCCGGCGCGGGGCCGGGCGGGGGCCGGGGATGGCGCGATCGCCGGTATCGGGTCCGGCCGACGGGGCGGTCGCGTCGGGGCCCGGTAGCGCGGCGGCGAAGGCCGCGGCGATGGCGTCGTTCTCGCGCTCCGTCCGCACGGCGACGCGGAGGTGATCGGGGGACAGCCCGTCGTAGTTGCCGCAGCGCCTCACGCCGACGCCCATGGCGGCCAGCCTGTCGGCCAATTCCTGGCCCGACGCGCCGGCGAGGCCGGGATCGACCCGCACGAGGTAGTAGTTGGCGAGCGAACGGAGCGGGGTCAGTCCCGGAAGCGAACCGAGCAGCGCGGCCGTGCGCCCGCGCTCGGCCGCGACGAAGGCGCGGGTTAGCGAGCGGCGCTCTCCGGCCTCCGGGTCGGTCAGGGCCCGCCTGGCGAAGGCCTCGGCGACCGAATTGAGCGGCCAGTTCGGCAGCTCGGCCCGTATCGCGGCGGCCAGCCCCGCCGAGCAGACGGCGTAGCCGGCGCGCAGGCCCGGCACCGCCCAGAACTTGGTCATCGACCTGAGGACGATCAGGTTCGGAGCGGACGCGGCCTCGCGCGAGGCCCCGGCGGGATCGGCGCCGTCGCAGAAGTCCAGGAAGGCCTCGTCGCAGACGATCAGCTTGTCGGGACGGCGGCGCGCCAGCTCGACGACCGGGGCCGGATAGCCGGGCGGGAGGATGCCCGTCGGATTATTCGGCGCGCCGAGCCAGAGGATCGAGCCGGGGGGCGCGTCCGCGATAGCGGACTCGGCGGCCGACAGCGGACGCTCGCTCGGCGAGCCGGCTTCGACGACGCCGGGCGGGCTATCGGCCGGGGCCGGGATCGTGGCCGGGACCGTCGACACGGAGAGGCCCGCGGCCTCGGACGCGTCGCGGTACGAGGCGTAGGACGGAGCCTCGACTATGGCCGACGGTTCCGGTCCCGGCGCCGCGGCGTTGGCGGAGGCTCGCCGCCGGGCCGCGCGGGCGACGGCGAACATCAGCTCGTCGGCGCCGTTCCCGAATACGATGCGGTCGTCCGGCACGCCGAGCCGCCCGGCCGCGGCGGCCCGGAGGCCGCGGTAGAGCGGGTCGGGGTAGCGGCCGGACAGCCTGCGGCCCTCGGCGAAGGCCGCGTCGAGCCAGTCGGGGGGACCGAGCGGGTTCAGGTTGGCGCTGGCGTCGACGACGGCCGACTCGGGCAGGCCGGAAGCCTCGGCGAGCGCGACGAAGTCGCCGCCGTGCTTCAGGACTGCTCCAGGCCCGTCGCCTGCCGCGTCGCGCGGGGCGGGGCTCAGAAATCCTTCTCCTCGCCGGAGGCCTTGGAGACGGCCGCGTCGGAGAAGCGGGACATCTCGCCGGCTATCCTGGCTCCCAGCTCGACGATGAAGCCTCCGATGACGGCGCCGGTGCCCTCGCCCAGGCGCATGTCGAGCGACACGACCGGCTCGAGGCCGAGCGCCTCGAGCACCGGGCGGTGGCCCTTGACCCTGGACAGGTGGCCGGCGAACAGGTAGTCGGTGACGCTCGGGTCTATCTTCCAGGCTATGACCGCGCCGGCCGTGATCGGGAAGCCGTCGAGCATGCAGGCGACGCCCTTGCCCTTGAGCCCGAGTATCACGCCCGCGGCCGTGGCTATCTCCGGCCCGGCGAAGGCCGCGCCGACCGACTCGGGGGTCGGGTAGGGGCCGCGGGCCGCCACCGCCTCCGTGATGAGCGCCCGCTTCCGATCCAGCGCCGCGTCGTCGATGCCGGTGCCCCGGTCGACGACCAGGTCGGGGTCGAAGCCGTAGCCGGCCAGCACCGCGGCCGCGCTCGTCGTGTTGCCGATGCCCATGTCGCCGAGGGCGACGATGTCGTAGCCCTCGCGGACCGCGAGATCGGCCAGCTTCTGGCCGTTGTGCAGGCACTGGAGGAATTCGTTCTCGGTAAAGGCCGGCTCGACGGTGAAGTCCTTGGTGCCGCGTACCGCCTTCATCGGCACGTAGCGCGGCTTGCCGTCCGCGCCGCCGCTGGGATAGTCGGGCAGGTCGGCGTCGACGCCCGCGTCTACGACGAACACGTCGAAGCCGCAGGCCCGCGACAGTACGTTGATGCCGGCGCCGCCCGCCATGATGTTCGCGAACATCTGGGCTGTGACCTCTTTCGGGTACAGCGACACGCCGCGCGATACGACGCCGTGGTCGCCCGCCAGTACGAAGGCCGCCTTCCGCCTGACCCGCGGGGGCACGCGCCCCTGGATCACCGCCAGCCTCGAGGCGTAGTCCTCGAGCCGGCCCAGGCTGCCCTTGGGCTTGGTCAGGTCGTCGAGCAACGCCGAGACCTCGCTCAGTATCCGCTTATCGTCCATCATGGCTCTCCTTGGCTCGTTTCCGCGACAGGGGCAGTACGTAGGGTCCGTACGACTCGTGGTCGCCGTGTATGAAATGGGTATCGTAGGCGTTCTCGAGGTTCTCGGGCGTCAGGACGTCGCCGGGGGCGCCGAAGGCCGCCGAGCCGTCCTTGCCGACGAGCAGGGCAAGGTCGGAGAAGCGCTTGGCGGCGTTGACGTCGTGGACGCTGACGGCGACGGCCTTGCCGGAGCGCGCGAGGCCGGCCAGCAGCTCCATCAGCTCCATCTGCCGGCCCGGGTCCAGGTGGGCCGCCGGCTCGTCGAGCACGATGAGCGGCGTCTCCTGCGCCAGGGCCCTGGCTATCATCACGCGCCTGGCCTCGCCGCCGGACAGCGACGAGAAGGGCCGGTCGGCGAAGGCCCGGGCGTCCATCGCGTCCAGGGCCGCGTCGACGGCCGCCTCGTCGTCGCCGTTCAACGGCATGAAGGGCCCGCGCGCGGCGAATCGGCCCTGCGCGACGATGTCGCGCGATCGGTACGACCATGCCGACTCCGCGAGCTGCGGCACCCAGGCCGCCAGCCGCGCCCGTTCGCGCGGACGCAGGCCGGTTACCGGCAGCCCGCCGAGCAGCGCGTCGCCGGACAGCGGCGGCAGGAGGCCGAGGCAGGTCTTGAGCACGGTGGTCTTGCCGCAGCCGTTGGGGCCGAGCACGACGAGCAGCGAACCGGCCGATACGGAGAAGGACGCGCCCGCGACGACGACCCGCTCGCCGTAGCCGGCCGACAGGCCGCGCGCCTCGAGCAGGGCGCTCATCGGGCGCCGTCCAGTCCGCGCCTGGCTATCTTGTACACGAAGAACGGCGCCCCGATCAGCGCCGTCATGGCGCCGACCGGCATCTCGACCGGCGCGAAGGCGGTGCGCGCGACGACGTCGGCGACGACGAGGAGCGAGGCGCCGACGAGGGCCGCCGCGGGTATCAGCCGTACGTGCCTCGGGCCGACGAAGCGCCTGGCTATGTGCGGCGAGACCAGCCCGACGAAGCCGATGGCGCCGGACAGGGCGACCGCGGCCGATACGGACAGAGCCGCGAAGCCGCCGACGACGAAGCGGGTCGCGGCCGGCCTGAGGCCGAGGCTGGTCGCCTCCTCGTCGCCGACCGACAAGAGGTCGAGGGAACGGGACCCGGCCATCGCGGCCGCGAAGCCCGCCAGCATGGCCGGAGCGGACGCCGCGAGCTCGGGCAGGCCGCGCCCGGAGAAGCCGCCGAGCAGCCAGAACCAGGCCTGGTGCAGGTCCTTGTCCTTGAGCGCCAGCACGATCGATACGAGGGCGGAGAACAGCGAGCCGAGGGCGGTGCCGGCCAGGAGCAGGCTCGAGGCGTCGGAACGGAGGCGGGTCGCGCCGGCTACGAGGTAGACGACCATGGTCGCGCCGAGCCCGCCGGCGAAGGCGGCGAGCCCGATGCCCGAGAAGCCGAGCGCGCCAGCGCCCGAGCCGAAGGCTATCGCGCAGACGGCGCCGAGGGCGGCGCCTCCGGAGCTGCCGATCACGTAGGGGTCGGCGAGCGGGTTGCGGAACAGGCCCTGGAACACGGCCCCGGAGGCGGCGAGCGACGCGCCGACCGCCGCGGCGAGGCAGGCGCGGGCGAACCTGATGCCGACGATGATCGCCTCGGGGGACGAGGCGGCCTCGTCCGAGGCCGCGGGCGACGACAGCAATGCCCGGGCGGCCTCGACCGGCGACAGCCTGACCGCGCCGAGCGCGATGGCGGCCGCGAACGACGCGGCGAGCAGGGCCGCGAGCCCCGCGTAGGCCAGGACGGCCCGGTTCGTATCCTTCGACATGCGCCGCCGCTACCTATCGAACGATTCCGGGTATAGGGCGCGGGCCATCAGCTCTACCGCCTCGACGAAGCGCGGTCCGGCCCTGGCGACGATGTCGCCGTCCAGGAAGACGAGCCTGCCGTTCCTGACGGCCCGCAGGGAGCTCCAGCCGGATCGTTTGGCCAGCCGCTCGGGCGTCAGCGCCTCGCCGTGGCTGTCGGCGGCCATGATGTAGTCGGGATCGCGCGCGAGCAGCGCCTCGAAGCTGACTACCGGCCAGTCCGAGGCCGCGTCGGCGAAGCAGTTGCGCCCGCCGGCCGCGACGATGATCTGGCCCGTGAAGGTGCCGGGGCCGGCGCTCATCAGGGGCTCGTCCCAGGTTTCCCAGAACACGAGCGGGCGCTCGGCGGGCGGCACGGCCGCGACCTTTGCGCCGACCGCCGCGAGCCTGGCCTTCAGGTCGGCGACGAGGGCGTTCGCGACGGCCTCGTCGCCGGCTACGCGGCCGAGCAGCGCGATGGTCGCGTAGATATCGTCGAAGTCGGTCGTCGGCAACGCCGCGAAGCGCAGGCCGGCGCGCTCGAACTGCGCGGCGAGCTGTCCGTGGGCGGAGAGGCCGCCGACCACCAGGTCCGGCTTGAGCGCGATGATCGTCTCGACGCTGATCGTCTTGGCGGAGAATCCGCCTATCTTGGTCCTGCCCGACGCCTCGGCCGGGTAGTTGCAGTAGGTCGTCACGCCGACGACGGCGTCGCCGGCGCCTGCGGCGAACAGCGACTCGGTCAGCTCGGGCGACAGCGACACGACGCGCCTCGCCTTGCCAGGCAGGCTGATCGTGACGCCTCGCTCGTCGACGAACGACACGGGCTCGGCTACCGCGGCCGCGACGGCGATCGCGAGCGCGCAGAGCGATAGAGCGGCGCGTTTCATAGATTCCTCCTTGATCGGGCGCGAGGTCGTCGCGCGCGCGGCGGAGGAACGGTTCCTGATCGGGGTGCCATCGAAGGGCCGGCGCCGCCATGGCGCCGGACGATCGTTTTACGCCTGTACCACGAAGCGTTCCACGAAGATTAGGGCGGCGCGGGTATCCTGGCTCGCCTGCGCCCGGATAGGGCGCGGCCCACAGTTACGGGCTAGCTCCGGATTCTAACCGGATTCCCCCGCGTCGCCGCTGTACCCCGGTACTATAGGTACGCCGGGGCCCGGGGTCAAGTGGACCGTAGTGTTACGAACCTTAGGTACGCGCCGCCGGCCACCGATTGCCCCGGGACGGCGCGGAGCGTATAATCCGCGCATGGAACTCTTGTCTACGTCCGCGCGGGACCTCGATCGAGCCGCCGAGGCCATACGGGCCGGGCTCCTCGTCGCCATACCCACCGAGACCGTCTACGGGCTCGGCGCCGACGCGTGGAACCGGGTCGCGCTGGCCCGCGTCTTCGAGGCCAAGCGCCGCCCGAGCTTCGACCCGCTGATCGTCCACGTGGCCGAGCCGTCGGGCGCCTCGGAGGTGGCCGACCTCTCGGCGCGCTACGCGGCTACCCTCGCCGAGCGCTTCTGGCCCGGACCGCTGACGATGGTGCTGCCCAAGCTCGAGCGCGTGCCCGACCTGGCGACGAGCGGCCTGCCGACCGTAGCCGTGCGCTGCCCGGCCAACGCGGTCGCCCGCGAGATCATACGCCGCTCCGGCGTGCCGGTCGCCGCGCCGAGCGCGAACCCCTTCGGCTACCTTTCGCCGACCCGGGCCGAGCACGTCGTCGCGCAGCTCGGCGACCGCGTCGACTTCATAGTCGACGGCGGCCGCTGCCCGGTCGGCGTAGAGAGCACCGTGCTCGACCTGAGCTCCGACGAGCCGCTCGTGCTCAGGCCCGGCGGACTGCCGGTGGAGCTGATAGCCGAGGTTATCCC